>NZ_CP157390.1:3760354-4073717 GCF_040050925.1 Leifsonia sp. NPDC080035 | reverse complement strand
CTCATCGAGGAGCTGCTCGGCTTCGACCTGGACGACGGCGAGACGATCGGCGCGCTGCACGCGGCCGTTCTCGCCCGGCCGGCCTGACGGGCGCCCCCGCTCGATGTGGCACACATCGTGCCTCTGGCCGGGTCGTTCCCACGATTTGCCGCAAATTGTGGGGCCCGGCCGGGCCGATGCCGCGCGAGAACGGCGGCGAGCCACCTGTCCCGGTCGGTGTTCTACCAGCGGATCGCGCTCATCGAGGAGCTGCTCGGCTTCGACCTGGACGACGGCGAGACGATCGGCGCGCTGCACGCGGCCGTTCTCGCCCGGCCGGCCTGACGGGCGCCACCGCTCGATTTGGCACACATCGCGCCTCTGGCCAGGTCGTTCCCACGATGTGCCGCAAATCGTCGGGCTCGGGCCGGCCGGGCCGATGCCGCGCGGGCGCGGACTCAGGAGTCGAAGCCGAGCCCGACCGCGTCGAGCGTCCGCAGGAACAGGTTGCGCCTGCCTTCGCGGTGGTCGGCCCGATCCAGGGACCAGCGGGTCAGGTTGATGCCGACGGCGGCGGCTGGCTCCGGCGGGAACGGCAGCGGGCGGCTCTTCACCAGCGCGAGCTCGGTGCGCTCCGTACTCCGTCCGTCCAGCAGGTCGAGCATCACCCGCGCGCCGAAGTGCGTGGCCGCGACGCCGAGGCCGGTGTACCCGGCCGCATAGGCGACCTTCCCGCCGCGAGCGGTGCCGAAGAACGCGCAGAACCGGCTGCAGGTGTCGATCGCGCCGGCCCACCGGTGTGTGAAGGTGAGACCCTCCAGCTGCGGGAACGTGGTGAAGAAGTGCGAAGCCAGCCGGCGGAACGTCTCCGGCCGATCCTCGTACCGCTCCCGCACCCGGCCGCCGAAGTGGTAGATCGCGTCGTAGCCGCCGAACAGGATGCGGTTGTCGCGGGTGAGCCGGTAATAGTGGAACTGGTTGGCCGAGTCGCCGAGGCCCTGGCGGCCCGACCAGCCGATCGAGGCGAGCCGCTCGGCGGACAGCGGCTCCGTCATCAGCACGTAGTCGTAGACCGGGACCGTGGCGAGCCGGTTGCGCTTCAGCAGGCTCGGGAACACGTTCGTGGCGAGCGCGGTGCGCTGGGAACGGACGACACCTTGCGGCGTGTAGAGCGTGGTCCCGTCGCCGATGCCCTCGACCGGGCTGTGCTCGAAGATCTCGACGCCCGCCGCCTCGCAGGCACGTGCGAGCGCCCTGGCGAGCTTCGCCGGGTGGACCAGCGCCGAGTCCCTGGTGCGGAGCAACCCGGCGAGATAGGTGGGGGAGTGCACCTCGGCCTGGATCGCGGCGGTGTCGAGGAAGCGCGCCTCCTCGCCCGCGTCGGCCGCGGCCTCCCGCAGCCACTCCATTTGGTGCGGCTCGGTGGCCAGGTCGATCGCCCCGTTGCGCTCGAACTCGGCGTCGAGGCCCAGCTCGGCGATGGTCGCCTCGATCTCGTCCAGGTTCGCCATCCCGAGCTCCTGGAGGCGGTCGAACTCCTCGGGGAAGCGGCTGCGCCCGTTCTCGTCGCCGTGGGTGAGGCTGGCCTCGCAGAAGCCGCCGTTGCGGCCGGAGGCGGCCCAGCCGATCCGCCTGCCCTCCAGAAGTACGACGCGGGCGCCGGGGTTCTCGCGCGCGGCGAGCAGCGCCGTCCAGAGCCCGGAGTAGCCGCCGCCGACGACGGCGAGGTCGCAGCTGATGTCGCCGGTCAGGCGCGGATACGGGTCGCCGGGAGCGTCCTCGATCCAGTACACGCCCTGCCGGGCATCGGCGAGCGCGCCGGCGACGACGGACTCGGCGGGACGACGGCGTTCGAACACGGTGGATGCCACGACGAGCCTCTCTCCTTGCGTTTCCTCGTCATTCTGCCGGACCTCGGGGAGCCTGTCGTCGCGAATCACGCCGGAGTCCGGGCAAACCGTCCGGCGCGCCGGGGAGCATTCTGAACCGCTTCAGCTGCCGCTACTCTTGGGGCGGGCCGTCCGTGGCGGACGACCGCGAAGGAGGGCGACGTGGCAGGGCAGGCGCGCGTGACGATCGGCGGTCTCGCCGACCGCCTGGGCCTGTCGAAGGCGTCGGTGTCCTACGCGCTCAACGGGCAGCCGGGGGTCAGCGCGGAGACACGGCAGCGCGTCCTCGCGCTCGCCGAGGAGCTGGGCTGGCACCCGAGCTCCAGTGCCCGCGCCCTCTCCCGCGCCCGCTCCGACGCGATCGGCATCGTCCTCCGCCGCGACCCGGGCCTCCTCGGGGCGGAGCCGTACTACATGAGCCTGCTGGCCGGCGTCGAGACCGAGCTGGGCGCGGCCGGTCTGTCGCTGCTGCTGCGGATGGTCGGGATGGACGACGGGCTCGACGTCGCCACCTACCGCCGCTGGAGCGCGGAGCGCCGGGTCGACGGGGTCATGCTCTTCGACATCACCATCGACGACCCGCGGCCCGCGCTGCTCGACGGCCTCGGCCTGCACTACGTGCTGCACGGCAACCGGGAGCCGCTGGCGCCCGGCCGGGTGCTGCTCTACGACGCGGCGGGCGACGCCGGGATGCTGGTCGACCATCTCGCAGGCCTCGGCCACCGCAGTCTGCTGCACATCCGCGGTCCCGAGGAGTTCGAGCACGAGCTGGACCGGACGGATGCGGTGCGGGCGCGGGCGGCGGCCCACGGGATGCGCGTCGCGTTCGAGTCGTCCGACTACTCGATGGAGGCGGGCGAGCGGATCGCCGCCCGCGCGGTGGCGGAGAACCCCACCATCACGGCCGTGATCACCTCGAACGACCTGCTGGCGCTCGGCGCCCAGGCGGCGCTGACCCGCGCGGGACGGGAGGACGTGGCGCTCGCCAGCTGGGACGACTCCCTGCTCTGCCGGCTCGGCTCCCGCCCGATCACGGCTCTCGCGCGCTACCCGGAGGAGCAGGGCCGCCGCGCCACCCGGATGCTCCTCGACCAGCTCGCGGGCACCGCGCCGACGATCACGACCGCGCGCCGGTCGTCCCTCCTCGTCCGCGCGACGAGCGTCCGCGCCGCCGCCGCCGCGTAGCCGCGCTGGCCCGCGGCCGAGCGGTCGCGACGCGCCACGTCGGGACCGGCCACACGGCATGTCACGACCGCTCGAGATCGCTCGAGCCCGCTGCGCGCCGTGCCGGCGGCGAGGGGGAGTGGCCAGCGAGGCCCTACCCCAAACGAGGGTGGAATTCAATACTTGGCTTCACTGAACCGGTTCAGTTATGCTCAGCGCGGCGCCCTGTGCGCCCCCATCAAGAGACGAAGGAGTCACAATGAGGAAACGCGCCATCGCCGCCGCGGCCCTGGCAGCCACGCTCTCACTCGTGGTCGCCGGCTGCACAGGCACGGGGTCGGGATCCTCGTCCAGCGGATCGACGATCACGTACTGGGCGAGCAACCAGGGCACCAGCCTCGACAACGACAAACAAGTCCTGACGCCCGTGCTGAACGACTTCACCAAGCAGACCGGAATCAAGGTCAAGCTCGAGGTGATCGGCTGGAACGACCTGCAGACGCGCATCCAGACCGCCGTCACCTCCGGCCAGGGGCCCGACGTGCTGAACATCGGCAACACCTGGGCGGCCTCGCTCCAGGCAACCGGCGCGTTCCTCCCGTTCGGCGACAGCGAGATGAAGGCCATCGGCGGCAAGGACAAGTTCGTCAAGACCGCGCTCGAGACCGGCGGCGCCTCGGGCAAGACGCCCACCAGCGTCCCGCTCTACGGCCTCGCATACGGCCTCTACTACAACAAGGCGATGTTCCAGGCCGCCGGCGTCCAGCCGCCGACCACGTGGGAGGAGCTGGTCACCGACGCCAAGAAGCTGACCACCGGCGGCAAGTACGCCTTCTCGCTCGCCGCGGGCAGCTACACCGAGAACGCGCACTTCGCCTTCATCAACTCCGCCCAGAACGGCGGGGAGTGGTTCGACGACAAGGGCGACCCGACGTTCACCTCCAGCGAGAACGTGGATGGGATCAAGCGCTACCTCGATCTCATGCAGACGGACAAGGTCGTCAACACCTCCAACGCCCAGTACGACAACGGCGTGCAGGCGGTCAACGACTTCGCCACCGGCAAGGTCGCGATGATCCTCAGCCAGAACAACGCGGACTCCTCGATCGTCGCCAACGGCATGAAGGCCGACCAGTACGGCGTCGTCCCGTTCCCCGCGCCCGAGGGCGGCAAGCCGGTCGCCAGCCACGTCGCCGGCATCAACCTGTCCGTCTTCAAGAACACGAAGAACAAGGACGCCGCGCTCAAGTTCGTGAAGTTCATGACCAGCGAGGACACCCAGACCACGCTCGGCAAGCCGTTCTCCACGCTCCCGGTGCTGAACGGCGCCAAGGCCGTGTTCACCGACAACGCCGACGAGGCGGCGACGTTCCAGAAGATCTACAACGAGATGTCGAAGCCGCTGCCGCTGGTGCCCGCCGAGGACCAGTTCGAGAACACCGTCGGCAAGGCGATGAACGACATGTTCGCCAAGATCGCGACCGGCAGCACGGTCTCCGACTCCGACATCAAGGCGGCGCTGCAGACCGCTCAGGACCAGGTCAAGCAGTCGCTCGGCGGCTGATCCGCTCCGGTGGCCGGGTGGGTGTGCATCCCGCCCGGCCGCCGGGACCGGCCTCCCGTCCGACCCCCGAAGGAGCCTCATGTCGACGACGACATCCGTCCGCACCACCCCGGCCGCGGTCCCGGCGCCCGCGAAGAAGCGCAAGCGCCGGCCGAAGGGATGGTGGCTGCCGCTGGTGCTGCTGGCACCGGCCATCCTCTTCGAGCTGCTCATCCACGTCGTGCCCATGCTCACGGGCATCTGGATCAGCTTCCTGCAGCTCACCAAGTTCTACATCGCCAACTGGGGCGAGGCCCCGTTCGTCGGACTGCACAACTACCAGGTCGCCCTCGACTTCAACACGTCGATCGGCGCCGCGCTGCTGCAGTCCTTCCTGATCACCTGCGGCTTCACCATCCTCGTCGTCGGGATCTCCTGGGGCGTCGGGATGGCCGCCGCCGTCGCGCTGCAGGGCAGGTTCCGCGGCCGCGGCTTCTTCCGCACCCTTTTCCTGGTGCCGTACGCGCTGCCGATGTACGCGGGCATCATCACCTGGAAGTTCATGCTGCAGAAGGACACGGGAGCGGTGAACCACTTCCTGTTCGACAACCTGGGGCTGCCCGGTGACAAGCCGTTCTGGCTGATCGGCGGCAACGCCTTCCTCTCGATCGTCGTCGTGGCGATCTGGCGGCTCTGGCCGTTCGCGTTCCTGATGCTGATGGCCGGGCTCCAGTCCATCCCGGACGAGGTCTACGAGGCCTCCGCTGTGGACGGCGCCAAGCCGTTCCGGCAGTGGCACGCGATCACCCTCCCCATGCTGCGGCCGGTCAACGCGGTGCTGCTGCTGGTGATGTTCCTGTGGACGTTCAACGACTTCAACACGCCGTTCGTGCTGTTCGGGAATGCGCAGCCGCCGGCAGGCGACCTGATCTCGTTCCACATCTACAACGCGTCGTTCCTGACCTGGAACTTCGGCTCGGGAGCCGCGATGAGCGTGCTGCTGCTGATCTTCCTGCTGATCGTGTCCGGCATCTACCTGATCGTGCTGAACCGGAGGAACCGCCATGCGTGAAACCCCTTCGTCCCATGTCTTCCGCTGGGTGGTCATCGTCGTCCTGACGCTGTTCACGGCCGTGCCGCTGTACGTGATGGTCACCACCTCGCTGAAGCCGCTCTCCGACGTGCAGGGCGCGTTCACGTGGTGGCCGACGAACATCACCTTCCAGCCGTTCATCGACATGTGGACCACCGTCCCGCTCGCGTCGTACTTCGTGAACAGCCTGATCGTGGCGACCTCGGCGACCGTGCTCAGCCTGATCATCGCGATCTTCGCCGCGTACGGCGTCTCCCGCTACCGGTTCAAGGGCCGCTCGGTGTTCACGACCACGGTGCTGTCGACGCAGATGTTCCCGGGCGTGCTGTTCCTGCTGCCGCTGTTCCTCATCTTCGTGAACATCAACCAGGCGGTCGGCATCCAGCTGGTCGGCACACGCTGGGGGCTGGTCATCACCTACCTCACCTTCGCGCTGCCGTTCTCGATCTGGATGCTCGCCGGCTACTTCGACGGCATCCCGCGCGACCTCGACGAGGCGGCGATGGTGGACGGCTCCGGCCCGATGGGCGCGCTCTGGCACGTGGTGCTCCCCGCCGCGAAGCCGGGCCTGATCGCGGTCGCCATCTACTCGTTCATGACGAGCTGGGGGGAGGTGCTGTTCGCGTCGGTGATGACGACGGACGAGAACCGCACGCTCGCGGTCGGCCTGCAGCTGTACTCCACGCAGACGAACGTCTACTGGAACCAGATCATGGCCGCGTCGCTGGTGGTCTCCATCCCCATCGTCGTCGCCTTCCTGCTGCTGCAGCGCAGCTTCGTCGCCGGGCTCACGGCCGGCGCCGTCAAGTGACACCCGCCCCGAAAGGAATCATGGACCGCCCTTCTCCCCTGCTCACCGTGGACGGGACCCCCGTGGTCTGGCTCGGCGCCAACTTCTGGTCGCGCACCGGTGGACCGCTGATGTGGTCCCGCTACGATTCCGGCGTCGTGCGCCAGGAGCTGCGCGTGCTCGCCGACCACGGCCTCAACATGACGCGCTCGTTCTTCTACTGGCCCGACTTCCACCCGACGCCGGACACGCTCGACGAGCAGTGCGTCGCCAACTTCGCCGACTTCCTGGACGCGCACAGCGAGACCGGGATGACGACCGTGCCGACCTTCCTCGTCGGCCACATGTCCGGCGAGAACTGGGACCCGGTGTGGCGGGACGGCCGCGACCTGTACCGCGACGTCTGGTTCGTCGGCCGGCAGGCCTGGTACGTGCGGGAGCTGACGGCGCGGTTCGCCGCGCATCCCGCCGTCGCCGGCTGGCTGCTGACGAACGAGGTGCCGATCTACGGCGGCGAGGCGCCGCGGCCGATCGTGGACGCGTGGGCTTCGCTGCTGGTGGACGCGGTGCGGGCCGGGGGAGGGACGCAACCGGTCGCGGTCGGCGACGGGGCGTGGGGCATCGAGACCACGGGGCACGACAACGGGTTCTCGGTGCAGGACCTGGCCGGGTTCACCGACTTCGTCGGCCCGCACGTGTACCGCATGGAGACGGATCAGCTGCGCCAGCACCTGAAGGCCGCGTACATCGCCGAGCTGTGCGGTGACGCCGGTCTGCCGGTGGTGATGGAGGAGTTCGGCCTCACGAGCGACTTCGTCTCGGACGCGGGCGCCGCCTCCTACTACCGGCAGCTGCTCTACACGACGCTGCTCGCCGGCGCGACCGGCTGGATCGCATGGAACAACACCGACTACGACGACCTCGCCGACCAGCGGCCGTACTCGCACCATCCCTTCGAGATGCACTTCGGCATCACCGACCGCACCGGTGCGCCGAAGCCGCCGCTGCGCGAGCTGGCGCGGTTCGCCGCGGACCTGGCCGCGATCGACCTGCCGAATCTCACCCGCGCGGCGGTGGATGCTGCGCTCGTGGTGCCGTCGCACCTCGCGGCCGACTACCCGTTCACGAACGAGGACGAGCGCGCGCACATCGTGGCGACGGGCGAGCAGGCGTACCTGGCCGCGCACGAGGCGCACATCCCGGTCGCGGTGGTGCGGGAGCGGGAGGACGGCGGGATCCCGTCCGGCTACGGGCTGTACCTGCTGCCGTCGGTCAAGCAGCTCTGCGCCACCTCCTGGCTGCAGCTGGAGGAGCTGGCCGGCCAGGGCGCGACGGTGTACGCGTCGTACGCGCACGGTTCGAGCGGGGTGCAGCGCGGGCCGTGGTGGGCGAACACCGAGCCGTTGTTCGGCGTGCGGATGGAGAGCTCGTACGGACTGGTGGAGCCGGTCACCGACGACGTCGTGACGCTGCGCTTCACGGAGGACTTCGGTTCGATCGCGTCCGGAACGGTGCTGTCGTTCCGTGCGGCGGGCAACGAGAACGGCCGGAGCTTCCTGCCGGTGCGGGCGACCTCGGGGCGCGTCGTGGCTGTGGATGCGCACGGCCGTCCCGCGATCGTCGTGAAGGACCACGGCCGGGGCCGGGCGGTGCTCTGCGCCTACCCGGTGGAGTTCTTCGCGTCCGAGCTGGCGCGGGTGAATCCGGAGGAGACCTGGCGGCTGTACGACGCGCTCGCCGAGGTCGCGGATGTGGAGCGGGATGTGCGCCTCGACGACCCGCGGGTCTTCGTGGACACCCTCGTCCACGACGACGGGCGCCGCTTCGTGGTGTTCGTCTCCGAGCACGCGTCGCCGGTCACGGTCTCGCCGCGCGTCGCCGGTGAGCTGCGGACCCTCGACGGGGATGCGGCCGCGGAACTGCGCCTCGACCCGTGGGGCGTCGCGGTCCACGAGCTGGTGCTCGAGTAGCGCGTGCGGGGCGCGAGCATGGTGCGACGATCGCAGCACGCATCCCGTCCGCCGGGTACTGCCACTACTCGGGCCAGGGTATGGCGCGCCGACTCGGCGCGATGAACGATGCCGGCGATGAAAAGCTGCGATCCGCACGAGGGGTTCAACCACGACGACTACAGGTTTGAGCATCTCGTGGAGACTCCCGGCGCCCCCAGACCGCGAACTGCACTGGTTGGTCCGGACCGCCTCACGTAGAGCACTGCCCCGGTGCTCGGAGGTCCCAGCGTTGGCGCCCTGATGCCCTTCGGGCGAGAATAGCGTTCTCGCGTGATTGAAAGACCTTCATTTAGACGACGGCTCGGCCGACGGGTCATCGCGGCAGGTGTTGCGGCCACCTTGGCCCTGACAGCAGCGTCGGTGTTCGCCGGTGCTGCCACTGCCACCGCGGCCCCCGCCCCCTGCGCACCGCAGTACGAGGTGACCGCCACGATTCCCACAGCCACCCAGCCCACGGATATCGCCCTCCTCCCGGATGGTTCACGCGCGTATGTCGCCTCCGTGAGTGGCCAGGTGCAGGTGGTCAACACCAGCACGAACGCGATCACGGCCAACATCACGTTGCCCGGCTACCAAGTTCTTCAGGTGGCGACGAGCCCCGACGGCAAGACGGTATATGCGCTCAGCAGGAATGCTTCTTACCTTCTGGACTCCTCGCTGCCGGGCACGGTCTCGGTGATCGATACCGCCACCAATACCGTCACAGCCACCATCCCGGTGGGCAATACACCGAACACGTTTGCGCTCAGCCCCGACGGCACCACGCTGTATGTCGGGTATCTCATCTCGGTCAATAGCACTGGAACCAAGTACGGGTTCGGAGGCGTGATCGACGTGATCGACACGACGACCAAGACAGTCGCAGGCTCGTTCCCCATCTCCAGCGCCGATGCCATTGGGACCGTCGCGATGCGTTTCAGCGAGGATGGTTCGTTCGCCTACCTCGTGTTGAGCAGCGGGCAGGTGCAGGTGTTCGATACGGCCACCCGCAGCTCCACCGCTGCCATCACCGTCGGCGCCAGCCCGTACGGAGTGGCTTTCAGCCCGGATGGAAGCCGCGCATACGTCCCCAGCGTCGGCTCGGGTACCGTGAGCGTGATCGACACAGCCCGGAAGGCGGTGATCGGAACCGTCGATCTGGATGGAAGTCCCATCGCAGTGGCCGTCTCCCCTGACGGCAACATGGTGTATGTGAGCGACTACTCGGGTGGCTCCGTTGCCGTGATCGACGCGAGCACAAACGCTGTCATCACCCGGGTGCCGGTCGGCACCCAGCCCGCCAGAATGGCGGTCACCTCTGACGGCAGGCACATCTATGTGCCCAACGCGGGCAGTAACACGGTCAGTCTTCTGACGATGAATCTGTGTCACACGGTCACGTTCGACACCAACGGTGGTTCTGGGCAGCTGGCCGACCAGACCTCCTCGGTCAGTGCGGCGCTGAGTGCGAACACGTTCACGCGTTCCGGCTATACGATGACCGGGTGGAACACTGCCGCTGACGGTTCCGGCACCGCCTACGCGGACGGTGCTACCTTCTCCTTCACGACGGATCTCACTCTCTACGCCCAATGGAGTGCAGCCGCGGATTGGGTTCGCCTTGCCGGCCCTGACCGGTACGGCACGGCTGCAGCCGTCGCGGAGCACGGGTTCTCGGGCACGGCCGACACCGTGTACGTGGCGACGGGGTTGAACTTCCCCGATGCGCTCACCGCCGGACCGGTCGCGGCCCGTGAGAAGGCGCCGATCCTCCTCACCGACCAGAAGAAGATCCCCGCAGCCACCTCAACGGCCCTCAAACGACTCCACCCCTCGAGCATCGTTGTCGTCGGAGGAACCGGGGCCGTATCCGCCTCGGTCGCCAGCCAGTTGGCCAGGCTCGACGGAGTGACCAAGGTCACCCGCATCGGCGGCATCGACCGGTACGAAACGTCCCGACTCCTGGCAGACCGCGCCTTCGCGAACGGGGCCACCTCCGCGTTCGTCGCAACCGGCGTCAACTACCCCGACGCCCTGTCCGCCTCAGCCCCCGCCGGCAAAATCGGTGCCCCCATCCTGCTGGTCAATGGAACCAAGACCAACGTGGACGCAGCCACCAAAGCACAGCTGACGAAACTGAAGACGACGACCACCTACGTCGTCGGCGGCACCGGCGTCATCACCGACACCATCGAGGACGACCTCCCCGACGCCATCCGGCTCGCCGGAATGGACCGGTACGCGACCAACCTCGCCGTAGCCAAGCGTTTCTATAGCAGTGCGGAGAACATCTACGTGGCAACCGGGCGGAACTTCCCCGACGCACTCGTCGGCGGCGTCCTCGCCACCCTTGACGAAGGACCGCTGCTGCTGGCCACGAAGACCGCCTGGCCCGCCGCCACCCTGTCCTACGCAGCCTCCCTCGGGTTCGCCCACGGACACCTCCTCGGTGGAACCGGAGTCCTCGACGACAACCTCAAGGCAATGAACACCACCTTCTAACCACAACGTCGCGGGCCCCACCACAACGGGTCTCAGCCGCAACCGAAACCAACACCTGGCAGGGGCGGGAAACATACATCGCCCCTGCCAGGCTGCTGTGAGCCCTGCGGAGGATGACGGGTTGACGGTTGCAGTATCGGAGGGCTTGCAGCCGCGAACGCGCTCGCGCTCGCGCTCGCGCATGGTATCGGTGCTCGAGCGACGCGACCACTTCTGGGCGAGGGGGCCGGCATCGTCCTGGCCGCGAACGCGACTCGGGGGCTGGCGCCGAGCGGTGCTAGAGCTTCCGCGTCCCTGCCGGTTCGAGACGCCTTCGCTTACCGGATGGCGGGGGAAGCAGCGTCTCACTGTGACCTGCTCGATTCACGGGAGACCCGACGGGACCGACGCGAGGGTGAGGCCGTGGATAGGGTGGCAGGGGTGGAAATTCGGGCAGGAATCAGGCTGACGGCGTGATCGGTCTCAACAAATTCCGCCATTGACACGAGATCCTCCGTGAAGAACTCCCAAAGCGATGGCGGGCGGGGTGAGGGCCCGCCTACGTCGTGGGGGCGTGCCGCTCCAGGAAGTCGTAGACCTCCGTCGAGTCCACACCGGGGAAGGTGCCGGTCGGCAGCGCGGCGAGCAGGGAGGTCGGCGTGCGGGCGGCTGGCCATGCCTGGCCCTCCCAGCGCTCCGCGAGCGTTCCGGAGGGCCGGCGGCAGCACGACTCGTCGGGGCAGCGGGAGACCGCGCGGTACGTCGTCTCCCGGCCGCGGAACCACTTCACGTGCTCGAACGGCACGCCGACGCTCACGGAGTAGTCGCCCTCCTTGGCCTTCTCGATGCGGGACGTGCACCAGAACGTCCCGCGCGGCGTGTCCGTGTACTGGTAGTACGGGCTGAACCGGTCGGCGACATCGAAGACGGTGCGCGCCGTCCAGCTGCGGCACACCGGCGTCCCCTCGATCGCTCCGAGCGCATCCGACGGGAAGGCCACCGAGTCGTTCTCGTACGCCTTGATGATGGTGCCCGACTCGTGCACCTTCATGAAGTGCACCGGGATGCCGAGCCGTGCCGTCGCCAGGTTGGTGAACCGATGGCACGCCGTCTCATACGACACCGCGAAGGCGTCGCGGAGGTCCTCCATCGAGATGCGGCGGAAGTTCTTGGCCTCGGCGAGGAAGCCGACCGCGGCCTTCTCCGGCAGCAGCAGGGCGGCCGTGAGGTAGTTCGTCTCCACGCGCTGGCGCAGAAAGTCCGCGTAGTTTCGCGGCTCCTCGTGCCCGAGGAGCTGGGAGGCGAAGGCCTGCAGGATGGGCGAGCGGGAGTCCCGTGATGCCGACTGCTCGGTCGGCAGGTAGATGCGTCCGTTGCGCTTGTCGGTGACCGAGCGGGTGGAGTGCGGCAGGTCGCCGACGTAGTGCAGCGAGAAGCCGAGGTGGTCGGCCATGTCGGCGACGGTCTGGTGCGAGACCGGGCCGCCGGAGTGCCCGACGACCGCGAGCAGGTCGGCCGCGATGGCCTCCAGCTCGGAGAAGTAATTGTCGCGCGCCCGCATGGTCGCGCGCAGTTCGGCGTTCGCGCGCCGTGCCTCCTCCGGGGTCGCCGCGCGCTCGCGGTGCAGCCGCTCCACCTCCTGGTGCAACGCCAGTATCGCCTGCAATGTCGCGTCGGAGACGGACTTCGACACCCGCACCGGCGCGATCCCGAGCGAGGAGAACACCGGCCCGCGTTGCGCCCGCTCGACCGCGATCTCCAGGGCCGCGCGCTCGTCCGGCGCCTCCGGCGCGAGCAGGTCGTCGACCGTCACCTCGAGCGCCGCCGCGATCGCCCGCAGCTGTGCGAGCCGCGGCTCCCGGTTGCCGTTCTCGATCGTGGAGACCTGCGACGGTGCGCGGTCGATGGCGTCCGCGAGCTGCTCCAGGGTCATGCCGCGCCGCACCCGGAACGCCCGGACGCGGCGCCCGAGGGTGAGCGCGTCGGCGGCGACGTCCTCGTCGACAGTGTCGGTCATGGTGGCAATCGTGACACCCGCCCGAAGTTCTGGCAAACAGAAGAACGCGGCAATTTCTGTCGCCGAATCCGATCCGCGGTGCGGGCGGCGGGCTCAGGATCGTGTCAACCGATCCGACCGATGGAGGTCACGATGACGACCGCAGCCCACCCCGAACCCCGTCCAGGCGACACCGTGCAGACCGCCGCCGAGCTGCAGCTCGAGTGGGATGCCGACCCGCGCTGGTCCGGTATCCGCCGCGACTACACGGCCGAGGACGTCGTCGCGCTCCGCGGCCCGGTGCGCGAGGAGCAGACGCTCGCCCGCCGCGGCGCCGAGAAGCTCTGGGAGCTGATCCAGCGCGAGGGCTCGGGACCGGACGCGAAGTGGGTCGCCGCCCTCGGTGCTCTCACCGGTAACCAGGCCGTGCAGCAGGTCCGCGCGGGCCTGGAGGCCATCTACCTCTCCGGCTGGCAGGTCGCCGCGGACGCGAACCTCTCCGGCCAGACCTACCCCGACCAGAGCCTGTACCCGGCGAACTCGGTGCCGGCCGTCGTCCGCCGCATCAACAACGCGCTGCTGCGCGCCGGCCAGGTCGAGGGCACCGAGGCCGCGATCTCCGACTGGATGGCGCCGATCGTCGCGGATGCCGAGGCCGGCTTCGGTGGCCCGCTCAACGCCTACGAGCTCATGCACGGGATGATCCAGGCGGGCGCCGCCGGCGTGCACTGGGAGGACCAGCTGGCCAGCGAGAAGAAGTGCGGCCACATGGGCGGCAAGGTGCTCGTGCCGACCGGCCAGCACATCCGCACCCTGAACGCGGCTCGGCTCGCCGCGGACGTGGCGGGCGTCCCGACCATCGTGATCGCCCGCACCGACGCGCTCGCGGCGACGCTGCTCACGAGCGACCACGACGAGCGCGACCGCGCCTTCCTGACCGGCACCCGCACCGCTGAGGGCTTCTACGAGGTCCGGAACGGCATCGAGCCGGTGATCGCCCGCGGGCTCGCGTACGCCCCGTACGCCGACCTGCTCTGGGTGGAGTCGGCCGAGCCCGACCTGGAGCTGGCCCGCCGATTCGCCGAGGCGGTGCACGAGCGGTTCCCCGGCAAGAAGCTGGCGTACAACTGCTCGCCGTCGTTCAACTGGAAGAAGCACCTCGACGACGAGACCATCGCGCGGTTCCAGCGCGAGCTCGCGGCGATGGGATACGCCTTCCAGTTCATCACCCTCGCGGGCTTCCACGCCCTCAACTACTCGATGTTCACGCTCGCCAGGGACTACGCATCCCGTCAGATGAGCGCGTACGTCGACCTGCAGGAGGCGGAATTCGCCTCCGAGGCCTCCGGCTACACGGCCACCCGCCATCAGCGGGAGGTCGGCACCGGCTACTTCGACCGCATCGCGACCGCGCTCAACCCCACCAGCGCCACGCTCGCCCTGGTCGGATCCACTGAAGAGCACCAGTTCTGAGACCGCGCACGCGGGACACGAAAGGACACGACTCATGATCGAGATCACGGGGCCGCGCACGCCCGGCCACGACGCCATCCTCACCGCGGAGGCGCTCGCCTTCGTCGACCACCTGCACCAGGCGTTCGCCGCCCGGCGTCAGGAGCTGCTCGCCGAACGGCAGCGGCGCCGCACCGAGGCCGGCAACGGCCGCGACCCGCGCTTCCTCAGCAGCACCGCCGCCGTCCGCGAGGACCCGGACTGGCGCGTCGCCGGCGCAGGCCCGGGGCTCGAGGATCGCCGCGTCGAGATCACCGGCCCGACCGATCCGAAGATGGCGATCAACGCGCTCAACTCCGGTGCTCGCGTCTGGCTGGCCGATCAGGAGGACGCGACCAGCCCCACCTGGGCGAACGTCGTCGGCGGCCAGGCGACCCTGCGCGCCGCGGTCCGCGGAGAGCTGCAGCACACCAGCGCCGAGGGCAAGGAGTACCGCGTGACGACGCCGTACGAGGTGACGCCCACGATCGTGATGCGCCCGCGCGGCTGGCACCTGGTGGAGAAGCACCTCACCTTCACCGACCGCGCCGGACGGAGCGCGCCCGCCAGCGCCTCCCTCACCGACTTCGGCCTCTACTTCTGGCACAACGCGCGGGAACTGGTGGAGAACGGCCGCGGCCCGTACTTCTACCTGCCGAAACTGGAGTCGCACCTGGAGGCGCGGCTCTGGAACGACATCTTCGTGTTCGCCCAGCAGCGGATCGGGATGCCGGTCGGCACCATCCGCGCGACCGTGCTGATCGAGACCATCCCGGCGGCCTTCGAGATGGAGGAGATCCTCTACGAGTTGCGCGAGCACTGCGCCGGCCTGAACGCGGGACGCTGGGACTACATCTTCTCCATCATCAAGACGTTCCTCGGCCGCGGCCGCCGCTTCGCGTTCGGCGATCGCGACCGGATCACGATGACGGTCCCGTTCATGCGCGCATACACCGAGCTGCTCGTCGCCACCTGCCACAAGCGGGGGGCGCACGCGATCGGCGGGATGAGCGCGTTCATCCCGAACCGCCGCGACCCGGAGGCGACGGAACGGGCGCTCGCGAAGGTCGCGGACGACAAGCGCAGGGAGGCCGGCGACGGCTTCGACGGCACCTGGGTGGCGCATCCCGACCTGATCCCCACGGCCCTCGCGGAGTTCGACGCGGTGCTGGGGGAGCGGCCGAACCAGCTCGACCGGCTGCGCGACGACGTGCACGTGACCGAGCACGACCTGCTCGACGTCACGAGCGCGGGCGGCACGGTGACCGACGCCGGGGTGCGCTCGAACGTCTCCGTCGCGCTCCGTTACATCGAGGCCTGGCTGCGCGGCACCGGCGCCGTGGCCATCGACGGGCTGATGGAGGACGCGGCCACCGCCGAGATCTCCCGCTCGCTCCTGCGGCAGTGGATCGACAACCGCGTCGTCACCGAGCAGGGCACGGCCGTTGACCGCGAGCTGGTCTCCGGCCTGATCGACGAGGAGCTCGCCCGCCGCATCGGCGCGGACGGCGGCGACCGGTTCGCCGACGCCGCGGAGATCCTGCGGGAGGTCGCCCTCGCCGACGAGTTCCCGACGTTCCTGACCATCCCGGCCTATGCCCGCTACCTGGTGGACGAGCCGGATCGGGAGCAGGCGGAGCTGCCGCTGGCCGTCTGACCGGGGGCGCCCGCCCGTCAGGGGTGGTGTTCGAGGTAGCGCTCGAGCACCACCCCTTGGTTCAGCTCCGGGTCCCGCGCGCCCACGAGCAGGGTGACGACCGGATGCGTCCTGCCGAGCTCGCGCAACTGGTCCACCGCCGTGGGGTTCGCGTCCAGCTCTGCCTCGTAGCGCGCGGTGAACTCGTCGAACAGCGGAGCCTCGTGATGGAACCAGCGCCGCAGCTCGGTGGACGGAGCCACCTCTTTCAGCCACAGGTCGATGTGTGCCCGCTCGCGGCTGAGGCCGCGTGGCCAGAGCCGGTCGACCAGCACGCGGAAGCCGTCCTCCGTGGCCGGATCGTCGTAGATCCGCTTGACCCGGTACATCCCGCGGCCTCCTACAGCATCGTGAGGGTCGGATCCTCGTGCGTGCCCACCGGGAAGTGCGCGAGGAAGACGACCCCGTCCGGTCCCGCGTCGAAGCGGGAGATCCGGGCGCCCTCCTCGTAGAAGGTGTCGCCCACCTCGAGGACGTGCTCGGGGCCGCCCTCGACTTGGTACACGGCGGAGCCGCGCTCGATCGAGCCGACCACGGGCCCGTTGTGCAGGTGCAGCCCTCCGGGCACGTTCGGCTGCATCGTGATGCGGCGGGTCTGGATCCGGCCCACTGGGCGCGGGTTGGCCAGCATCACGTCCTGCACGATCGCGCGATCGATCGGCGGGACCTCCTCGGCGCTCACAGCGGTGCCAGCAGCGCTCCGCGCAGCCGGTCGCTGATCCCGGGCGGCACCTCGACCCGGACGGCGAGCGCCTGGATGGCGCGGCTGAAGTAGTTGCGCGCGGCGGCGGCGAGGGTGATGTCCACGATCTCCCTGTCGGTGAAGCCGACCTCGCGCAGCCGCAGGCTGTCGGCCTCGGTCATCGAGGCGGACTCGGTGCTGACGCGCTCGGCGTACTCCATCATCGCGACCTCTGCCTCGCTGAGGCCGGCGTCCCGGTAGTCGCGCGCGATCGGCTCCAGCTGCTGCTCGTCGATCACCTTCAGGGTCTTCCTGCCGTGGGCGAGGCGGCAGTGCTCGGAGTGGACGCCCTGCGCCGCCGCGAGCGTCACCAGCTCGTACCGGCGGACGCCGAGCTGGGCGACGATCGCCTTCACCAGCTGCTCCCAGGCGAGGTACGCCTCCGGATTCGCGCTCAACACGCGGGTGTAGTCGGCGACATAGCCCAGGTCCTGCTCGTCCTTGGCATAGATCTCCGCGATCGGCCCTGTCGCCTCGGCGGGGTCGGGTGTGTGGATGATGGACATGGCTGCCTCCTGTCGTCCGAGGGCGACTCCATGGTGCCACCGGCCCCGCGGCCCGCGCTAGCGTCGGGACGGACCACGCGGAAGCGTCAGTGCGCGAACGCGCCCTCGGGGAGGGTGTCGGCGGGCTTCCTGAGGAAGAACGAGCCGACCACCGCGAACAGCGAGATGATCGCCGCCGCGAGGAACGCCACGCGCACGCCGGAGGCCGTCGCCGCATCCAGCGAAGCGCCGCTTGTCAGCAGCGCGTTCGTCTGCAGGGTGAGCACCGCGACGAGCAGTGCGGTCCCCGCCGCGCCGCCGACCTGCTGCACGGTGCCGACGATCGCCGAGCCGTGCGAGTAGAGGTGCGGCGGGACAGCGCCGAGCCCCGCGGTGAACAGCGGCGTGAACATCAGCGCGAGACCGAGGCTCATCGTCACGTGGGCGGCCAGCACCATCCCGACCGGGGTGTGCTCGGTGACCATCGTGAGCGACCACAGCACCAGGCTGACCAGGATGGAGCCCGGCACGACGAGCACGCGCGGCCCGAACCGGTCGTAGAGCCGGCCGACGAACGGCGCGGCGAGTCCCATCACCAGGCCGCCCGGGAGCAGCAGCAGACCGGTGGCGAGCGTGTCCAGGTGCAGCACGTGCTGCAGGTAGAGCGGCAGCACGATGATCACGCCGAACATCGCCGCGGTGCTGATCGCCATGAGCACGATGGCCACGGTGAAGATGGGGGAGCGGAACGTGCGCAGGTCGAGCAGCGCCCTGTTCGTGCGCTGCAGCAGCAGCTGCCGGAGGATGAACGCCGCGAGCGCGACGACGCCGACGCCGAGCGAGATCCACAGCACCGCGCCCGATCCGCCGGACTCGCCGCTGACGGACAGCCCGTACACGAGGCCGCCGAAGCCGAACGCCGAGAGCACGACGGAGAAGACGTCGATGCGCGACTTCTGGGTCTCGGTCACGTTCTCGACGAAGCGCATCCCGATCAGGAGCATCACCAGGGCGATCGGCAGCACGATCAGGAAGATCCAGCGCCAGGCCAGGTAATTGAGGATGAAGCCGGAGATCGTCGGCCCGATCGCCGGTGCGACGGAGATGACGATGGACACGTTGCCCATCGTCCGTCCGCGCATGGCCGGCGGGACGAGGGTCATCAGGGTCGTCATCAGCAGCGGCAGCATGATCGCGGTGCCGGAGGCCTGGACGACACGGGCGGCGACCAGCACGGGGAAGCCAGGGGCGAGGGCGGCGGCCAGCGTCCCGAGCGAGAACAGCGACATGGCGGCGATGAACACAGCGCGCGTCGTGAAGCGCTGCAGCAGGAACCCGGTGATCGGGATGACCACGGCCATCGTCAGCATGAAGGCCGTGGACAGCCACTGGGCGGCCAGCGCGTCCACGTGCAGGTCGTCCATCAGCTTGGGGATGGCGACCGTCATGATCGTCTCGTTGAGGATCACGACGAACGTCGCCGCCAGCAGCAGCCAGATCACGCGGGAGTCGCGGCGCGACATCCTGACGGCGTCGGAGGGCCCCGCCGCGGGCGCGCCGCCCGGCGCACCGGCCGGCGTGCGGTCGGCCACAGGGTCGATCAGGGCGTCGGTCGCAGGTGAGGTCTTCTCAGTCACCGGTTCACAGTACCGGCGGCCGCCGACATCGCGGGTGTCATGCGGGTGAACGATCGCGCCCGTTCACTCTCCGCGTAATCGCCAGGCGGTCAGCGGCCGAGCGCGGCGACCTCGCGCACGGCGTCCGCGACCGCGGGTGCGACGGCGGCGAGGTCGGCGGCCGACACGTCCGGCGACCAGGAGAACCGGACGGCCGTGCGTGCCAGGTCCTCCGGGTAGCCGAGCGCGAGCAGCACGTGGGAGGCGTCCTCGCTGCCTGCGGCGCACGCCGAACCGCTCGAGGAGACGACGCCCCGCCGCTCCAGCTCGAGCAGCACCGCCTCCCCGTTCGTGCCGGGGAAGACGAACGACGCGGACGCAGGAAGCCGTTCGGAGGGATGCCCGGTCAGGCGCGCCCCTGGCGCCTCCCGCAGCACGGCGGCGACGAACGCGTCCCTGGCCTCGCGGCCCGCTGCCGCGTTCGCCTCCTGCGCCGCCGACGAGAGCCGCACAGCCGCGGCGAGCGCGACGGCCCCCGCCACGTTCTCGGTCCCCGACCGGCGTCCCCGCTCTTGACCGCCGCCGTGCACGACCGGCTCCAGCGGGATGCGCCCCCGCACGAACAGTGCGCCGATGCCCTTGGGCGCGCCGAGCTTGTGGCCGGAGACGCTGAGCGCATCCACCCCGAGCGCCTTCACATCCAGCGGCAGCCAGCCCGCCGCCTGCACCGCGTCCGTGTGGAACGGGATGCCCCGCTCGTGTGCAAGCGCGGCCAGCTCGGCCACCGGCTGGATCGTGCCCACCTCGTTGTTCGCCAGCATGACGCTCGCGAGGGTCGTGTCCGGCCGCAGCGCCTCCGCGAAGGCACCGGGGTCGACGCGGCCGTCCTCGCCCACGGGGACCATTGTCGCCTCGAACCCGTGCAGCCGGGTCAGATACTCCACCGATGCGAGGACCGCCTCGTGCTCGATCGGCGTCGTCACGATGTGCCGGCCGCGCGGCGTTGCCAGCGCGACGCCCTTGATCGCGAGGTTGTCCGCCTCCGTGCCTCCCGACGTGAAGACCACCTCCGACGCCCGGCAGCCGAGCCAGGACGCCACGACGGCCCGCGCATCGGCGAGCGCACGCGCGGCGGACTCGCCGACGGCGTGGTGGCTGGACGGGTTGCCGAAGTCGCCCGTCAGATAGGGCCACATCGCCTCCAGCACCTCGCGGCGGACCGCGGAGGTGGCGGCGGCGTCCAGGTAGATCATGGCGTCTCGACCACCACATCCAGCCCGAGGTCGAGCGAGCGGACGCTGTGCGTGAGCGCACCGGCCGAGATGACGTCGACGCCGGTCTCGGCGATGTCGCGGACCGTCGAGAGACTCACGTTCCCGCTCGCCTCCACGATGGCGCGGCCGCCGACGATGGCGACGCCCTCGCGCAGCTCCTCGATGCCGAAGTTGTCGAGCATGATCGTGTCGACGCCGGCGGCGAGGACGGGCTCGATCTGGTCGATCCTGTCCACCTCCACCTCGAGATGGCTGGTGTGCGACAGCTCGCGCCGCACCCGCTTCAGTGCATCCGTCAGCGACAGTCCGGACTGCTGGGTGAGGATCGCGAGGTGGTTGTCCTTCGCCATCACCGCGTCGGACAGCGAGTAGCGGTGGTTGCGTCCGCCGCCGCAGCGCACGGCGTGCCGCTCGAAGGCGCGCAGGCCCGGCGTCGTCTTCCTGGTGTCGACGACGCGCGCGGAGGTGTGCTCGACCTCGCGCACGAAGGCGGCCGTGAGGGTGGCGATGCCGCTCATCCGCTGCACGAAGTTCAGCGCGACGCGCTCCGCCTGCAGCACCGAGCGCGCCGGACCGCTCACGGTCGCGAGAGTGTCGCCGGCCTCGAAGCTCTCGCCGTCGGCGACGGCGAGCGAGACCTGGATGGCCGGGTCGGTGAGTGTCATCGCGGCGGCGAACACGTCGCCGCCCGCGAACGTGCCCGGCTCGCGCGCCGACAGCCGGGCCGTGGCGGACGCGGTGGCGGGGATCAGCAGCTCGCTGGTCAGGTCGCCCCACGGCGCGTCCTCGACGAGCGCGGCGCCGACGACGGCGTCGATGATCTGGCGGGTCAGCATGAGACGGTCACCTCGGTGTCGGTCGTAACGGATGTGCGGGTCGGGACGGGGGCGAGCACGGTGTGGCGCGCGTCTCCGTCGGCGGTCAGCGGGAAGTCGGAGCGGAAGTGCGCGCCCCGCGACTCCTCGCGGGAGAGTGCGGCCGCGACGACGAGGCGGCCGAGCTGGAGGAGGTTCGCGTCCTCGCCGGGGGCGGGCATGGCGAACGCGGCGAGCTCGACGGCCGCGCGTTCGAGGCCCGTGCGGTCGCGGTGTACACCCGAGGCCGACCAGAGGATGTCCTGCAGCCGCGAGCGGTCGAACGGCCGGTCGCCGTCGTCGGCGCCGTCCGACGGCGCCACGGCCACGATCCCGGCCGCCGGCTCGTCCAGCCACGCGGGGGCCTCCGGCCACGGCTCGCCGAGCACGTCGACGGCGCGGTGCGCGAACACGAGCCCCTCCAGCAGCGAGTTGGAGGCGAGCCTGTTGGCGCCGTGCGCGCCCGTGCAGGCCACCTCGCCGACGGCGAAGAGACCGGGGACGCTGGTGCGCCCGTGCACGTCGGTCGCCACCCCGCCCATCGCGTAGTGGGCGGCGGGCGTCACCGGGATCGGCTCGCGGCTCCAGTCGAGGCCCGCGGCACGGCACGCCGCCCCGATGGTGGGGAAGCGCCGGGCGAGGAAGTCGGCGCCGAGCGCGGTCGCGTCGAGCACGACCGGACGGCCGTCCTGCGCCGCCATCTCCACCGCGATGCCGCGGGCGACGACGTCGCGCGGGGCGAGCTCCGCATCGGGATGAACGTCGAGCATGAACCGCTCGCCTCGCGCGTTCCGCAGCACCGCGCCCTCGCCGCGAACCGCCTCTGACACCAGGAACGAGCCGGGCAGCGCGAGGGCGGTCGGGTGGAACTGCGTGAACTCGAGGTCGGCCAGCACGGCGCCGGCCCGCCAGGCGGCGGCCATCCCGTCGCCGGTCGCGACGGAGGGATTGGTGGTGTGGCTGTAGAGCCGGCCGGAGCCGCCCGTCGCCAGGATGACCGCGTCGGCCGCGATAGACGTCTCGCTGCCGTCGGCGAGCCGCACCGCGACGCCCGCTGCGGCGCCGCCGTCGACCAGCACATCCAGCAGGAACGCTCCCTCCACGATCCGGACGCCGGACGCCCGCACCGCGGCGACCAGCGCCCGCTCGATCTCCGCGCCGGTGGCGTCGCCGCCGGCGTGCAGCACCCGCGCGCTCGAGTGCGCGGCCTCGAGCCCCCTGGCGAGGCCGTCGCCGTCCCGGTCGAACGCGACGCCGAGTGCGATCAGCTCGCGGACGCGGTCCGGCCCGTCGCCGCAGAGCGCCTCGACGGCCTCGCGCACGTTCAACCCGGCCCCGGCGCGCAGCGTGTCGGCCACGTGCGCCTCCGCCGAATCGTCCACGAACAGCGCAGCGGCGATGCCGCCCTGCGCGTAGCGGGTGTTCGCCTCGGCGAGCTGAGACTTGGTCAGCAGCGTCACCTCGTGCCGCGCGGAGGCGCGGAGCGCGGCGACGAGCCCGGCGATCCCGCTGCCGGCGACGACGACGCGGCTCATGTCAGGCCGCCATCGTGGTGTCCGGGCGCGCCGCGAGCATCCGCTCCAGCGCCACCCGCGCGGGCGCGGCGACCGTCTCCGGCACGCTCACCTGGTTCAGCACCTCGCCGCGCACCAGGCCCTCGAGCACCCAGGCCAGGTACCCGGGGTGGATGCGGTACATCGTCGAGCACGGGCAGACGACCGAGTCGAGGCAGAAGATCGTGTGCTGCGGGTACTCGGCGGCGAGGCGCTGCACGAGGTTGATCTCGGTGCCGATCGCGAAGGTGGAGCCGGCAGGCGCCGCCTGGATCGCCTTGACGATGTAGTCGGTGGAGCCGTACTCGTCCGCGGCGTCGACGACCTCCATCGGGCACTCCGGGTGCACGATCACGCGGACGCCGGGGAACTCGGCCCGCGCGTGTTCGATCTGGCCGACGGTGAAGCGCTTGTGCACCGAGCAGAAGCCGTGCCAGAGGATCACCCGCGCGTCCTGGAGCGTCTGCTCGTCGCTGCCGCCGAGCGGCTTGCGCGGGTTCCAGCGCGGCATCTGCGCGAGCGGCACGCCCATCGCCTTCGCGGTGTTGCGGCCGAGGTGCTGGTCGGGGAAGAAGAGGACGCGCCGGCCGCGCTGGAACGCCCACTCCAGCACCGTCGCCGCGTTCGAGGACGTGCACACGATGCCGCCGTGCTCGCCGCAGAAGGCCTTGAGCGCCGCCGACGAGTTCATGTAGGTCACCGGGATGACCGGAACGCGACCGTCGGCGTCCGGTTCGGTGCCGTACAGCTCCTCGAGCGCCTCCCAGCAGTCCTGCACCGAATCGAGGTCGGCCATGTCGGCCATCGAGCAGCCGGCCGCCAGGTTCGGCAGGATGACGCGCTGGTCGGGCCGGGAGACGATGTCCGCCGTCTCCGCCATGAAGTGGACGCCGCAGAAGACGATCGCCTCCGCCTCCGGCCGGGCCTTCGCGGCGTTGGCGAGCTGGAAGGAGTCGCCGACGAAGTCCGCGTACTGCACGACCTCGTCGCGCTGGTAGAAGTGGCCCATCACCGCGACCCGGTCGCCGAGGGTGGCCTTGGCGGCCCGGATGCGCTCGGCCAGCTCCTCCTTCGACGCCGTGCGGTACTCCTCAGGGAGCTCGCCCTGGCGCGGAGCGTGCGCGGGGATCGGGTCGGCCATGGACGCGCCGGGGCCGTAGGAGGGCGCGAGCGCGTCGAACGACCACGGCGCCTCCGCCAGGTCGGGGGTGCAGGTCGCCCCGTCGAGCTCGCCGCGCGAGATCAGGCGGATGGTGGTGTCGACCGAAGCGATGGTCATGACTGCTCTCTTTCGAAGGGATGCTGCTGCCGGGGAAGCGGCCCCGCGTCGGCGAGGTCGATCGAGTCGTTGTAGCGGTAGAGCCGCGGCGGCCGGTGCCGGGTGCCGGTGAGGTACTCGTCGGTCGCGACGACCGCGCCGGAGCCCTCGATCGTCCGCCGGAAGTTCGCGGGGTCGAGCGCACGACCGAGGACGGCCTCGTGCACCTCGCGCAGCTGGGCGAGGGTGAACCGCTCGCCGAGGAACGCGTGCGCGATCCGCGAGTACTCCATCTTCGTGCGCAGCCGCCAGAGCGCGTACTCGACGATGAGGTTGTGGTCGAAGGCCAGCGGGGGCAGCTCGTCGGCGGGGAACCAGCGCACGTTCTCGCCGACGCTCGCCCGCTCCGCCTCCTCGCCGCGCACGAGCGCCCAGTAGACGATCGAGACGACCCGGTCGGCGCCGGGGGAGCGGGTGGCGTCGCCGAAGGCGTAGAGCTGTTCGAGGTAGCTGGGCGTCAGGCCCGTGGTGTCGTTGAGGGTGCGGGCGGCGGCGTACGCGAGATCCTCGCCGACCCGGAGCGGACCGCCCGGCAGCGCCCAGCGGCCCTCGAACGGCTCCCGGATGCGGCGCACCAGCGGCAGCCAGACCTGTGGGGCGCCCGACGTCTCCTCGTCCTTGCGCAGGGCGAAGATCACCGTCGACACGGCGAGCATCGCGCTCGCGCGCTCGTGTCCGGTCATGGTCGACGATCCTTCATCTAAAAGTCACACTGACTCTAAGTGAGGTTCATCTTAGTGTCATCTCGACCAGAACGCCAACCCCGCCCTCGTCTCGTCAGCTCCCGCTCCATCCGTCCCGGAGTTCTTCCCGCTCGCCACCGGCGCGTCGCGTGAAGAACTCCGGAACCGATGGCGCACCCCGCCACCGCGCCGACGGCTCCGTCCGTTATGCTGGCCGAGCATCCAACTGAATATCGGGCCATCGAGGTCGATGCGGGAGAGTCGCGCGCACGCGCGGCACCGAAGGAGCAATCCTCCCCGACAATCTCTCAGGTACGCGTACCGCATCGGACTGGCCACTCTGAAAAGCAGGGACGGCGTCTTCGGGCACCGGGCCCTCGCCCACGGTGAAAGCCGCCCGTCATCAGACGGGAGGTGAAACTCTCAGGCCGGATGACAGAGGGGGAGTTCTTCACACGGGTCGCGCCGCGGCCCGTCTTCCCTCCGGCGACGGCCGGCGAACGGAGAACTCATGACCTCGCAGTCCACCCCATCGAAGGATGGGGACCGCACCTCGCCCCTGCACGACGCGCACGAGCGCGCGGGCGCCTCGTTCACCGACTTCGCCGGCTGGCAGATGCCGGTGCGCTACTCCAGCGACCTGGCCGAGCACCACGCCGTCCGCACCGCTGCCGGGCTGTTCGACCTCTCCCACATGGGCGAGATCGTGCTCATCGGGCCCGAGGCGGGTGCCGCCCTCGACTACGCGCTGGCCGGCAAGCTCTCCGCGCTCGCCGTCGACCAGGCCAAGTACAGCCTCCTGCTCTCGCGCTCCGGCGGCATCGTGGACGACCTCGTCGTCTACCGCACCGGCGACGACCGCTACATGGTGGTCGCCAACGCCGCCAACCGCGCGGTGGTGGCAGACGAGCTCCGTGACCGCACCGCGCCCTTCGACGTCGAGGTGTTCGACGAGAGCGACGACATCGCCCTGATCGCCGTGCAGGGACCCGCCAGCCTCAGCATCCTGCTCGCAACGCCCGGTTTCCACATCGAGGGCGACGACGTCGCGCAGCGGATCACCGACCTCAAGTACTACTGGAGCGTCCCGGCCGAGTTCGAGACGCATCCCGTGCTCATCGCCCGCACCGGGTACACCGGCGAGGACGGCTTCGAGCTCTACACCGCCCCCGACAACGCCCGTTCCCTCTGGGACGCGCTGCTGGAGGCGGGTGCCGAGCAGGGCCTCGTGCCCGCCGGCCTCGCCAGCCGCGACACCCTCCGGCTCGAGGCGGGCATGCCGCTCTACGGCCACGAGCTCGGCCTCGACACCATGCCGGCCCAGGCGGGACTCGGCCGGGTCGTGAGCCTCGCCAAGGAGTCGGACTTCATCGGCAGGGCCGCGAGCGAGGAGGGGCCGGACGCCGCCTCCCGCGTGCTCGTCGGCCTGATGGGGGAGGGGAAGCGCGCCGCACGCGCCGGCTACCCGGTCGTCGCCGTGTCCCCGGACGGCAGCGACGAGGAGGTCGGCGTCGTCACCTCCGGCGCGCTCTCGCCGACGATCGGCGTCCCGATCGCGATGGCCTACGTCGCGCCCCGATACGCGCGTCCTGGCACCGAACTGCACGTGGATGTGCGTGGCAGCCGTCTCCCGTTCACCGTCACCGCCCTCCCCTTCTACAGCAGAAAGCCCACCTCCCCCAGAAAGGACGGCTGACATGGCCGCAGAGCAGGACCTCAAGTACACCGCGGAGCACGAGTGGCTGCTCGTCGAGGGTGACACCGCGACCGTCGGCATCACCCGCTACGCCGCGGAGAAGCTGGGCGACGTGGTCTTCGTCGAGCTCCCGGCGGAGGGCAGCGACGTCGCCGCCGGCCGGGTCGTCGGCGAGATCGAGTCCACCAAGTCCGTCGGCGAGCTGTTCGCGCCGGTGGACGGCACGGTCGCCGAGGCAAACCAGGCGGTCGTCGACGCCCCCGAGCTGGTCAACAGCGACCCGTTCGGGGAGGGCTGGCTGATCAAGGTCACCTTCACCGAGCTGCCGGACGGGCTGCTCTCCCACGACGAGTACAAGGCCCTCACGGGCGAGTAAGGCTGACGGCTTCCTTCATGAGCGAACTGTTCCAGACGCGTCACATCGGCATCGACGAGGACGCGCAGCGTACCATGCTGTCCGTGCTCGGGCACGACTCGGTTGAGGCCCTGGTCTCCGCCGCCGTGCCGGCATCCATCCGGGTCGACACCGCGCGCACGTCCGCGCTGCCCGCGCCGGTGAGCGAGCGCGCCGCGCTCCGCGAGCTGCGGGCCATCGCCTCGCGCAACACGGTCAACCGCAGCCTGATCGGCCTCGGCTACTACGGCACGATCACGCCCGCCGTGATCAAGCGGAACGTCCTGGAGAACCCGGGCTGGTACACGGCGTACACGCCCTACCAGCCGGAGATCTCGCAGGGTCGCCTGGAGGCGCTGATCAATTTCCAGACGATGGTCTCCGACCTCACCGGTCTCGACACGGCCAACGCGTCGATGCTCGACGAGGGGACCGCCGTCGTCGAGGGGATGCTGCTGGCGCGCCGCGCATCCAAGGCACGCTCCGCGCGGTTCGTCGTCGACGCCGACACCTTCCCGCAGACGCTCGCGCTGCTGCGCAACCGTGCCGAGGCCGTCGGCATCGAGCTGGTCGTGCTCGACCTCGCATCGACACCCGCCGATTCCCCGGAGCTCGCGGACGCGTTCGGTCTCTTCGTGCAGTACCCGGGCGCCTCCGGCCGGGTCTGGAACCCGGAGCCGGTGTTCGCCGCCGCAAGGGCCGCCGGTGCGATCGTGGTCGCCGCCGCCGACCTGCTCGCGCTGACGCTGCTCCGCTCGCCGGGCGAGCTCGGCGCGGACGTCGCCGTCGGCACCAGCCAGCGCTTCGGCGTCCCGATGGGCTTCGGCGGCCCGCACGCCGGCTACATGGCCGTGCGCAAGGGTCTCGAGCGGCAGCTCCCCGGACGCCTTGTGGGCGTCTCGCAGGACGCGATCGGCAAGCCCGCCTACCGGCTGACGCTGCAGACCCGAGAGCAGCACATCCGTCGCGAGAAGGCGACCTCGAACATCTGCACCGCCCAGGTGCTGCTCGCGGTAATGGCCGCGATCTACGCCGTCTACCACGGTCCCGTGGGCCTCCGGGCCATCGGCCGCCACGTGCACCTGTCCACCGTGGCCGTCGCCGACGCGCTGCGCGCGGCGGGGGTCGAGGTGCGCTCGCGCTCCTTCTTCGACACGCTGGTGGCCGAGGTGGACGACGCGGCGGCGGTCGTGGCGCGCGCGCATGACCACGGCATCCTGCTGCACGCGGTCGATGCGGGCCTGGTCTCGCTCAGCATGGACGAGGAGGCGGCCGCGGACCTCCGCGACGGCAGCTTCCCGCTCGCCGACCTCATCCGGGTGCTCGGCGGCACGGCCGAGGACGACGTGGAGGCGGTCTTCGGCTCCGACGTCTCCTTCGAGGCCGAGCTGACCCGCAGCTCCGACTACCTCACGCATCCCGTCTTCTCCACGCACCACTCGGAGACCGCGATGATGCGCTACCTCCGCCAGCTGCAGGACAGGGACTACGCGCTCGACCGCGGCATGATCCCGCTCGGCTCGTGCACCATGAAGCTGAACGCGGCGACCGAGATGGAGGCGGTGACCTGGCCCGAGTTCGCCGCGCTGCACCCGTTCGCCCCTGCACAGGACGTCGCAGGCTCGCTCGAGCTCATCGATCAGCTGGAGGCCTGGCTCGCGGACGTCACCGGCTATGACACGGTGTCCCTGCAGCCGAACGCCGGAAGCCAGGGCGAGCTCGCCGGCCTGCTGGCCATCCGCGGCTACCACCGTTCGCGCGGCGACGAGCAGCGCACGGTCTGCCTCATCCCGCAGTCCGCCCACGGCACGAACGCCGCGTCCGCTGTGCTCGCCGGGATGAGCGTGGTCGTCGTCGCCACCGACGAGCTCGGCAACGTCGACCTCGACGACCTGCGCGCGAAGATCGCCGAGCACGCCGACGACCTCGCCGCGCTGATGATCACTTACCCGTCGACGCACGGCGTCTACGAGCACGAGGTCGTCGCGATCACCGACGCTGTGCACGCCGCCGGGGGACAGGTCTACGTCGACGGCGCCAACCTGAACGCCCTGCTCGGCTACGCGCGCTTCGGCGACTTCGGTGGAGACGTCAGCCACCTGAACCTGCACAAGACCTTCTGCATCCCGCACGGCG
This sequence comes from Leifsonia sp. NPDC080035, assembly GCF_040050925.1. Lineage (NCBI taxonomy): Bacteria > Bacillati > Actinomycetota > Actinomycetes > Micrococcales > Microbacteriaceae > Leifsonia > Leifsonia sp. NPDC080035. The sequence goes on along the minus strand of NZ_CP157390.1, from coordinate 4,044,853 downwards.
GCGGTGGTCCCGGCGTCGGCCCGGTCGCGGCGAAGGCGCACCTCGCCCCCTTCCTGCCCGGGCACCCGCTCGCGCAGGACGCGACGCACCCTGTCGCGTCCGGGGGACGGATCGAGCACGGCGGCGGACCGGTCTCCGCCGCGCCGTACGGCAGCCCGAGCATCCTGCCGATCAGCTGGGCGTACGTCCGGATGATGGGCGCGCAGGGCCTGAAGGACGCGACCGGCGCCGCGGTGCTGGCCGCGAACTACGTCGCCGCGCGCCTGCGCGAGCACTTCCCCGTGCTGTACGCGGGGGAGAACGGGCTCGTCGCGCACGAGTGCATCCTCGACGTGCGTCCGCTCACCGAGAGCACCGGCGTGACCGTGGACGATGTGGCCAAGCGGCTGATCGACTTCGGCTTCCACGCGCCCACGATGTCGTTCCCGGTCGCGGGCACGCTGATGGTGGAGCCGACTGAGAGCGAGGACATCGCCGAGCTCGACCGGTTCGTCGCGGCGATGGTCGCGATCCGCGCCGAGGCGGACGCCGTGGCGGCGGGGGACTGGCCGGCGGACGACAACCCGCTGCGGAACGCCCCGCACACCGCGGAGTCCGTCGTCGCCTCCGACTGGACGCACCCGTACAGCCGCGAGCAGGCCGTGTACCCGGTCCCGACCCTCGTCCGCAACAAGTACTGGCCGCCGGTGCGCCGCATCGATCAGGCCTACGGCGACCGTAACCTCTTCTGCGCCTGCCCGCCCCCCGAGGCCTTCGCCTAGCAGGCAACCGCCGAGTACGAAGAAAATCGCCCCGAAACCGCCGAGTACGCAGAGGATCTGCGTACTCGGCGGTTCGTGGTCAGGCGAAGATGGCGGGCCAGAGGGCGACGGCGAGGGGGTAGCCGACGAAGGAGACGATGTCGATGACGACGTGGGCGACGACGAGCGGGGCCACCCGGCCCCAGCGCGTGTAACACCAGCCGAAGACGACGCCCATGATGGCGTTCCCCACGAACGGCCCGAAGCCTTGGTACAGGTGGTAGCTGCCGCGCAGCAGCGCCGCGGCCAGGATGATCGTCCACCGTCCCCAGCCGAGCTGGCGCAGCCGGGTGAAGAGGTAGCCGACGACGATGACCTCCTCCTGCAGCCCGGCCCGCAGTGCGGCGAGCACGAGCACCGGCACCGTCCACCAGTGCGTGTCCAGCGGCGAGGCCTGGACGGTCACCGTCACACCGAGCACCCGCCCGAGCGCATAGAAGAGGATGCCGGGCACGCCGATCGTCAAGAACAGCAGCATCCCGCCGCCGAGATCCCTCCACGGCCGGGTGAGGTCGAAACCGATCCGGCGGAAGCCGCTGCGCTGCGGCTGCCAGAGCAGGTAGATCACCAGGGCGACGGCAAACAGCGGGAACAGGTTGCCGAGCACCTGATAGAGGAAGTCGAACAGCTCCCGACTGGACTGGGACGCGTTCACCTGCGCCGTCTGGTCCGCGAGCGCCTTCCCGCGCGTCGACAGGTCGACGATGTTCACGATCGAGTAGATCGCGGACTGGCCGAGCGAGAGCCCGAGGACGATCGCGATCTCCCACCACATCCTGGCGCGCGCGGAGGGGGCGACCGGGACCTCGCCGGCCCAGGTCTGCTCAGTGCTCATATGTGCATCCTGCCAGGCCCGCGGCTCGGCCCCTGACCGGCGCGGGGATGCGCGCAGACGTGCATTGGAGGCGCGGAAGCGCTCGATCGGTTGCGTTGTATGCGCGAACACGTGCGTTCCGATCCTCCGCACGCAACAATCCTCCGACTGAGTTACCAGTGTGTAACGTTTTGGAGCCCCATTTTGCATTCACTGCTTTCCATACCTAGGGTCGGTGTTATCCCGCGCGGACCAGGGCTCTCGCACGCCTGGACCGTCGCACACTTCGCACAGGAGGAACATTGCACATCAAGGGAAGAAAGGTCAGGTACGCGGTCAGCGCCGTCGCCGTCGCCGGTGTCGCCGCGCTCGCTCTGTCTGCCTGCACCACGTCCGGCAGCACGGGCACCTCGACCGCTGCCAAGGGCGGCACCGTCACGGTCGCTGTCGTGAACGACTTCACCTCGTTCAACTCGCAGACGCCGCAGGGCAACCTCGACACCAACGGTCAGGTCGGCTACCTCAACGGCTCGTACGGAACCGGGTTCCAGTACATCGACAACAACTACAAGATCGTCCACGACGACAAGTTCGGCACGTTCAAGAAGACCTCGGACGACCCGCTGACCGTCAAGTACACGCTGAACAAGAACGACAAGTGGTCCGATGGTCAGCCCGTCACCGCTGACGACATGATCCTCGCCTGGGCGATCGCCTCCGGTCACTACGACTCGGCGAAGTTCGACGACAACGGCAACGTCACGAGCGGTACGCAGTACTTCTCGATCGCCGGTTCCACCGCCGGTGTCGACTCGACCGACTTCCCCGAGGTCAGCGACGACAACACCTCGATCACGCTGAAGTACGCGACGCCGTACGTGGACTGGGAGCTCGTCAACCCGATCGCGCAGCCCGCGCACATCGTGGCCAAGAAGGCGGGCCTCTCCTCGGCCGCCGACCTGACGAAGCTGCTGAAGACGCTGCCGAAGGGCGACCCCGCCGCTCCGGTCGCGCCGAACGCGACGCTGAAGAAGGCCGCCGACTTCGTCAACACCGGTTACGACGTCACCGCGTTCCCGACCGACAAGGACCTGCTGGTCTCCTCCGGCCCGTTCGTCGTGTCGTCGTGGACCCCCGGCCAGTCGCTGACGATGACGAAGAACAAGTACTACGACGGCGGTCTGAAGCCGAACGTGGACAAGATCGTCTTCCGCATCATCCCGGACGCGAACGCTCAGGTCACCGCTCTCCAGAACGGTGAGGTCGACATCATCAACCCGCAGGCCTCTGCCGACACGCTCACCGCGCTCAAGCAGACCACCGCCAAGGTGCTGACCGGCGACCAGGCGTCGTACGACCACCTCGACCTCAACTTCGGTTCGCAGGTCTTCGCCGACCCGAAGGTCCGCGAGGCGTTCCTGAAGACGATCCCGCGTCAGCAGATCCTCGACTCGATCGTCACCCCGGTGAACCCGAAGGCCAAGGTCCTCAACTCGCAGATCTGGCTGCCGAACCAGCAGCCGGAGTACGGCGACAGCGTGAAGAACAACGGTTCCGACGCGTACAGCAAGGTCGACATCGACGGCGCAAAGGCCCTGCTGGCCGGCAAGACCCCGACCGTCCGCATCCTGTACAACACGAACAACCCGAACCGTGTCGACGAGTTCCAGGCCATCCAGGCATCCGCTGCCAAGGCCGGCTTCAAGATCGTCAACGCCGGTTCGCCGGACTGGAGCAAGCTCCTCCCGGGCGGCAACTACGACGCCTCGCTCTTCGGCTGGATCAGCCCGGGTGCGGGTACGGCGCAGATCCCGCAGCTGTTCACCACCAACGGTGGCGGTAACTACAACCGCTTCTCCGCTGCGAACGACGACGCGCTGGCCACCCAGACCACGCTCGACAAGAGCAAGCTGACCGACCTCGAGATGAAGATCGACAAGACGGCCTTCTCCGAGGGTTACGGCCTGCCGCTCTTCCAGCTGCCTGGTGTCTTCGGCGTCAACGCTCGCGTCGACGGTGTGAAGTTCATGGGCAACCAGAACGGCCCGTTCTGGAACTTCTGGGAGTGGTCGGTCAAGTCGTCCACCGCGAAGTAACCAGCTCCAACAGTGAGAGTGCCCGGGTGAACCCCGGGCACTCTCCTGCGGCGGGGCGTCGGCTTCGTGCTGGCGCCCCGTTATCATGTAGTCGGCGGTCGTGACCCGTCCCGCCCCCTCGAATCGCGCCTGGCGAGCCCCATGCTCGTCGCACACCCGTCAAGGCGCGCCCTGTCAGTGAAGGTTTTGAACCTATGGCGAGTTTCATCCTGAGACGCCTTCTCGTCTCAGTGCTCATCATCATCGCCGCATCGTTCCTGATGTACATGCTGGTCGCCTACAGCGCCGACCCGCTCCAGGATCTGCGGGCGAGTAATTCCCCCAACAAGACGCAGCTCATCAATGCGCGCATCCAGCTCCTGCAACTGGACGTCGTCCCGCCGTTGCGCTGGCTGCTCTGGCTCGGTGGGGCCGCGAAGTGCCTCATCCCGTTCGCCAACGCGTGCGACCTGGGCTCCACGATCTCCAACGCCAAGGTGGTCGACATCCTGCCTCAGGCGCTCGGCTCGACGATCCAGCTCGTCACCGTCGCCCTCATCCTCGCGATCCTCCTCGGTGTCACCATCGGCATCGTCACGGCTCTCCGGCAGTACAGCGGACTCGACAACGTCGTCACGTTCCTCAGCTTCTTCCTGTACTCGCTGCCGGCGTTCCTCGTCGCGGTGCTCCTCAAGGAGTTCGTCGCGATCGGGTTCAACAACTTCCTCGCCTCCCCGACCATCCCGTGGTGGGTGGCGGTGCTGATCGGCCTCGTCGCCGGTCTGATCTGGCAATCGCTCATCGGAGGCGACCTGCGCAGGCGGGCGATCACCTTCGTGGTCTCGGGCGTCGCCACCGCCGGCGTGCTGCTGCTGATGAGCGCGACCAACTGGTTCCTGCACCCGGGCCTCGGTCCGGTGGTGATGATCATCCTCATCGCGGCGGCGGTCATCGGCGCCACGGCGCTCACGGCCGGGCTGCAGAACCGACGCGCTCTCATCTCGGCGGCGATCACGGGCGCGGTGTCGCTGGTCTGCTACTTCGCCCTGCAGCCGCTGTTCAGCGTCTCGACGACCGGCACGATCGTCATCCTGGCCATCGTCGCCATCATCGTGAGCCTCGCGATCGGCTTCTTCGTCGGCGGCTACGACCGCGGCCAGAACATGCGTGTCGCGGTGATCGTCGCCGTCGTGTCCGGCTTCTTCATCCTGATCGACCGCTTCATGCAGGCGTGGCCGACCTACTTCCAGGACACCAACGGCCGGCCGATCGCCACCGTCGGCTCCTCGACTCCCGGGCTCGAGGGCGACATGTGGGTGACAGGTCTCGACACCTTCACCCACCTGTTCCTACCGACCATCGCGCTGCTGCTGATCTCGTTCGCGTCGTACACCCGGTACTCCCGCGCCGGAATGCTGGAGGTCCTGAACCAGGATTTCATCCGCACCGCCCGCGCCAAGGGCCTGCCGGAGCGCACCGTCGTCGTGCGGCACGCGTTCCGCAACATGCTGATCCCGATCACGACGCTGGTCGCCTTCGACGTCGGCGCTCTGCTCGGTGGAGCGATCATCACGGAGAAGGTGTTCGCCATCCCCGGTATGGGCTCGCTGTTCAACGCGGGACTCGCGCGTGGTGACCTGAACCCGGTGATGGCGTACTTCCTCGTCATCGCGGCCATGGCCATCCTCTTCAACTTCCTGGCCGACCTGGCCTACGCCGCACTCGACCCGAGAGTGAGGGTCCGCTGATGTCGACCACCGAACCCATGATCGCCGACGAGCTGCAGGAGCCGAGCTCCCCGCCCGTCAGCCAGGGGAAGCTGATCTGGAAGCGCTTCCTCTCGAACAGGATCGCGGTCGCCTCCGCGATCCTGTTCATCGTCATCCTCGTCTTCTCGATCACCGCGATCGGCATCGGTCCGATCCACGGCTGGTGGAAGTACGACTACAAGGAGCTGAACGACCAGGTCGCGCAGGGCACACCCACCTGGGAGCACCCGTTCGGCCAGGACCGCATCGGCAAGGACTACTTCGCGCTCACGATGCGCGGCGTCCAGAACTCGATTCTCGTGATGGTGGTGCTCGGCCTGATCGCGAGCGTCGTCGGCGTGGTCGTCGGCGCGATCGCCGGGTACTTCCGCGGCATCGTCGACGCGATCCTGATGCGCATCACCGACGTGTTCATCGTCATCCCCGCGCTGGTCATCGGCTCCGTCGTCGGCCACATGTTCGGCGGACTGGGCGCGTTCTTCCTAGCCCTGATGCTCGGCTTCTTCTCCTGGATGGGCATCGCCCGTCTGGTGCGCGGCGAGTTCCTCTCGCTCCGCGAGCGGGAGTTCGTGGAGGCGGCCCGTGTCGCCGGCGCGTCGGACATGCGGATCATCTTCAAGCACATCCTGCCGAACGCCATCGGCGTCGTCATCGTCGCCTCGACGCTGATCATGGCTTCGGCCATCCTGCTCGAGACGGCGCTGTCCTACCTCGGCTACGGCATCCAGCCGCCGGATGTGTCGCTCGGCCTGCTGATCAGCTCGAACCAGTCCGCCTTCCAGACCCGGCCGTGGCTGTTCTGGTGGCCCGGTGCGTTCATCGTGACGCTCGCGCTGCTGGTGAACTTCGTCGGCGACGGTCTGCGTGACGCGTTCGACCCGCGCCACCGCCGGTTCAACCTCCGCAAGATGCGCGAGCAGGAGCCGGAGGAGGGCGAGGGCGGAGACGGCGGAGCCCGCACCGGCGTGGCCATCGCGGAGGACGTGCTGTGACCACCGGCCACGGCGTCGCGCAGCTCCAGGTCCCGGGCCTCGGCTCAGGACAGGAGCAGCGCGGCGACCGTGCCGGCCGCCAGCAGCACCAGGGCGACCAGGGTCAGCACATGCCAGCGGATCGCCACGGGCGTCTCGTCGGCCAGGCCGGTCTCGATCGCTCCGCTCTCCTGCTGGCCGAGCCAGCGGCGGCGCACGATCTCGGCCGCCGTGCCGGACTCGGTCGACAGCAGGTCGCCGGGACGGCGCACGCTGTCCTCGACGCGCGGCCGGCCGACCGCGCCCTTCGTCTCGCGGCGGGTGGCGCGCAGGGTGCTCGCGGTGCCGGGCGCCGGAGCGGACCAGACCGGGAACCTGTGGCCGGGCGTGTACAGCGTGAGCGCGTACTTCGTGTCCACGTGGATGAGCGCCTGCCACGGGATGCGGACGGTGCGCGACACGTTCACCACCTCGATGCCCTCGTCTCCGACGGTGAGCTTCGGTCGCCAGAGCATGGCCCAGCCCAGCAGGGCGAACAGGCCGCACGGCACGATGTACAGCACCCTGGCGTCGTGCACACTGACCAGCAGTCCGATCGACAGGGCGGCGGCGGCCGCCCAGATCAGGACGGCAAGGACCCGGTTGAACCGGGACACGAAAATCTCGCGCTCGGCGGGGGAGACGTAGGGCATGGGTCCATGCTCTCATCCCTCCCGATCGCCCCCGAAAGGAACCACGAATCATGACCGAGACCACCACCGGTCAGGCGGGCGTCGTCACCGACGCGCCCGTGCTGCAGGTCAAGGACCTCTCCGTCGACTTCGGCGTGGACAACGTCTGGATCCCGGCGGCCAAGAAGCTGAACTACGAGATCAAGGCCGGCGAGGTGCTGGCGATCGTCGGCGAGTCCGGCTCGGGCAAGAGCGCGAGCTCGATGGCGATCCTCGACCTCCTGCCCGAGAACTCCCGCGTGCAGGGCTCCATCAAGCTGGAGGGCCGCGAGCTCACCGGCCTGACGCCTCAGCAGATGCGTCGCGTCCGCGGCCGGCAGGTGTCGGTGATCTTCCAGGAGCCGATGACCGCGCTCAACCCCGTGTACACGGTCGGCTTCCAGATCATCGAGACGCTGCGCATCCACTTCGGGATGTCGCCGCACGAAGCGAAGGAGCGCGCCCTCGAGCTGCTCGACATGGTCGAGCTGCCGGACCCGGTGAAGGCCTTCAACTCGTACCCGCACCAGCTCTCCGGCGGCCAGCGTCAGCGCGCCATGATCGCGCAGTCGATCTCGTGCGACCCGAAGCTGCTCATCGCGGACGAGCCGACAACGGCGCTCGACGTGACGGTGCAGGCCGAGATCCTGGAGCTGATCCGCAGCCTCCGCGACCGGCTGGACAGCGCCATCCTGCTGATCACGCACGACATGGGCGTCGTCGCCGACCTGGCGGACAACATCGTGGTCATGCGCAAGGGCGACATCGTGGAGGCCGGGACGGTGGCCGAGGTGTTCGCCGCTCCGCAGCACCCGTACACGATCGCCCTGCTCGAGGCCGTTCCGCACCTCGGCCAGCGCGAGGACGAGGAGATCGACACGACCGCCGCCCTCGCCGCGGGCACGGAGCACCCGGACGCCGAGTACATCGAGCGCATCCGGGCCAACGAGCGCATCGCCGCCGCCGAGCACGAGAAGGCGGAGATGGACAAGCGGAAGGTCGTCGTCGACTTCCAGAAGGTCGCCATCGAGTACCCGAAGCACGGCCGGGTGCCGGCGTTCCGCGCCGCGACGGACATCGACCTCACCATCCACGAGGGAGAGGTCGTCGGCCTGGTGGGCGAGTCCGGCTCGGGCAAGACCACGCTCGGCCGCGCCGCGATCGGCCTGCTGCCCATCCACTCGGGCAAGCTCGTCGTCGCCGGCCAGGACATCAGCAACGCGGGCCGGGACGACATCCGCAAGCTGCACCGCAACGTCGGCATCGTCTTCCAGGACCCGTCGTCGTCGCTGAACCCCCGACTGCAGATCGCCGACTCCATCGGTGAGCCGCTGCGCCTGGCGAAGGGCCTCAAGGGCGCGGACCTGGCGAAGGAGGTGGACCGGCTCCTCGACAGCGTCGAGCTGCCGCGCGCATACCGCAGCCGTTTCCCGCACGAGCTCTCCGGCGGCCAGAAGCAGCGCGTCGGCATCGCCCGCGCGCTCTCGCTGAAGCCGCAGGTGCTCATCGCCGACGAGCCGACCAGCGCGCTGGACGTGTCGGTGCAGGCTCGCGTGCTGGAACTGATGCAGCAGCTGCAGAGGGAGATGCAGTTCGCCTGCCTGTTCATCACCCACGACCTGGCCGTCATCGACGTGCTCGCCGACCGCATCGCGGTGATGCACCACGGCAACCTGGTCGAGGTGGGAACGCGCGACGAGATCCTGCGCTACCCGAAGGAGGCGTACACGCAGCGCCTGCTCGCGGCCGTGCCGCTGCCGGACCCCGACCAGCAGCGCGCCCGCCGTGCCCTGCGCCTGGAGCTGCTGGCCGCGGGCTCGGACGAGGTGGTCCCGGTCAACGAGGGGCTGCCGCAGGAGCCGGAGCCCCCGGTGGCCCAGGGGCTGTAGTCCTCGAAAGCATCGCACGCAGGCGGCGTGGCCCTCGGGCCGCGCCGCCTGCGGCGTCTCCGGCGCGCTCATGGCGGTCAACGCCGGAGATTCGGGTACGCGGCGGTCGGAAGACCGTTGGAACGGAGGATTTCAGCGGTTGGACGAACTGTTCTCCGGAGTTGTTGCCGCCGGCCCCGGAGACGGTCAGAAGTAGGCCACGCAGATCGCGTGGTACTCGGGCTCGGCCGGACGCCCGTCATCATCGACGAATGACCACGTGAGCGTGTGCCGCCCGCTCGTGTAGGCGTGCGATCCGGACTCAGCGGGACGTACGTCAAAGCCGAATGCCTCCACCGTGTTTCCCTCGCGGACGACGAGACCGACGGGGGACTCGCTGCTCCAGGCGACCTCGACGACACCCGCCCCGCAGCCCAGCGTCCGACTCTCGCTGTCGGCGGCCGCTGGGGCCGCGGCTGGGCGTGCGGGGCGGGCCGTGTCGACGCTCCCGGCCGAGACGGCCAGCGACGCCATTGCACAGAACGCCGCGGCCACGGCCGGGATGATGTTGCTTTGCACGCCACTGACATATGGCATACGTTTTAAAAACATCGGACATTGTTTGAGATGAGCTGGGCATTCGGCTGCCGCGAACGAGGCTGCCCTCTCGCTGGGATAGAATGGACCGTTCCCCGAAAACCTCCTGACGAGAGTCGAGCCTTCACGCATGTCCGAGAACGCCGTCGCCCACCGCGACGATCTGCGCAATGTCGCGATCGTCGCCCACGTCGACCACGGCAAGACCACGCTGGTCGACGCCATGCTCCGGCAGACGAACTCGTTCGGCGACCACGAGCACGTCGAAGAGCGCGCCATGGACTCCAACGAGCTGGAGCGCGAGAAGGGCATCACGATCCTCGCCAAGAACACGGCGATCTCGTACAAGGGCAAGCACGCCCCGAACGGCCCGATCACCATCAACGTGATCGACACCCCCGGCCACGCCGACTTCGGCGGCGAGGTCGAGCGCGGCCTGTCCATGGTGGACGGCGTCGTGCTTCTGGTGGACGCGAGCGAGGGCCCGCTGCCGCAGACCCGCTTCGTGCTGCGCAAGGCGCTGGAGGCGAAGCTCCCCGTCATCCTCGCGGTGAACAAGACCGACCGCGGCGACGCACGCATCGAGGAGGTCGTCGGCGAGAGCCAGGACCTGCTGCTCGGTCTCGCGAGCGACCTGGCCGACGACGTGCCCGACCTCGACCTGGACGCGATCCTCGACGTCCCCGTCGTCTACGCCTCCGGCCGCGCCGGCGCGGCCAGCCGGAACCAGCCCGCCAACGGCGAGCTGCCCGACAACGACGACCTCGAGCCGCTGTTCGAGGCCATCCTCGAGCACATCCCGGCCCCGAGCTACGACCCGGAGGCGCCGCTGCAGGCGCACGTCACCAACCTGGACGCCTCGCCGTTCCTCGGCCGCCTCGCGCTGCTGCGCATCTTCAACGGCACGCTTCGGAAGGGCCAGACGGTCGCCTGGGTCCGTCACGACGGCGACGTGCACAACGTGCGCGTGACCGAGCTGATGATCACGAAGGCGCTCGACCGCTACCCGGCCGAGTCCGCCGGCCCCGGCGACATCGTCGCCGTCGCCGGCTTCGCCGACATCATGATCGGCGACACCCTGGCCGACCCGGACGACATCCGCCCGCTCCCGGCCATCCACGTCGACGAGCCCGCGATCTCGATGACCATCGGCACCAACACCTCGCCGCTCGTCGGCAAGGTGAAGGGCCACAAGCTGACCGCGCGCATGGTGAAGGACCGCCTCGACCGCGAACTGGTCGGCAACGTGTCCCTGCGCGTGCTCGACATCGGCCGTCCGGACGCCTGGGAGGTGCAGGGCCGCGGCGAGCTCGCGCTCGCCATCCTCGTCGAGCAGATGCGCCGCGAGGGCTACGAGCTCACGGTCGGCAAGCCCCAGGTGGTCACCAAGAAGGTCGACGGCAAGACCCACGAGCCGTACGAGCACCTGACGATCGACGCCCCCGAGGAGTACCTCGGCGCGATCACGCAGCTGCTCGCCGCGCGCAAGGGCCGCATGGAGAACATGACGAACCACGGCACGGGCTGGGTGCGCATGGAGTTCATCGTCCCCTCGCGCGGTCTGATCGGCTTCCGGACCGAGTTCATGACCACCACCCGCGGCACCGGCATCGCCAACGCGATCGCGCACGGCTACGACGAGTGGGCCGGCCCGATCGTCACCCGCAGCAACGGCTCGATCGTCGCCGACCGCGCGGGCGTCGTCACGCCGTTCGCGATCATCGCCCTTCAGGAGCGCATGAGCTTCTTCGTGAACCCCACCGAGGAGGTCTACGAGGGCATGGTCATCGGCGAGAACTCGCGCGCCGACGACATGGACGTGAACATCACCAAGGAGAAGAAGCTCACCAACATGCGCTCCTCCACGGCCGACACGTTCGAGTCGATGACGCCGTCCCGTCAGCTGACGCTCGAGGAGTCGCTCGAGTTCGCCCGCGAGGACGAGTGTGTCGAGGTCACGCCGGACGCCGTCCGCATCCGCAAGGTGGAGCTGGACGCGACCGCCCGAGGCCGCGCCGCCGCGCGTCTCAAGCGCCAGGACGCCTGACCCGCGACCACTCGGTCCACTCGGGCCACAGGCCGCCGAGCACAGGAAGAACGCTCCGAATCCGCGGGATCCGGAGCGTTCTTCCTGTGCTCGGCGGCCGATAATCGAGGTATGAGACGGTCGCGGTGGTCAGCGGTGCTGCTGGCGGGCGCGCTGGCGCTCGGCGGGACGGCCGCGCTCGCGGGGTGCAGCGTCCAGACCCTGGTCAAGGATGTGAGCGGCGGCAACGTCGACCTCGGCGGCGACACGGTCCCCGCCGGCTTCCCCTCGACGGTGCCCCTCTACGGTGGCAGGGTCGTCTTCGGCGCGTCCGTCGGCTCCGGTGACGGGAAGGTCTGGAACGTCACCGTGAAGGTCCCGGCCGCCGACGCGTACAAGCGGATCGCCGAGCAGCTCGCCGGCGCCGGCTTCGCCGGCCGGTTCGGCAGCACGGCGCCCGACGGCGGAGGGACCGGCGCCTTCGCGGACGACCGCTACGGTGTCCTCGTGGTGGTGACCGACGCCGGAAGCAACGGCTGGGTCGCCAACTACTCGGTCTCGAAGGCGGCCGTCCCGACGCCGACGCCCACCCCGACCCCGGCTAGCTGAACAGTCCCGCGCCCACGAAGGACCCCTCGCGGGCGCCAGGCGGCACAGCGAAGATCGCCGAGCCGACGTGCTTGAGGTACTCGTTCATCAGGTCGTTCTTGGCGAGCCGGTTCTGGATGGGGATGAACTGCTTCCGCGGGTCGCGCTGGAAGGCGATGAAGAACAGGCCGGCGTTCAGGCGGCCGAGCTCGTCGTTGCCGTCGACGAAGTTGTAGCCGCGGCGCAGCAGCTGGGCGCCGTCGTTCATCGTGGGATGCGCGAGCCGCACGTGCGAGTCCGGGTCGATCTTCGTGCCGCCGGTCCTCGCCAGCGCCAGGAAGTTCGGCTCCGTGAACTCGGTGCCGCCGGAGAGCGGGGCGCCCTCGCCCTTGTCGCGGCCGACGATCCGCTCCTGCTCGCCGAGCTGCTGCCGGTCCCAGGTCTCGATGACCATGCGGATCTTGCGCGCGACGAGGTACGAGCCGCCGGTCATCCACTCCGCGCCGTCGCCGGCGGACGCCCAGACCTGGTCGCGGACAACGCCCTCGTCCTCCGACTTGATGTTGGCCGTGCCGTCCTTGAAGCCGAACAGGTTGCGCGGGGTCGCCTGGCTGCGCGAGGTGGAGGAGGTGCGGCCGAAGCCGAGCTGCGACCAGCGGATGGCCGCACGGCCGAACGCGATGCGGGAGAGGTTGCGGATGGCGTGCACGGCCACCTGCGGGTCCTCGCTGCAGGCCTGCACGCAGAGGTCGCCGCCGGTGAGCGCGTCCAGCAGGGCGTCGCCGGGGAAATGGGGGAGGTCGACGAGGGCGGCGGGGCGGCGGGACGCGATCCCGAACCGGTCGGCGCCGCTCGCATCCACGAACAGCGAGGGCCCGAAGCCGAAGGTGAGCGTCAGGCCGCCCGGCGGGAGGTCGAGCGCCTCGCCGGTGTCGTCGGGGGGCGCGTCGGACGGGCCGGACGCCGGGCCGTACTTCCCGGCCGGCCGGCCCTGCGTCATCCGGGCGGCGGCAGTCGTCCAGTCCTGCAGCAACTCGATGAGGCCATCGCGGTCGAGCCCGGCGGCGACGTCGAAGGCGGCGAAGTGCAGCCGGTCCTGCACGGGAGTCGTGATGCCGGCCTGGTGGTCGCCGTAGAACGGGTACGTCGTCGCGGAGCCCGCGGTGCCGCCGACGACCGCCCGGTCGACGGCGACGCCGGCTCCGAACCCGACGACGCCCGCGCCGACCGCGGCCCCTGCCAGCCCGAGCATCCCGCGCCGGGAGAGGCCACTGCTGGGTGCGCCGGAGCGCCCGGTGGGACCGCCGTTCTCGGCGGCCTCCGGGCGCTCGGTGTCGTTGCTCTCGGTCACCGGCCTACTTGACCAGGATCGAGGTCAGCCGACTCAGCGGCTCGCTGACCGCGTTCACCGCGTCGGACAGCTCCTTGACCTGGGCGGTCGTCAGCTCGGTGTAGCTCACGTAGCCGCTGCCGGAGGTGTACTTGGCGAGCAGCCCGTCGATGGTCGTGAACTCGGTGTCCAGCGTCTTCGCGGCCGACTTCCCCGTGCTGCCCTTCTGCAGCAGGATGTCGCGGACGTTCCCATAGGCGACCTCCGCGCCCTCGACGTTGGCCTTGAAGTCCCACAGGTCGGTGTGCGAGAAGATCTCCTCCTCGCCGCTGATCTTGCTGCGCGAGACCTCCTCCATCAGGCCGCTCGCGCCGTTGGAGATCTGGTCGAGGGTGAGCGTGAAGTCCTTGGCGTAGACGAGGTCGTAGAGCTTCTGGGTGTCGGCGACGAGCCGGTCGCCGAGCTGCTTCCGGGTCGCCGCGTCGGACGGCGTGTAGCCCGCGGGTGCCCACAGGTCCTTCTCGATGCGGTGCCAGCCGGTCCAGTCCTGCCCCTGCTCGAGGTCCGCCTCGCGCAGGTCGAGGGCGGGGTCGATGTCCCCGAACTGCTCGGCGGTCGGCTCGATGCGCTCGTAGAACGCGCGGGCGGCGGGATACTGCGTCTTCGCGGCGGCGTCGTCGCCGGACGCGTAGGCGGCCGCGAAGGTCTTCGTCGCGGTCAGGAGCTGACCGGTCTGGTCCTTCACGTAGCTCGTGTAGTTGGTCACCGCCTGGTCGACCTGCTTGCTCTCGCTCGCGGTCTTGGTGTCGGCGGAGCCCTTGCTGACGGTGAACGCCTTTAGTGAGCTCGGGTTGCCGACCATCCCCTTCTTGCACGCGGTGAAGTAGTCGCCCTCGGTCAGCTGCACCACGTAGTTGACCGTGGTGCCGGGGCCGATGTTCTCCTTCTCGCCCGCGATGCGCAGCTTGTCGGAGGCGAGCACCTCGAACTCGTTGACATCGGATCCCGTGTTGGTCACCTGGAACGTGATCGGGCCGGCCGGGGCGGTGGCGGTGGCGACCGTGCAGGACGAGTCGGTGAGCGTCACCGCGATGGCCTCGGCCTCGGCGGTGGCCTTGTTCGGTACGCAGCCGGTCAGGGCGAGGGCGACGGCGGCCGTGCCTGCCAGCGAGACGGCGATGGTGCCGAGCGGGTGGAGTCGGGGCATGGGGATGCTGTGCTTTCTGTTCGTGCGGCGGGCGCTGCTGATGCGGTGAGGGTGCGTCCGCCGCGCTCAGGAGGCGACGGGAGTGTGCTGCGTCGCCACCGGTGCCGGTTTCGCGGCCGCCGGGCGGCGGGACGAGCGGTGCTGACGCAGGTAGAAGAACGCGACCACGACGATGTAGCCCACCCAGGCGACGACCTGGAGCCAGGTCGGCGACGGGTTGAAGTTGAGGATGCCGGCGAGCGCGGTGCCGTACCAGCTGGAGGCGGGGATGATCGCGCTGATGTCGTACGCGTGCACGTTGGCGCCGGGAAGCACGCCCGCCTCCTGCAGGTCGCCGAGGCCGTACGCGAGCACGCCGCCGGCGACGATGATCAGGAAGGCGCCCGTCCAGGTGAAGAACGAGCCGAGGTTGATGCGGACCATGCCGCGGTAGAGCAGGAAGCCGAGCACCGCCGCCGTGATCAGTCCGAGGACCGCGCCGAGCACCGGCTCCCAGCCGCCGCCGACGCTGGCGACGGTGGCCCAGACGAACAGGGCCGTCTCGATGCCCTCGCGGCCGACGCTGAGCATGGCGAGGATCACGACGCCCCAGCCGGCGCCCACCAGCACGGAGTCCAGCCGGCCCTGCAGGGTCGACTTCATCGTGCGGGCCGTCTTGCCCATCCAGAAGATCATCCAGGTGACGAAACCGACCGCGATGAGCGAGAGCGTGCCGCCCACGATCTCCTGCGCCTCGAAGCTCATGCCGTAGGGGCCCCAGGTGAGCATGGCGCCGATCCCGAGCGGCACGACCAGCGCGATGCCGACCCCGATCCAGAGCTTGGAGAGGACGTCCCGTCGTCCGACCTTCACGACGTAGGCGATCAGGATGGTGACGATGAGCGCCATTTCGAGGCCTTCGCGGAGGCCGATGAGGTAGTTCGCGAGCACAGGGGACCTTGTTCGGATCGGTGTGGGGGATTGGTAAGGCTAACCTTACCTGCTCGACTCTAGATCAGCGTCGTCGAGGTGTCCAGCTAGGATTCGAGAATGCTCAGCCGGATCCTGAACGTCGTCCTGCTCGTGCTCGCGGGTGCGGTCCTCGGCGCGATCGGCACGGTCGCCCACCAGATCGACGTCACCTGGGGCGTCAGTATCCCGCTCGGGCTGATCGGCTCCCTGATCGCGTACACCGCGCTGCTGGTCGGCCTGCGGCTGCTGGCGAGCAGCCGCGTCCCCGCCCTCCTTGCCGCGCTCGGGGCCATCGCCGCCATCCTGCTGTTCACGCAACAGAGCGCCGGAGGCTCCGTGCTGATCCCGAACAACCTGGCCGGTCAGATCTGGCTGGTGGCGCCCATCCTGATCGCCGCGGTCGTCGTCGCCTGGCCGGACGTCCGGCCGCGGACCGCGGCGGGCGCCAAGACGTCATAAGCTAGGGGAGAAGCTCCCGCTCTCGCGAAGGGATTGAAGAAGCACCGTGACCTACGTCATCGCCCTCCCGTGTGTCGATGTGAAAGACCGGGCCTGTATCGACGAATGCCCCGTCGACTGCATCTACGAGGGTGAACGGTCGCTGTACATCCACCCCGACGAGTGCGTCGACTGCGGCGCCTGCGAGCCGGTCTGCCCGGTCGAGGCGATCTACTACGAGGACGACCTCCCCGAGGAGTGGGCGGACTACTACAAGGCGAACGTCGAGTTCTTCGACGACATCGGCTCGCCCGGCGGCGCCGCGAAGGTCGGCGTGATCGCGAAGGACCACCCGCTCATCGCCGCCCTGCCCCCGCAGGCGCACTGACGTGGCGCTGAAGGAGCTCCCGGACTACCCCTGGGATCTCATGGCGCCCTACGCGGAGCGCGCACGCGCGGCAGTGCCTTCCGGTGCGGGCGGCGGCATCGTCGACCTCTCGATCGGCTCGCCGGTCGACCCGACTCCCGACCTCATCCGGGAGGCGCTCGCCGCGGCGACGGACGCGCACGCCTACCCGCAGACCGTCGGGACGCCCGCGCTGCGCGAGGCGATCGTCGACTGGTTCGCGCGCAGGCGCGGCGTGCCGGACCTGACCGTGGACAACGTCCTGCCGACCATCGGCTCCAAGGAGCTGGTGGCCTTCCTGCCGTTCATGCTCGGGCTCGGCGAAGGGGATGTGGTGGTGCACCCGCGCGCCGCCTACCCGACCTACGCGATCGGCGCTGCGATGGCCGGCGCGGACGCGCTCGCCAGCGACGATCCCGCCGAGTGGCCGGAGAACACGCGGCTGGTGTGGCTGAACAGTCCGGGCAATCCGGATGGCCGGGTGCTGTCGGTGGACGAGCTGCGGGCCGCCGTCGCTCGCGCCAGGGAGCTCGGAGCGTACCTGGCCAGCGACGAGTGCTACGCCGAGCTCGGCTGGGACGCGCCCTGGACTGATCCGGACGGTGGTGGTTCGCGTATCCCGAGCGTCCTCGACCCGCGCGTCATCGGCGACGATCGCCGGAACGTCCTCGCCGTGTACTCGCTCAGCAAGCAGTCGAACCTCGCCGGCTATCGCGCCGCGTTCGTCGCCGGCTGCCGCACCGTCGTCGGTCGTCTGACCACCGTGCGCAAGCACGCCGGGCTCATGCTCCCCGCACCGCTGCAGGCCGCCATGGTCGCCGCGCTCGGCGACGACGAGCACGTGCGCGCGCAGCGCGAGCGCTACCGCGCCCGGCGGGAGCTGCTGGTGCCCGCGCTGCGGGCGGCGGGGTTCCGTATCGACAACAGCGAGGCGGGCCTCTACCTGTGGGCGACGGAGGGACGCGACGCCTGGGACAGCATCGGCAGGCTCGCCGACCTCGGCATCCTCGCCGGGCCCGGCCACTTCTACGGGGACTTTTACCCCGAGCACGTGCGGCTCTCGCTCACCGCCACGGACGAGCGGATCGCCGCGGCGGCCGAGCGACTGCGCGCCTTTGGAGAGACCCTCTAACCGCATCCCCGTCCCTTTGCGCGATGCGACAGTTGCTGTGCTCGCCTACTAGGCTGTACTGGCACGACTTCATTTGCGGCGCTGCCACGATCGGCGCGCGAAGCACCCGACTAACCCCAACCAGGAGGCGTTGTGAGCGGACTCGGCACCGAGAAGGCATCGGTGGAGCAGGGCGGCCCGGCCCGCGAGGAGGCGGCCGTCGCCGAGCTGCGATACCCGGGCGGTGTCGCCGAGTTCCCGATCCTGCCGAGCACGCAGGGCGCCTCGGGCATCGACCTCTCGTCGCTCACGAAGCAGACCGGGCTCACCAGCCTCGACTACGGGTTCGTCAACACCGCGGCCACGCGCTCCGAGATCACCTATATCGACGGCGATGCGGGCATCCTGCGCTACCGCGGCTATCCGATCGAGCAGGTCGCGGAGAACTCCACGTTCCTCGAGGTGGCCTGGCTGCTCATCCACGGCGAGCTGCCGACCGCCGCGGAGCTGGCCGACTTCGACGACCGCATCCGCCGTCACACGCTGCTTCACGAGGACCTGCGCCGGTTCTTCGACGCGCTGCCGCACGACGCGCACCCGATGTCGGTGCTCTCCAGTGCCGTGTCCGCGCTGTCGACCTTCTACCAGGACTCGCTCAGCGTGCACGACCCGGAGCAGGTGGAGCTCTCCACCATCCGGCTGCTCGCCAAGCTCCCGGTCATCGCCGCGTACGCCCACAAGAAGAGCCTCGGTCAGGCGTTCCTGTACCCGGACAACTCGCTGAGCTTCGTCGACAACTTCCTCCGTCTCAACTTCGGGACGCTCGCCGAGCCGTACGAGGTGAACCCGGTGCTCTCCCGTGCGCTGGAGCGTCTGCTGATCCTGCACGAGGACCACGAGCAGAACGCGTCCACCTCCACCGTGCGCCTCGTCGGCTCCACGCAGGCCAACCTGTTCGCGTCGGTCTCCGCGGGCATCAACGCCCTCTACGGTCCGCTGCACGGCGGCGCGAACGAGGCGGTGCTGCAGATGCTCGCCGGCATCCGCGACTCCGGTGAGAGCGTGCAGAAGTTCGTCGAGCGGGTGAAGAACAAGGAGTCCGGCGTCAAGCTGATGGGCTTCGGCCACCGCGTCTACAAGAACTTCGACCCGCGCGCCAAGCTGGTCAAGCAGTCTGCGGACGAGGTGCTCGCCGCGCTTGGCGTCCACGACCCGCTGCTCGACATCGCCAAGGAGCTGGAGGAGGTCGCGCTCGCCGACCAGTACTTCATCGACCGCCGCCTGTACCCGAACGTCGACTTCTACACCGGCGTCATCTACAAGGCGATGGGCTTCCCGACGCGCATGTTCACCGTGCTGTTCGCGATCGGGCGCCTCCCGGGCTGGATCGCCCACTGGCGCGAGATGATGCTCGACCCGGCGACCAAGATCGGCCGCCCGCAGCAGCTCTACGTCGGCAGCGCAGAGCGCTCCTGGCCGCAGCGCTAGCCTCGGCCGCCCTCACCCCCCTCACCGGGTGAGGGTGAGCGTCTGCGAGGCGGCGGCGCGGACGGCGCGGGCGCTGAACGGCCACGGCCGGGCCGCGCCCTTCGCCCAGAGATCGGCCTGGTCGGCGTAGTGCGGGTCGAAGGCGTGGCCGGATGCTCCCGTCAGGTTCACCCAGGTGCTGCGGTCGAAGTCGGCCAGGTCGACCACCATCCGCATCGACGGCACCCGGTCGACCTGGTAGCCGACGGACGCATCCCAGCCCGTCGCGTCGACGATGCTCGAACCGCCGCCGACCGGGTAGGGGCCGCGGTTGAACAGCCACTCGATCGGCGCGACGCCGGAGACCCCGAACGACGCGTTGGTGAGCTCCAGCGTGTGCAGGCGGTCCCAGCGCCAGGATGACGGGTCGCCGCCCAGGCGGTCGCGGGTCTGGGCCCACGCCCGGTTCGCCGCGTACTCGACCATCTCGTCGAGGCCCGCGACGCCCAGCTTCGCGTCCGTCCACCACGCCGAGTCCGGCTCACGGACCAAGTCCGCGACGACCCGGAACCACCTGTCGCCTCCGGTCGGGGCGGTCGAGGCCGGCATCTTGCGGGCGAACGCGTCCGCGAGCAGGTTCTTCCAGAACACCGCGAAGTACGCCGCCGCGGCGCTGTCGGCGTCGTCGTGGAGGTCCCAGCTGGCCAGCAGCGCCGCGGCCTGGGCGACGCCGGAGCTCGGGTCCGCCTTCTCGCCGACCGCGACGATCAGCGGCGCGAGTGTCGCCGCGTTCGCGTCGTAGGTGTCGGCCTGGATGGCGGACATGTCCTTCGCGGTCACCTTCGTGCCGCCCGCGAGCAGCTTCTGCAGCCGCAGCTCGATCTGGTTGGCGCGGTAGCCCGCATCCCAGTCGCGGGTGATCATCTCCGGGTAGCCGGAGCCGACCGCCGCGTTGTTGGCGGTGACGATGTAGCCGGAGGGCGGGTTCAGCTCGCTCGGCAGTCGCTCGTACGGGATGGTGCCCACCCAGCCGTACGTGCTCGTCCAGCCCGGCACGGGGACGGTGCCGTCGCCCTTCGCGCGGACCGGGATGCTGCCGGGCGCCTGGTAGCCGATGTTCCCGTCCACGTCGGCATAGAGCAAGTTTTGCGACGGCACCTGGAACGCGGTGGCCGCCTTCCGGAAGCTCGCCCAGTCGTGGGCCGTGTCGAAGGCGAAGATCGCGCCCGCCGTCGGCCCCGGGGTGAGCGCCGTCCACTGCAGGGACAGCTGGAATTTCTGGGCGGGAACGCCGAGCTTGCCTGCCTGGTCCTTCGCGATGGCGCCGTAGCCGTCGCTGAGGTCGGTGACGATGGGCCCGTGTCGGGTGGAGCGGACCCGGAGCCGGACGTCCTTCCCGCCGGCGACCCTGATGGTCTCGGTCCGGACCGTGAGGGGCACCTGCGTGCCGTCGTACTCGTAGGTGTCGCCGGTGACCTTCTCGACGTACAGATCCGCGACGTCCGGCCCGAGGTTCGTGAAGCCCCACGCGATGCGGTCGTTGTGCCCGATGATCACACCGGGGAAGCCGGAGAAGCTGTAGCCCGCCACATCGAACGGGCACGCCGGTCCGACGGTCCGGCAGTGCAGGCCGACCTGGTACCAGACGGAGGGCATCGAGGCACCGAGGTGCGGGTCGTTCGCGAGCAGGGGCTTGCGGGTGGCCGTGTGGGCGCCTGCGACGACCCAGGAGTTGGATCCGATGTCGTCCCCGGCCGGGCCCATCATCGTCGGCAGGGCGTCGACGCTCTCGGCGACCTGCTGCAGCTTCGCGCGGTATTCGGCGACCGGAGCCGCGGCGAGCGCCGACGCGTCCGCGCCGGAGCCCTGGGACGAACCGGCGTCGCCGCCGCCGCGGACGGGCTTCGCGTCCTGGGTTACGGCCG
Source organism: Leifsonia sp. NPDC080035 (assembly GCF_040050925.1). Classification (NCBI taxonomy): domain Bacteria; kingdom Bacillati; phylum Actinomycetota; class Actinomycetes; order Micrococcales; family Microbacteriaceae; genus Leifsonia; species Leifsonia sp. NPDC080035. Next base: position 4,023,800 of record NZ_CP157390.1, on the reverse strand, counting down.
ACGTGTCGCCGCCGCCGAGCCCGGTGATCGTCGGGTGGCCGCCGTAGTCGTATCCCGGGTGCAGCTGCGCGACCTGTCCGGGCGTCAGCTTCGTCGCCAGCAGCGCGCGGTCGATCTCGTCCTCGAGGTTGGAGCGCAGGTCCCAGGCCATCGCCTTCAGCCAGGCCACGGAGTCGGCCGGCGTCCACGGCTCGGGGGAGTAGCCGGGGTTCTGGATGCCGAGGATCGCATACTCCAGCGACAGCTCCGCGCCGTGGTGGTTCTTCAGGTAGGCGTTCACGCCGTCGGCGTAGTCCTGGTAGTAGCGCAGCGTGGTGGGGTCGAGCAGCTTCACCTCCTGCTCGGCCACGCGCCGCCAGCCGAGGGTGCGGATGAACGTATCCGTCGGCACCTGGCTCGCACCGAACAGCTCGGAGAGCCGGCCCGAGGTGACGTGGCGGCGGAAGTCCATCTCCCAGAACCGGTCCTGGGCGTGCACGAAGCCCTGCGCGCGGAACAGGTCGTCGGCGGTGGTCGCGGTGATCTGCGGGACGCCGGCGGAGTCCCTGGAGACCGTCACCGGTGCGCTCAGGCCGGCGAGGCGGAGGGTGCCCGAGGTCTGCGGGAACGACCGGGTGACCGTCCAGACGCCCACGCCGCCGGCGATCACGACCAGAACCAGCACCGCGGCGAGCAGGATCCCGAACGCCCGCAGGATCCGGTGGTGCAGCCTCAGCCGGGGGGTGTCGTCGCCCACGAACGCTCCTCACGCCTCAACAATGAACGCATTCCTTTGGACTGTAACGTACGGCGGTGACGCGACCACCGGGCCCTCCGCGAGGCGTCAGCGCGAGGTGAGCGCCGACCAGGCCATCCGCTCCAGCACCGGGCGCACCGTCGCGGCCGCGGTGTGCGCCGTCCCGACCCGGGCGGAGTGCGGCGTGGAGTTGATCAGCCCGAAGGTGGCCTGCACGCGAAGCCGCAGCTCCTCCGGCTCCACCGCGGGATGCAGGGCGCCGAGCACGCGCATCCAGACCTCGATGTAGCGGCGCTGCAGCCGTCGCACCTCGCGGCGCTCGGCGTCCGGCAGGGCGTCGAGGTCGCGGTCCTGCACGCGGATCGTGTCCGCCTCGGTGAGGGCGAACTCGACGTGGAACGCGATGAGGGCGCGCAGGGCGGACGCCGCATCCGTCGCGTCCTCCTCCACGGACGTGCCGCCCGCGAGCAGGCTCTCGCTGACGCCGACGAGCAGCGCGGCGAGCACAGCCTGCTTGGAGGGGAAGTGCCGGTAGACCGCGGGACCGCTCACGCCGGCGGCGGCGCCGAGGTCCTCGATCGAGACGCCGTTGAAGCCGCGCTCGGCGAACATGCCCGCCGCCGCGACGAGCAGCGCGGCGCGCCGATCGGCCTTCGCCTGGCTGCGCTGCGTCGGCCGGGCGAGCGGCGCCTCCTCGGCGGTGGCGGGCTCGGTCATGGCGCTCTCTCCTGGATGGACGCATCGGGCGGTCGCGCCGGGTGCTGGACATTCGGGTTAATGAACACTAACCTAAATTCGAGTTAGCGACCACTAACTCATGTCGATGGAGACAGCAGATGCCAACAGCCACACGCACGGCGAGCGCGACCGACGAGCGCTTCGAGCAGAACGACGCCGCACAGCGCGCGCTTGTCGACGACCTGCGCGAGCGGCTCCGCGTCGCCGCGGCGGGCGGACCGGAGCGCGCCCGTGAGCGGCACGTCGCCCGCGGCAAGCTGCTGCCGCGCGACCGGATCGACGCCCTGCTCGATGAAGGCAGCCCGTTCCTGGAGATCGCGCCGCTCGCCGCGACAGGGATGTACGGAGACGAGAGCCCTGCCGCCGGGCTGATCGCCGGAATCGGGCTCGTGGCGGGCCGCCACGTGATGATCGTCTGCAACGACGCCACGGTCAAGGGCGGCACCTACTACCCGATGACGGTGAAGAAGCACCTCCGGGCGCAGGAGGTCGCGCTGGAGAACCGCCTCCCGTGCGTGTACCTCGTCGACTCGGGAGGCGCGTTCCTGCCGATGCAGGACGAGGTGTTCCCCGACCGCGAGCACTTCGGCCGCATCTTCTACAACCAGGCCCGGCTGTCGGCGGCGAAGATCCCGCAGATCGCGGCGGTGCTCGGCTCGTGCACCGCCGGCGGCGCGTACGTGCCCGCGATGAGCGACGAGACGGTGATCGTGCGGGGCCAGGGCACCATCTTCCTGGGCGGCCCGCCGCTGGTGAAGGCCGCCATCGGCGAGGTGGTCACGGCGGAGGAGCTGGGCGGCGGCGACCTGCATGCACGCACCTCCGGCGTCGTCGACCACCTGGCGGAGAACGACGAGCACGCGCTCGCCATCGTGCGCGAGATCGTCGCGACGCTGCCGCCGCCTGCCTCCCCGGCCTGGGACGTGCTGCCGGCTCGGGAGCCGGAGGCGGACCCCGGCGAGCTGTACGGCGTCGTCCCGGTCGACGTGCAGGCGCCGTACGACGTGCACGAGGTGATCCACCGCCTCGTCGACGCGGGCGGGTTCAGCGAGTTCAAGCCGGAGTACGGGACCACCCTCGTCACCGGCTTCGCGCGCATCCACGGCCATCCCGTCGGCATCGTCGCCAACAACGGCGTGCTCTTCAGCGAGTCCGCGCTCAAGGGCGCGCACTTCATCGAGCTGTGCGACCAGCGCGGGATCCCGCTGCTGTTCCTGCAGAACATCTCCGGCTTCATGGTCGGCCGCGACTACGAGGCAGGCGGCATCGCCAAGAACGGCGCCAAGATGGTGACCGCCGTGGCGACCACCCGGGTGCCGAAGCTCACCGTCGTGATCGGCGGTTCCTTCGGCGCCGGCAACTACTCGATGTGCGGCCGGGCCTATTCGCCGCGGTTCCTGTGGATGTGGCCGGCGGCGCGCATCTCGGTCATGGGCGGCCAGCAGGCCTCGAGTGTGCTCGCGACCGTCAAACGGGACCAGCTGGAGGCGCGCGGCGAGGACTGGAGCGCGGACGACGAGGCTGCCTTCCGTGCCCCGATCGCCGAACAGTACGAGGAGCAGGGCAACCCGTACTACTCCACCGCCCGGCTCTGGGACGACGGCGTCATCGACCCGGCGGACACCCGCACGGTGCTCGGCCTCGCCCTCGACGTCTGCTCCCGTTCCCCGCTCCCCGACACGGCCTTCGGCCTCTTCCGGATGTGATCGCGATGGCCGTCCCCTTCCGCACCGTGCTCGTCGCCAACCGCGGCGAGATCGCCTGCCGGATCATCCGCACCCTCCGCCGGCTGGGCATCCGCTCGGTCGCCGTGTTCAGCGACGCCGACCGCGAGGCGCCGCACGTCGCGCTCGCCGACACCGCCGTGCGGATCGGCCCCGCCGCCGCGCGCCGGAGCTACCTGGACGTGGACGCGATCGTGGCCGCCGCGCGCGCGACCGGTGCCGAGGCCGTGCATCCCGGCTACGGCTTCCTCTCCGAGAACCCCGCGCTCGCCCGTGCATGCGCGGACGCGGGGATCGTCTTCGTCGGACCCGGCGTGCACGCGCTCGAGGTGATGGGCGACAAGATCGCCGCGAAACGGGAGGTCGGCGGCTCCGGCGTGCCGACCATCCCCGGCATCGCCGAGCCCGGGCTCGACGACGCCGCGCTCATCGAGGCGGCGGACCGGATCGGGTTCCCGGTGCTGGTCAAGCCGTCCGCGGGCGGCGGCGGCAAGGGGATGCAGGCCGTGCGCGGTCGCGACGAGCTGCCGGAGGCGCTCCGTGCTGCCCGCAGGGTCGCGGCGGCAGCCTTCGGCGACGACACGCTGTTCCTCGAGCGCCTGGTCGACGCGCCCCGCCACATCGAGGTGCAGGTGCTCGCCGACAGCCGCGGCGGCGTCGTGCACCTCGGCGAGCGCGAATGCTCGCTCCAGCGCCGCCACCAGAAGGTGATCGAGGAGGCCCCATCGCCGTTGCTGGACGCAGCGACCCGCGAGCGGATCGGCGAAGCCGCGTGCCGCGTCGCGGCCAGCGTCGACTACGTCGGAGCGGGGACCGTCGAGTTCCTCGTCTCCGCTCAGGCGCCGGGCGAGTTCTTCTTCATGGAGATGAACACGCGCCTGCAGGTCGAGCACCCGGTCACCGAGCTCGTCACGGGGCTCGACCTCGTCGAGTGGCAGCTGCGTATCGCCGCGGGCGAGCCGCTCGGGTTCGGCCAGCGGGACGTGCGCCTCACCGGCCACGCGATCGAGGCGCGCGTCTACGCCGAGAACCCGGAGCGCGGCTTCCTGCCCGGCGACGGCACCGTGCTCGCGCTGCGCGAGCCGGCCGGCGACGGCATCCGCGTCGACAGCGGGCTGGCTGTCGGCGTCCCCGTCGTCACCGACTACGACCCGATGCTCGCCAAGGTGATCGCCTGGGCCGAGGACAGGGACACCGCGATCGCACGGCTGGACCGCGCGCTCGCATCCACGAGCATCCTCGGCGCCGTGAGCAACGTCGCCTGGCTGCGCGACCTGCTCGCCGATGAGGATGTGCGTGCCGGGAGCATGGACACGACGCTCATCGACCGCCGCTTCTCCGAGCTGTCCCCGGCCGGGGCCGGCACGGAGGAGCTCGTCGCCGCGGCGCTCGTCGCCCACCACGACCGCATGGCCCGTCCGCCCGCTGGCGTCGGGCCGCTGTGGGGCGCGCCCTCCGGCTGGCGCCTCGGCGACGCGCGCGCAGTCTCCTACGACGTCGACGGCAGCCGGGTGGAGGTGCGCGGCTCGACCGTCCAGGTGGACGGGATCCCGCACACCGCCTCGCTGCGTCTCCTCGACGGGGAGCCGGCGGTCGCCCTCCTCACCCTCGACGACGTCACGACGCGCTTCGACATCGCCCGCGACGGCGACACCGTGTGGCTCGCCGCGGGCGGCCGTGCCCGGCCGCTTCGCCTGCGCGACGCGGCCGCCCGCGTCGCCGACGCGCTCGCCGCGCTGGACCGCGCCGAGGCGGCCGCGCATCCCGAGGTCCACTCGCCCATGCCCGGCACCGTCGTCGCCGTCCCGGTCGCCGACGGCGCGACCGTGGAGGCGGGGGAGACCGTGGCCGTCGTCGAGGCCATGAAGATGGAGCACCGCCTCGTCGCCCCCGTCGCCGGCGTCGTGCGTCTCCGCGTCGCCACCGGCGACCTCGTCAGACTCGACCAGCTCGTCGCGAGCGTCGACGCCGAGGAGGACGCGACGGCGACCGCCGGCGACACCGACCAGAACGTCCCGCCCACCACGGCGGACACCCCCGAGCCGACACCATCGGCCACCGCATCCTCACGGACCGTCACCACAACAGACAGGAACCTCCCATGACCATGCAGATGTCCCGTCCCGCCTCCGACAGCGACGTCGCGGGCTTCGAGCTCACCGAGGACCAGCGCCGCCTGCGCGAGACGGTGCGCGACTTCGCCGACACCGTCGTCGCGCCGGCCGCCTACGAGTACGACACCAAGCGCAGCCTGCCGTACGAGATCATCGCCGAGATGGGCAGGATGGGCCTGTTCGGCCTCCCGTTCCCCGTCGAGTACGGCGGCCAGGGCAAGGACTACCTCTCGCTCTGCCTCGCGGTCGAGCAACTCGGCCGGGTCGACCAGTCGATCGGTGTCACCCTGGAGGCGGGCATCGGCCTCGGCGCCATGCCGATCTTCCGGAACGGCTCGGAGGAGCAGAAGCAGCAGTGGCTGCCGATGCTCGCCAGGGGCGAGGCGCTCGCCGGGTTCGGGCTGACCGAGGCGGACGCGGGTTCGGACGCCTCCGGCACGAAGACCACCGCGGAGCTGGTGGACGGCGAGTGGGTCATCAACGGGACCAAGCAGTTCATCACCAACTCGGGCTCGGAGATCACCAGGCTCGTCACGATCACCGCGGTGACGGGCGAGCAGCAGCGCGCCGACGGCTCGATCAAGAAGGAGCTGTCCGCGATCATCGTCCCGACGGGTACGCCCGGCTTCGTCGCCGAGCCCGTCTACGACAAGGTCGGCTGGCACACGTCGGACACGCACCCGCTCACCCTCACGGACGTGCGGGTGCCGGAGGCCAACCTGCTCGGCGAGCGCGGCCGCGGCTATGCGAACTTCGTCGCGACGCTCGACGAGGGCCGCGTCGCGTTCGCGGCGCTCTGCACGGGCGCCGCCCAGGGCTGTCTGGAGGAGGCGATGCGCTACGCCAAGAGCCGCAATGTCTTCGGCCGCCCGATCGGCTCCAACCAGTACATCGCGTTCAAGATCGCCCGGATGCAGGCCCGTGTCCACGCGGCGCGCCTCGCCTACTACGACGCCTGCTTCAAGCTGATGGCGGGCGTGCCGTTCAAGATGGAGGCCTCGATCGCGAAGCTGGTCGGCAGCGAGGCGGCGATGGACAACGCCCGCGACGCGACGCAGATCTTCGGCGGCTACGGGTTCCTCAACGAGAGCCCGGTGGCGCGGCACTACCGCGACTCCAAGATCCTGGAGATCGGCGAGGGCACCTCGGAGGTCCAGCTCATGGTGATCTCCCGCGCGCTGGGCTTCGAGTCCTGACCGCACCCCACCCGCCGAGTACGAAGAACATCTGGCGACTCGGCGGGATTCGGGCTATTTTTCGCGTACTCGACGGTTGGAGAGGGGAGAGGGACGGGTGATCGACAAGACGGTGGGGAGCGCGGGGGAGGCGGTGGCCGACATCGCGGACGGCAGCTCGCTGGCGGTCGGCGGCTTCGGCCTCTGCGGCATCCCGAGCGCGCTCATCCACGCGCTGCTGGAGGCGGGGACCACCGACCTCGAGGTGGTCAGCAACAACTGCGGCGTCGACGACTGGGGCCTCGGCCTGCTGCTCGCCGAGCACCGCATCCGCAAGATGATCAGCTCCTACGTCGGTGAGAACAAGGAGTTCGCCCGGCAGTTCCTCTCCGGCGAGCTGGAGGTGGAGCTGACGCCGCAGGGCACGCTCGCCGAGAAGCTGCGGGCGGGCGGTGCCGGCATCCCGGCGTTCTACACGCCGGCAGGCGTCGGCACGCAGATCGCCCTCGGCGGGCTGCCGCGCCGCTACGCCGCGGACGGCTCGGTGGCCGTGGCGAGCGAGGCGAAGGAGGTGCGCACCTTCGACGACGCGGAGTATGTGCTCGAGCGCTCGCTCCGCCCCGACTTCGCACTCGTGCACGCGGCGAAGGGCGACCGGCACGGCAACCTCGTCTTCCACGCGGCGGCGATGAACTTCAACCCGCTCGCGGCGATGGCCGGCCGGATCACGATCGCCGAGGTGGAGGAGCTGGTCGAGCCGGGCGAGATCGCACCGGGGGAGGTGCACCTGCCGGGGATCTTCGTCCAGCGCGTCGTGCACGCGCCGGACGTCGAGAAGCGCATCGAGCGCCGCACGGTCGCGGCGCCACAGGAGCAGCAGGAAGGGAGCGCACGATGAGCCTCACCCGCACCGAGCTCGCCGCCCGGGTGGCCCGCGAGCTCGAGAACGGCCAGTACGTGAACCTCGGCATCGGGATGCCCACCCTGATCCCCAACTACATCCCGGAGGGCGTCGAGGTCATCCTGCACTCCGAGAACGGCGTGCTCGGCGTCGGGCCGTACCCGGCTGACGCGGACGTCGATCCCGACCTCATCAACGCGGGCAAGGAGACGGTGACGGTCAAGCGCGGTGCGGCCTACTTCGACTCGTCGCTCTCGTTCGGGATGGTGCGCGGCGGCCACGTGGACGTCGCTGTGCTCGGCGCGATGGAGGTCTCGGCGTCCGGCGATCTGGCCAACTGGATGATCCCGGGCAAGATGGTCAAGGGGATGGGCGGGGCGATGGACCTCGTCTTCGGCGCCAAGCGGCTGATCGTGATGATGGAGCACGTCGACAAGGAGGGGCGGCCCAAGATCCTCGCCGAATGCACCCTGCCGCTGACCGGCACGGGCTGCGTCGACCGGATCATCACCGACCTGGCCGTCATCGACGTGACGCCGGACGGCCTCGTTCTGCGCGAACTCGCGCCGGGCGTGACCGTCGACGAGGTGGTCGCCGCCACCGGCGCGCCGCTCGCGGTCGATCCGCTCGCCGCCGGACCGGAGGAGGCGTCGTGAAAGAGGTCGAGCAGCGCGGGCTGTACTACGAGGAGTTCGAGCTGGACACCCGGTACCTGCACCGCCCCGGTCGGACGGTCACCGAGGCCGACAACGTCCTCTTCACCACGCTGACGATGAACACGCAAGCCCTGCACCTGGATGCGGCGTGGTCGGCCAGGCAGCCGTTCGGGGAACGGCTGGTCAACTCGATGTTCACCCTGGCCACCCTGGTTGGGGCGTCCGTGGCCCAGCTGACGCAGGGTACGATCGTCGCGAACCTCGGCTTCAGCGAGGTGGCGTTCCCGCATCCCGTCCATCACGGCGACACGCTCTACTCGGAGTCGGTCGTGACGGCCAAGCGGCTCTCCGCCTCCCGTCCCGGCCAGGGCATCGTCACGCTCGAGCACACCGCCCGCAACCAGGACGGCGTCGTCGTCGCGACGGCGACCCGCCAGGTGATGGTGTGGTGCAAGGACGCGCACGCCGAGGCGGCGGGGGCGTGAGCGGCTTCGCATACGGCCCCGCGCTGCTGTTCTGCCCGGCCGACCGGCCGGAGCGCTACGCGAAGGCGCTGGAGCGGGCGGATGCGGTGATCATCGACCTGGAGGACGCGGTGGACCCCGAGCGGCGCCCGGCGGCGCGCGAGGCGCTCGCCGCGTCCGGCCTCGACGCCGCGCGCGTGATCGTGCGCGTGAACCAGGCCGGGACGGACGACCACGCGGCGGACCTCGCCGCGCTCGCCGGGACCGCGTACCGCACCGTGATGCTGCCGAAGGCGGAGCGCGTCGACGATCTCGCCGCGCTCGCCGGCTTTGAGGCGATCGCGCTGTGCGAGACCGCGGCCGGCGTGCTCGCGGCTCCCGAGCTCGCCAGGCACGAGGCGGTCGTCGCGCTGATGTGGGGTGCGGAGGACCTGGTCGCCTCGCTCGGCGGCACGTCGAGCAGGCACGCCGACGGCGGCTACCGGGATGTCGCCCGGCACGCGCGCTCCGCGGTGCTGCTGGCGGCCGGTGCGGCGGGGAAGGCCGCGATCGACACGGTGCACCTCGACATCGGGGACACGGCCGGGCTCGCGGCCGAGGCGGAGGACGCGGTGGCGGTGGGATTCGCGGCGACCGCGTGCATCCATCCGTCGCAGGTCGTGGTCATCCGCGCCGCCTATTCGCCGACGCCGGAGCAGCTCGCCGAGGCCCGCGCGCTGCTCGCCGCGGCGGACGCCGCGGGCGGGGGAGTGTTCCGTCACGAGGGGCGGATGGTGGACGGCCCGGTGCTCGCTCACGCCCGCGCTCTGGTGCGCCGGAGCGCCGTTTCGGCTTCGTGATGAAACTGTGACCAACGGTTTCGGCGGCGTTCACCGATTCTGACTCGGCGTGTCGGAGGGATGCCGTACTCTGCAAGTAACGTCAGGGAACGCGACGTTCTCGAATCGATTCGATGAGCCGCACGAATCGGTCGGAGAGGGGCCGGTCGGAGAGGGGGGAGCATGCCACAGCTTCTTCCCCTGCGCCTGCTGGAGTCGGTCGGACTCCGCGCACCCGCTCCCGCGATCGTCGCTGACGATTCCGCTGGCGGTGAGATCACACCCCGTGAGTCGGCTGCAGAGTCGGCCCCCGTGGCACGCCCGGCTCCGGCCGTCGCCGTCCCGCGTGGCGAGGAGCCGTCCACCGACACCGGCGGCCCCCTCGACATCGACCCCGCCCTGGAACGCACCGGCCCGCTGTCGATCCTCGCCCCGCGCCGCATCGGCGAGAGCGACCTCGCGGTGTACCCGCTGTCGCTCGGCGCCAGTGTCTTCGGCTGGACCGCCGACGGCGACACGTCGCTCGCCATCCTCGACCGGTTCGCGGCCCTCGGCGGCGACTTCATCGACACGGCGGACAGCTACGTCGGCGGCCGCAGCGAGGTCCTGATCGGCAAGTGGATGCGCGAGCGCGGCAACCGCGACGACCTCGTCGTCGCCACCAAGGTCGGCCGCCACCACGAGAACCCGGGGCTCGGTTCCGTCAGCATCGTGCGCGCCGTCGAGGCCTCGCTGGAGCGGCTGCAGACCGACCGCATCGACGTCCTCTACTTCCACGACGACGACCCCGAGGTGCCGCTGGAGGACAGCCTGGCGACCGCGGAATGGCTGATCGAGACGGGCAAGGTGCGCTACCTGGCCGCCTCCAACTTCTCGGCGGACCGCCTGATCGAGGCGCGCATCCTCGCCTCGGCCGGCCTGCCCAAGTTCATCGCGATCCAGACGCAGTACAACCTGATGCATCGCGCCGAGTTCGAGAGCGCGCTGCGCATCGTCGCAGCGGCCCAGGGCCTCGCCGTCATGCCGTACTACGCGCTGGCGAACGGGTTCCTCACCGGCAAGTACCGCTCGAAGGCCGACCTCACGGCGGACGCCAGGAGCGTGCGCGCGTCGGCGTACGTCAACCGCAAGGGCATGCGCGTGCTCGCGGTGCTCGACCGCATCGCCGCCGAGCACGGCGTCACCCCGGCGAGCATCTCCATCGCCTGGCTGCTCGCCAAGCGCACGATCGTCGCGCCGGTCGCCAGCGCGAGCCGGCCGGAGCAGGTGGATGCGCTGATGGCCGCGGCGGGCATCCGCCTCACCCGCGCCCAGATGCTCGACCTCGACCGCGTCTCCGAGTAGCCCGGACGCCCCCGCTCGCGCACGCGCACGGCGAGGGGCACGTCGTTGTCGCTTCCGGGCGCCGAAAGCGACGACAACGTGCCCCTCGAACCGGGAACTACGCCTCGCCGAGGATGCGGTCGAGCGAGCGGTGCAGCGCCGCGCCCGCCGCGATCGGGTCGCCGACGTAGCCGCCAGCCAGGGCGCCGTCGCGGGCGAGGATGAGGTCGTCGGCGGCGTCGCCGGGCCGCGGGTGACCGATCTGCCGGAACAGCTCCTCGATGCGCTTCGCATACCAGTCGCGGTGCGTGGTGACCGCGACGCGGACCGGGTTGGTCTCGTCGGCGAACTGCGCTGCGGCGTTGATGAACGGGTCGCCGCGGAAGCCGGGCCGGACCGCCTCGTCGTTGATCCAGTCGACCAGGGCGCGGGCGATGTCGCGCGGGTCGGCGTTCTGCCGTTCTTGCTCGGCGAACCACTCGCGCACCTGGCGGTCGCGGCCCTCGACGTAGGCGATGATGAGCAGATCCTTCGACCGGAAGTGCTTGTAGAACGTGGCCTTCGTCACTCGCGCGCCGGCGATGATCCTGTCCACCCCGACGGTGTGGATGCCCTCCTGGTAGAAGAGCTCGTCCGCGGTGGCGAGGATCTTGAGCTTCGACGGCGCTGGCGGCCGGATGGTCGCTCGGGCACTTACGACCATCCGGCACGACTCCTTCGGTCAGGGGCGGATCACACGCCCTCAGTTGGTCACGAGAACCACCTGGGTCGGTCCAAGGGGGACGACCGACCCAGGCGGTGAGATCAGTATATAGGTAGACAGACCAGTCTGTTTGTCCTCATTTTCGTTCTCTCCGGGATTCCACAGCGTCTGGCGTAGGGTGGAGGGGATGAACAGCGCAGTCGACCTCCCTCTCGGTCTGGCCGACCTCACTTTCGCCGCATCCGGTGAGGCGCTGGTCAGGCGGACCGTGCTCCCGAGCGGCGTCCGCGTCCTGAGCGAGCAGGTCCCCGGCGCGCGCAGCGCCACCCTCGGCTACTGGGTCGCCGTCGGATCGCGCGACGAGACGGGCGAGGTGCCGGGCAGCCTCGGGTCGACGCACTTCCTCGAGCACCTGCTCTTCAAGGGCACGCCGACCCGGACGGCGCTGGACATCGCTGTCGCCTTCGACTCGGTCGGCGGCGAGCACAACGCGATGACGGCCAAGGAGTACACCTGCTACTACGCCAAAGTGCAGGACAGGGACCTCCCAATGGCCGTCGAGGTGATCGGCGACATGCTCACCTCCTCGCTGCTGGACCCCGCGGAGTTCGAGAACGAGCGCGGTGTGATCCTTGAGGAGCTCTCGATGGCGGAGGACGACCCCGCCGACGTCGCCAACGACCGGTTCTTCTCCGCCGTCCTCGGCGACCACCCGCTCGGCCGGCCGATCGGCGGCCGTCCGGAGACCATCCGCGCGGCCGAGCGCGACGCCGTGTGGACGCACTACCGCGCCAATTACCGTCCGCAGGACCTCGTCATCACCGCGGCGGGGGCCGTCGACCACGATCTGCTCGTGAGCGGCGTGAAGCGCGCGCTCGCGGCGGCGGGCTGGGACCCGGAGCTCGCCGCGAGCCCCGTCGAGCGCCGCAGCACCACCGCGGTCCCTGTCGTGCGCGGCGCCGAGGTCGTCACGGTCGAGCGTCCCACCGAGCAGGTGAACCTGCTGATCGGCGTGCCAGGCATCCTCACCACCGACGAGCGCCGCACGACCATGAGCGTGCTCAACTCGGTCCTCGGCGGCGGGATGTCGAGCCGGCTGTTCCAGGAGGTCCGCGAGAAGCGCGGCCTCGCCTACTCCGTCTACTCGTTCTCCGGCGCCTACTCGGACGCCGGAGTCTTCGGGCTCTACGCGGGCTGCGCGCCCGCGAAGGCCCGGCAGGTCGCCGAGCTGATGCTCGACGAGCTGCGCCGCCTCGCCGGCGACGGCGTCACCCCGGAGGAGCTGCGCCGCGCTGTCGGCCAGCTGTCGGGAGGCGCCGCGCTCGCGTTGGAGGACTCGGACACCAGGATGTCGCGTCTCGGCCGCGCCGAGATCAGCCTGGGCGAGTTCGCCGACCTCGATGAGAGCCTCCGCCGTCTGCACCTCGTCACCGCCGACGACGTGCGCGACCTCGCCGCCGATCTGGCGGGGCGACCGGTCTCCATCTCCGCGGTGGGGAGCGTCACCGACGACATGTTCGCCGGTCTCGCGTCCTGATCCGCCGCCGAAACATCCCGATCCGAAAGGTCATACCCGGTGCCCCACTACCTCTACCTCGTGCGCCACGGCGAGCAGCAGGACGCCGAGCACGGCATGCCGGACGGCCCGCTCTCGCCGCGCGGGAAGCGTCAGGCGCAGCTCATCGCCGACCGGCTGAGCGGCGTCCCATTCACGGCGATGTACCACTCGCCGCTCAACCGCGCAGCGGAGACGGCCGAGATCATCGCCGAGCGCATGCCGGCGCTCACGCCGGAGCCGTCGAGCCTGCTCTTCGACTGCATTCCCTCGGGCCCGACGCCGGACATGCCGAAGGCGTTCGAGTCGTTCTTCGGCCCGGTGACCGAGGCCGAGATCGAGGCGGGACGCGCGCAGATGGAGGACGCGGTGCACGAGTTCCTGACGCCCGCGATGGGCGACAGGCACGACCTGCTCGTCACCCACAACTTCGTGATCGGCTGGTTCGTCCGCCATGTCTTCGACGCCCCGGCCTGGCGCTGGCTCGGCCTGAACCAGGCCAACTGCGGGCTCACCATCATCCGGGTGCGCTCGGCGAAGCCGCCGGTGCTCGTGGTGCACAACGACCTCGGCCATCTCCCTGTGGAGCTGCGCACCGGCCTCCCGGAGCTCCAGCCCGTCTGAGCCCCGACCTCCTGCTCCGTCCGCATAAACCGGTCGGTCTGGTACCGACGGGTGGGGTTTCGGCCCTGAGGGTTTCTCTTCGTCGATGCGGACACGAAGGCGCGCTTCCGATGGCATTTGTAGAATCGGCCCATCGTCGCCTAAGTCCCGCACCGTCCCGTCGGGCAACAACCTCGTGAAGCGTGGCAGCCCGTTGGAGTCGGGCCGGCGGAGGGCGGCCCGGGGCACGGCAGCGGTCAGAGGACCTTGCGGAACCAGTCGGTTGCGTTCGGGTTGTCGTTGTAGGGCTGGATGTTCTCGTAGCCGTGCGAGCGGTACAGGCCGCCCGCAGCCTCCAGGCTGGCGTTCGTGTCGAGGACGATCTCGGTCGCCCCGAACCCGCGGGCCCGGTGCTCAAGCTCGGCGAGGATGGCGCGGCCGAGGCCGCGGCCCCGGTGCTCCGGCGCGACCCAGAGGTGCTTGATCTCGTAGCGGACGGCGGGGGAGCCCTCCTCGGCGTCGGCGAGCGGCACGCGCAGTTCGCGGATGCCGCCGCAGCCGGCCTCGCCGTCCTCGTCGTATGCGAGCAGGAACACGCCGTTCGGTGCGACGAACTGGCCGGGGTCGGGGAACGTGGTGCGGTATGCGCCCTGCGCGGCAGGGAAGGTCGCCGCCCGCTCGGCGAAGTACGCGGCGAGCATCCGGTGGGCGGTCGCATCGGTGACGGAGACATCGGCAAAGGACACCATTCCCGTAAGCGTAAACCCGTGCGGGGCGTCGGGTCGCGCGGCATCCGCGCGAGGGCGCGCCGGGTAGGGTGGACGGGTGACTATTCGCGTGGCCGTCGCCGGTGCGACCGGCAAACTGGGCAGCGTCGCCGTGCGTCTGATCGAGCAGTCGGACGACCTGGAGCTCGTCGCGAGGCTGGACTCGCGCTCGCCGCTGGAGGACATGCTCGGCGCCGACGTCCTCGTCGACATGACGCTCCCGCAGGTGAGCCCGAGCATCGTCGCCTTCGCCGTCGACAACGGCCTGAACGTGCTCATCGGCACCTCCGGCTGGTCGGCCGATCGCATCCTCGACCTGGAGCGCCGCGTCGCAGCGCACGAGGGCAGGGGCGCGGTCGTCATCCCCAACTTCTCGCTCGGCTCCGCGCTCGGCACCGCGTTCGCGACGGTGGCGGCGCGCTTCTTCGACTCGATCGAGATCATCGAAGCGCACGGCGCCGGCAAGGTCGACTCACCGTCGGGCACCGCGGTGCGCACCGCCGAGCTCATCGGCGCCGCCCGCGCCGACCGCGGCCCGGTGGATGCGCCGCACACCGACCAGCGCGCCCGCGGCCAGCAGGTCTCGAGCGTCCCCATCCACAGCCTGCGGATGCGCGGGGTCGTCGCCGAGCAGCAGGTGATCTTCGGCGGCCCGGGGGAGACGCTGACCATCCGCCACGACACCGTCGGCTCCGAGGCGTACGAGACCGGCATCCTGCTCGCGCTGCGCGCGGCCGCCACGACCACCGGCGTCGTCGTCGGTCTCGACAAGCTCGTCGACCTCGGCATCGCCGAGCCCGACGGCGAGCCACCGCACGACACCGTGCGCGAGCGTTAGAGGAACGCCGTGCGCAACCGTCTCGCCGCCATCGTGATGGCGATCATCCTGCTCGTCTACCTCGTGCTGGTGTTCCAGCGTGCGATCCTGCTGATCGCCTCCGGGGAACCGGTCGGGATCGCGATGGGCATCGCCCTGCTGGCGCTGCCGGTGATCGCCGCCTGGGCGATCGGACGGGAGCTGCTCTTCGGCGCCCGCACCGAGAAGCTGGTCACGCTCATGGCCGCGGAGGGCACGCTGCCGGTGGACGACCTGCCGCACCGGGCGAGCGGACGCCCCCTGCGCGACGCGGCGGACGAGGAGTTCCCGCAGTTCAAGGCCGAGGTCGAGGAGCAGCCGGAGAGCTGGCGCGCCTGGTTCCGGCTCGGCCTCGCCTACGACGCGAGCGGTGACCGCCGCCGGGCGCGCGAAGCACTGCGCCACTCCATCCGGCTCTACCGCGCGGAGCAGCGGACCGCGGCCTGACCGTTCGGCCCCGCGCCGGCGCGGCGTGCCTCAGGCCGCGCGGGCGAGGAGGCGGGCGACCGCGTCCTGGACGGTCCGGTCGGCGAAGACGAAGCCGTCGGCGAGCAGGCGCTCCGGGACGACGCGCTGGTCGGAGAGCAGCAGCTCGTTGCCGGCCTCGCCGAGGCCGAGCTTCACGGCGAACTCCGGCAACGGCAGGCCGTATGGACGGTGCACGGCGGCCGCGAGCGCGCGCAGCACGGCCGCGGCGGTGGCGGGCGTCGGTCCCACCACGTTGACAGGGCCGGAGAGCTCGGAGCCGAGCAGGTGCACGATCGCCGCCGCCTCGTCGCGGAGGCTCACCCACGGCCAGTGCTGGCCGCCGCCGGCGATGGGGCCGAGCAGTCCGAGCCTCGCCATCGGCAGCAGGGGCGTCATCGCGCCGCCGGGTCCGACGACGACACCGGTGCGCGCGGTCACGACCCGGGTGCGCTCCGGCGCGAGGTGCGCCGCGGCCTCCCACGCCTCGACGACGTCGGAGAGGTAGCCCGTGCCCTTCGTCGCCTGCTCGGTGAGGGTCATCCCGGGCCGGTCGCCGTAGTAGCCGACCGCGGAGCCGCTCACGAACACCGAGGGTGGGTCGGCGGCCTGGCGCATGGCGTCCGCGAGGGTGCCCGTCGCCTCCAGGCGCGAGGCGAGAATGCGGCGCTTGTGCGCCGGTGTCCAGGGCAGCCGGTTGAGCGAGGCGCCGGAGAGGTTGACCACGGCGTCGGCGCGATCCATGAGCGCGACGTCGATCATCCGGGTCGACGGCGACCAGTGGAACTCGTTCGGCGCGGCCGGGTCGCGCCGGACGAGGCGGAGCACCTCGTGCCCCGCCTCGTCGAGCTGCCTGACGAGCTCGGTGCCGATCAGGCCGGACGCGCCGGCGACGAGCACCCGCATCGACTAGGCCAGCGTTGCTTCGATGGTGATCGGGATGCCGACCAGTGCGCGCGAGACCGGGCAGGTGCGCTTCGCCTCGTCGGCGAGGCGCTGGAAGTCCTCGGCGGCGAGCCCGGGGACGCGGGCGCTGACGAGCAGGTGGCTGCCGGTGATGCCCTGTGCCGGGTCGAAGGTGACGGCGGCCGTCGCCTGGATGCTCTCCGGCGGGGTGCCGAATCCGGCGAGCACGTTCGAGAAGGCCATCGAGAAGCAGGCGGAGTGCGCGGCGCCGAGCAGCTCCTCCGGAGTGGTGACCTCCGCGCCGCCCTCGGAACGGGCCTTCCAGTTGACGTCGAGGGATGCGGCGTGGGACGAGTCGAGCGAGACCGTGCCGGACCCGGACTTCAGATCGCCCGTCCAAACGGTGGTGGATTCGCTGGTGACTGCCATGGGACCTCCCTGTTCTCCGCCCGCGACCGCGCGCGGTCCGACCAGGATACTGGCGGCCCTCCGACGCTCGGCCGGCGTTCGGGGGATTCCCGGTTTTCGCGCGCCGGGCCCCGGATCAGCCGGTCGCCTCGCCGCGGCGGATGATGCGCGTCCGCACCAGCAGCACGTACAGCTGGCAGCCGAGGCAGTACCCGAACACGGCATTCAGGAAGGCGGCGACGAAGGCGAGTGCGGCGGCGACCGGCACGGCGACAGGCATGCCGGCCGCGGCCAGCACGAGGCCCGCTCCTGTCACGACGAGACCCACGCCCTGGGCGAACGTCGGCGGTGCCGGGTCCTCGGTCTCGGCCGGTGGCCCGAGACGGGGTCGCACCAGGCGCCGGTAGAGGACGCCGTACGGATGCCGCTGCACCCCGGCGAAGGCTCCCCAGGCGAACAGCGCCGCGATGGCGATCAGCAGCAGGATGGCCGCGATGGCCGCTCCGGTGAGCCAGAGGAACAGCACGACCAGCAGCAGCACGGCGGTGATGCCGGCGCCGAAGCGGGGGGAGCGCGGGTCGATCGCGCGCGGACGGGTGTCGGTCATGGCGTCTCCGTGAGGATGCGGTCTATGGCTCCGCGGACGTCCGCGGGGCGGGCGGGGCCGCCGATGCGGCCGCGCACGGTGCCGTGCGCGTCGAGCAGCAGCGTGGTCGGGGTCTGCAGCACGCCGAACCGGGTCGCGAGCTCGGGTCGCGCCGCGAGGTCGACGTCCAGGTGCTCGACGCCGGGATGCTCGGCGGCGATCCCGCTGAGCACCCGCGCGGTGCCGGGGCACTGCGCGCAGTACGCCGTGGAGAACTGCAGGAAGGTCGCGCGATCCCCGAACGCGGACGCTCCCACTTCGGACGGCGCGAGCCGTTCCGCGCGTCGGGCACGGCGCACCCGCCCGGCGGTGGCGCGCAGGACCACCCCCGTCGCGGCCGTCAGCGCGACGAGGCCGAGCAGGAGGAGCAGTGCGCCGATCGCCGTCATGGTGCGGGTGACACTACGCGCGGGCGGGCGGCGGCGCAGCGTTTGTGTCCGATCGTGACGCGCCGCGCAGGTTATCCCCACCGCGGCCTCCCTGGCCGAGCCCGCGGGGAGGCGGGGCGAGCGCCCGACCCGATAGCCTAGGAGCCATGGCTCAATCCGCGAATCCGTTCGGCCAGGTGCTCGTCGCCCTGGTCACGCCCTTCACCGCCGATGGCGAGGTCGACTGGGCCGGCGTGGAGAAGCACATCGACGATGTCATCACCGCGGGTGCGGACGGCATCGTCGTGACCGGCACCACGGGCGAGACCTCGACCCTCACCGACCCGGAGAAGCTGCGGCTCGTCGAGGTCGGCAAGTCGGTCGCGGGCGGACGGGCCAAGATCATCACCGGCGGCGGTTCGAACGAGACCGCGCACGCCATCCAGCTCTACCGGCAGAGCGAGAAGGCCGGCGCGGACGGCGTCATGGTCGTCACCCCGTACTACAACAAGCCGACCCAGGCCGGCATCCTCACCCACTTCCGGATGATCGCGGACTCCACCGACCTGCCGGTGATCCTCTACGACATCCCCGGCCGCACCGGCGTCCCCATCAAATACGAGACCATCCTGCGGATCGCCAAGCACCCGAACGTCCTCGCCATCAAGGACGCGAAGGGCGACTTCAGCGAGGTCAGCCGGGTGCTCAACCAGACCGACCTGCTCTACTTCTCCGGCGACGACGCCAACGTGCTCCCGCACCTGGCGATCGGCGCGAGCGGGCTCATCGGGGTCACCGCGAACATCGCGCCGACGCCCTACCGCCAGATCGTGGATGCGGTCAACGCGGGCGACCTGACCACCGCGACCGCTGCGCACAAGAAGCTGGAGCCGCTCGTGCGCGCCGTGATGACCCACGTGCCCGGCACCGTCGCGGCGAAGTACATCCTGCACGGCCTCGGCCGCATCCAGAGCCCGCGCGTCCGGCTGCCGCTGGTCGGCCCGGAGGAGTGGGAGGCCGCGCAGATCGAGGACGAGCTGGATCTGGTCAAGGACATCCCCGGCGTCGACTTCTCCAACTTCCGTCCCGACCGCAACGCCGCCGCGGGCGGCGCACTGCCGAAGATCGCCGGGACCACACGCTGACGGCCGAAGCGGCCGATACCATCGCGGGCGCCTGCGCCCGCACCGAACGACAATGAAATAGGAGGGCACATGCCCAACCTCGTCTCCGAGCCCCCGGCACTCGAGCCGGGAACGCTCCGGATCATCCCCACCGGCGGTCTCGGCGAGATCGGCCGCAACATGACCGTCTTCGAATACGAAGGCAAGCTCCTCATCGTCGACTGCGGCGTCCTGTTCCCCGAGCAGGACCAGCCGGGCGTCGACCTGATCCTCCCCGATTTCGCGCCGGTGCGCGACCGGCTGGACGACGTGCTCGGCGTGGTGCTCACGCACGGCCACGAGGACCACATCGGCGCCGTCCCGTACCTGCTCAAGCTGCGCGCGGACATCCCGCTGATCGGCTCAGGGCTCACCCTGGCGCTGGTGGAGGCGAAGCTCAAGGAGCACCGCATCCAGCCGTTCACCCTCACGGTGAAGGAGGGCCAGCAGGAGAAGCTCGGCCCGTTCGACCTCGAGTTCGTCGCGGTCAACCACTCCATCCCCGACGCCCTCGCCGTCGCGATCAGCACCCCGGCCGGGGTGGTCCTGCACACGGGCGACTTCAAGATGGACCAGCTGCCGCTGGACGACCGACTCACCGACCTGCGCGCGTTCGCCCGCCTCGGCGAGAAGGGCGTCGACCTGTTCCTGGCCGACTCGACCAACGCCGACGTGCCCGGTTTCACCCCGCTGGAGCGCTCGATCGGGCCGGTGCTCGACACCGTGATCGCTCGCGCCCCGCGCCGGGTCATCGTCGCGAGCTTCTCCAGCCACGTCCACCGTGTGCAGCAGGTGCTCGACGCCGCGGCCGCGAACGGCCGCCGCGTCGCCCTGCTCGGCCGCTCGATGGTACGCAACATGACGATCGCCGCCGAGCTCGGTTACCTGAAGGTGCCGGAGGGCGTGCTCATCGACTACAAGAAGGCCGCCGACCTGCCGGACGACGAGATCGTCTACATGTCGACGGGATCGCAGGGCGAGCCGATGGCCGTGCTCGCCAGGATGGCGAACCTCGACCACCAGATCGAGGTGGGCCACGGCGACACGGTGATCCTCGCCTCCAGCCTCATCCCCGGCAACGAGAACGCGGTCTACCGCGTCATCGACGGCCTCACCAAGCTCGGCGCCAACGTCGTGCACAAGGGCAACGCCAAGGTGCACGTCTCCGGGCACGCTGCGGCGGGCGAGCTGCTCTACTGCTACAACATCCTGAAGCCCAAGAACGTGATGCCGGTGCACGGCGAGTACCGCCACCTGGTCGCGAACGCGCGCCTGGCGATGGACACCGGGGTGCCCGAGCGGAACACGATCCTGGCCGAGGACGGCTCTGTCGTGGATCTGCGCGACGGCGTCGCCCGCATCGTCGGCCAGCTCGACCTCGGCTTCGTGTACGTCGACGGCTCCAGCGTCGGCGAGATCACGGACGCGGACCTCAAGGACCGCCGCATCCTCGGCGAGGAGGGCTTCATCTCGATCATCGTGGTCGTGGAGGCCGCGAGCGGTCGAATCGTCACCGGCCCCGAGATCCACGCCCGCGGTTTCGCGGAGGACGACGCGGTGTTCGATGCCGTGAAGCCGAAGATCGCCGCGGCGCTGTCGGAGGCCGCGCACAACGGCGTCCGTGACTCGCACGCGCTCTCGCAGGTGGTCCGCCGCACGGTCGGCCGCTGGGTGAACACCAGCTACCGCCGCCGGCCGATGATCGTCCCGCTCGTCATCGAGGCGTGACGCGGCGGTTCTGACATAGTGGATCGCGTGGCGCCGGGGGTCGGCGCCACGCTCTTCTGAGAGGCAGCACATGGGGGTCATGCGACGCTGGGTCTTCCCGATCGTCCGCATTCTGCTGGTCGCCGCGATCGCGGTCGCGCTGGTGAAGCTGGCGTTCTTCCCGTCGGGGGAGGCCGAGGCGGATCCGGCGACGCCGAGCGCCCAGCTCGGCGATCCGGTCACCGCCGTCGCCACCGGCACGATCGTGAACGACGTGACGGTGAGCGGCTCGATCGTCGCCGACCCCGCCGTCCCGGCGCGCGCGACGTCGGCGGGCACCGTGAACAAGGTCCAGGTCTCCGTCGGCCAGAAGGTGGCCGCGGGCGACATCCTCTTCGACGTGAAGATCGAGACGCCGCGGGAGCCGGTCGCGAGCACTGCGCCGGACGGGTCGCAGACCCTCGAGGATCGCGAGCCGCTGGTCCGCTACGAGGAGGTGACGGCTCCGATCGCCGGTGTCGTCAGCGAACTGCCGGTGCTGAGCGGGCAGGCGGTCGCGATCGGCGACACCGTCGGCGCCGTCGCTCCTCCCACCTTCTCCGCCACCGCGGCGCTGCCCGCCGAACAGCAGTACCGGCTGGTGAACCGGCCGACGGAGGCGAAGGTCACAGTCAAGGGCGGCCCAGCGCCGTTCACCTGCACCGGCCTGTCCATCACCACACCGCCGGCGGCCGCCTCCGACGCCGCCGGGCCCTCGGGCGGGGGAGCGGGCGGGGCGGCAGGCGGCGACGGCGCCCAGGGCGTCGCCGGCGCGGCGTCGAACACGACCGTCCGCTGCGCGATCCCGGCGAACGTCACGGTGTTCCCCGGACTCACCGCCGGCATCACCATCTCGGCGGGGAAGGCGGAGAACGTCCTCACCGTGCCGACCACGGCGGTGAAGGGCTCCGCCCAGACCGGCGTGGTCTACGTCCAGGATCCGAAGGGCGGCGAGCCGAAGGAGGTCCCGGTCACGCTGGGACTCACCGACGGCACCTCGGTCGAGATCCGCGCCGGCCTGAAGGAGGGCGACAACATCCTCGAGTTCGTCCCGGGTGCGCCTGCACCGGACGAGAACGGCTACACGGCGGTCGGTCCGTGAGCCTGCTCCGGCTCCGCGGCGTGACCAAGACGGTCCGCATCCCGGACGCCGAGCCGCTGACCATCCTGCACGGCGTCGACCTCGAGGTGGCGGCGGGGGAGCGGGTCTCCGTCGTCGGCCGGTCCGGATCCGGCAAGTCGACACTGCTGAACATCCTGGGGCTCCTGGATGCGCCGAGCGCCGGGGAGTTCGACTTCGACGGCGTGCCCGTGGCCCGGCTGGGATCCGGCGCGCGCGACCGCAGGCGCGGCGCCGACGTTGGCTTCGTCTTCCAGCAGTTCAACCTGCTCGCCGGGCGCTCTGCACTCGAGAACGTCGTCACCCCGCTGCTCTACGCGAGCGGCAAACGGTTCTGGCGGCGACGCGCGATCGCCGCCGAGATGCTCGAGCGGGTCGGCCTCGGCCATCGCCTTGATGCGCGTCCCGAGGTGCTCTCCGGCGGCGAGCAGCAGCGCGTCGCCATCGCCAGGGCGCTCGTACGGGCGCCGCGACTGATCCTGGCCGACGAGCCGACGGGGGCGCTGGATGTGGAGACCGGCGGCAGTGTGATCGACCTGTTGGAGTCGGTCGCCGCCGAGAACGCGTCCGCGTTGGTCGTCATCACGCACGACCCCGCGGTGGCGGCACGGGCCGCGACGCGCTACCGGCTGGACGCGGGACGGCTTGCCCCCGCAGCCGTGGAGACCGCGGCGTGAGGGCGGTCGAGGTGGTCTGGGGCGCGCTCGTCGAGGCCTGGCAGGAGTTGCGCATCCACCGCACGCGCGTGCTGCTCTCCCTGATCGGCGTCGGCGTCGCGGTCTGCGCGCTGAGCTCGGTGGTCGGCCTCGCGAACATCGCCCAGCAGTCGATCGTCGAGAACAACGACCGCTACGGCGGCCGTCCGGCGCTGATCGCGATGACCCCGTCCGACGGCGGCGCCGACCGCGAGAGGACGGCCGGTGCCTGGCGGACGGTGGTCGAGCGGCACGCCATCCGCTACACGTCGGCGGTGCAGCAGGCGGGGATGCAGGTGCAGTTCCGCGACGGCGCCGGCGAGGTGAGCACCACGCTCGTGGACCCGGACTACGCGACCATGCACCGCACGGTCGTGCAGGAAGGGCGCTGGTTCTCCGGCGCTGACGAGAAGCTGCTCGCGCCGACGCTCGTGGTCAACGAGCCGTTCTGGGACCGTCTCGGTGTCCGCTCGATCGACGAGCATCCGACCGTGACCGTCCTCCGCGGCGACCAGAAGGTCACGGCCGTCGTCGTCGGGATGGTCAGGATGCCCGACTACGGCGACATGCCGAGCGCCTTCGCGCTGGGTGCGACGGCTGGGCTGCTGGTGGACACCAGCTCGGTCGACTACGGGCCGCCGTGGTTCGAGGCGTGGGTGTCGCCGGAGCTCGGCGACTCCCTGGTGGCGGCGATGAAGACGGAGTTCGGTCAGCTGCTCGGCCCGGACGCGGTCTCCGTCGACCGGCGCGACTACCTCGCCACCCAGACCGAGGACCCGCTCGCGTTCCTCAAGCTGCTCGTGATCGGCATCGCGATGCTCATCCTGCTGCTCGGCGCCCTCGGTCTCGTCAACATCGCGATGGTGACCGTGCGCGGCCGGATCCGGGAGATCGGCGTGCGCCGCAGCTTCGGCGCGACCGGGGCACGGGTCTTCGTCGCGGTGATGCTGGAGAGCGTCGTCGCGACCGTCGTCGCGGGGGCGGCCGGGGTCGCGCTGTCCATCCTCATCGTCAAGAGCCCGTGGCTGGAGGAGCTGATCGGCCACGGGATGGTCACGGAACCACCGCCGTTCCCGGTGGAGGCCGCGGTGTTCGGGCTGGTGTCGGCGACCGTCGTCGGGGCGATCGCCGGGCTGCTTCCCGCGCTCGTCGCGGTGCGGGTGAAGGTGATCGACGCCATCCGCTACTGACCGCCGATTTCGCGGCTCCGTGGCGCGGGAACGCCGCGATGCCGGGGGTGCGAGTTACCGTGGTCGCTATGGCTACGAGCACCAAGTCGACATCGCGCGCCCGGAATTCCGGGCGCGGCGGCTCGACCGCGCGCAAGCCGGCCGCGAAGACCGCGACGCAGAAGACCGTCGCGTACCCGGCCGCCGACGGCGCGCCGAGCCCGCTCGTCCGCGCCTGGATGGGCCTGGCGCACCTCACCGGTGCCGCCTTCCGCGCGCTCGGACCGGAGAAGCTGAGCAAGGAGGAGCGCCGAGACGGCTTCCCCTTCTTCCTCGTACTGCTCGCGGTCGCCGGCGCCGTCGTGGAGTGGTTCCTGATCAACGACCAGGTCGCTCGGACGCTGGACGCGTGGACGTTCGGCGGCCTGTTCGGCCGCGTCGCCTTCGCCCTTCCGGTCGTGATGGTGCTGTTCGCGGCCTGGCTGTTCCGCCATCCGAGCTCCGTGCACGACAACACCCGCATCGGCATCGGGCTCGGGATCCTGCTGCTGATGATCTCCGGGCTCTGCCACCTGTTCAGTCACCATCCGACGCCGAGCGACGGCATGTCGTCGCTCGCCCAGGCGGGCGGGGTGCTCGGCTGGCTGATCGCCGCGCCGCTGTCGCTGCTCATCACGCCGTACGGTGCGGGCGCCGTGATCATCGCGCTGCTCGTCCTCAGTCTCTTCATCATCACCAAGACGCCGCCGAACAAGCTGCCCGCGCGCATCCGCGAGCTCTACTCCTACCTCTTCGGCGCGCAGCTGCCGACGGAGGAGGAGCGCCAGGAGGCGAAGGACGCCAAGACGCGTCAGGTGGAGCTGGACGGCGTGGACGACGAGCCGGAGGCGGACGCCGCGCTGCCCTGGTGGCGGCGTAACAAGTCCCAGCGCGAGGAGGATCCGGACTACGACGCTCCGGCCGACCTCACCGAGGTCTTCGGCGAGCCGAAGCGCGGCAAGGGCGAGTTCGCCTCGGCCCTGGAGCCCGACCCGGCGAGCGACCACTACAAGACCGAGGTGCTCGGCGAGCTGACCAACGCGGAGCGCGCCCTGCAGCGCTTCACCGGCGAGGTGCCGCCGACCGCGGCCGCCGCACCGCTCGCGCCCGCTGCGGCCGCCGCGGGCGCTGCGCCCGCCGTGCCGACCGCGCCCGCCGTACTGCCCGGCTTCCAGGCGGGTGCCGACGACTTCGATGCCACCGCGTCGGTCGAGGCGGATGCGCAGCCGGCCGCGCCGTACAACCTGCCGTCCGCCTCGATGCTCTCCGCCGGCACGCCGCCGAAGACGCGCTCGAGCGCGAACGAGGAGATCGTCGCGGCCATCACCGAGGTGCTGACGCAGTTCGGCGTCGACGCGAAGGTGACCGGCTACTCCCGCGGCCCGACGGTGACGCAGTACGAGATCGAGCTCGGCCCCGGCGTGAAGGTGGAGCGCGTGACGGCGCTCAGCAAGAACCTGTCGTACGCGGTCGCGAGCAACGAGGTGCGCATCCTCTCGCCCATCCCGGGCAAGAGCGCGATCGGCGTGGAGATCCCGAACTCCGACCGCGAGATCGTGTCGCTCGGCGACATCCTCCGCTCGCCGGCCGCTGCCAAGAGCACGCACCCGATGACCATCGGCGTCGGCAAGGACGTCGGCGGCGGCTACGTCGTGGCGAACCTCGCGAAGATGCCGCACCTCCTGGTGGCCGGCTCCACCGGCTCGGGCAAGTCGAGCTTCGTGAACTCGATGATCACGAGCCTCCTGATGCGCGCGAAGCCGTCGGACGTGCGCATGGTGCTCATCGACCCGAAGCGCGTCGAGCTGACCATCTACGGCGGCGTCCCGCACCTCATCACACCCATCATCACGAACCCCAAGAAGGCCGCAGAGGCGCTGCAGTGGGTCGTGAAGGAGATGGATATGAGGTACGACGATCTGGCGAGCTTCGGCTTCCGCCACATCGACGACTTCAACAAAGCCGTCGTGAACAACGAGATCGTGCTGCCGGAGGGGAGCGAGCGCAAGCTCAAGCCGTACCCCTACCTGCTGGTCGTCGTCGACGAGCTCGCCGACCTGATGATGGTCGCGCCGCGCGACGTCGAGGACTCGATCGTCCGCATCACCCAGCTCGCGCGCGCGTCCGGCATCCACCTGGTGCTGGCGACCCAGCGGCCGTCGGTCGACGTCGTCACCGGTCTCATCAAGGCCAACGTGCCGTCGCGCCTCGCGTTCGCGGTCACCAGCGTCACGGACTCGCGCGTCATCCTCGACCAGCCCGGCGCCGACAAGCTGATCGGCCAGGGCGACGGGTTGTTCCTGCCGATGGGCGCCTCCAAGGCGCTGCGCGTGCAGGGCGCCTGGGTGAACGAGGACGAGATCCAGAAGGTCGTGGAGCACGTCACCCGTCAGGCGCGGCCCGAGTACCGGCAGGACGTCACAGCCGGAGCCGAGAAGAAGCAGATCGACTCGGACATCGGCGACGACCTGGAGCTGCTGCTGGCGGCGGCCGAGCTGGTCGTCTCCTCCCAGTTCGGATCGACCTCGATGCTGCAGCGCAAGCTTCGCGTCGGCTTCGCCAAGGCCGGTCGGCTCATGGACCTGCTGGAGTCCCGGGAGATCGTCGGTCCCTCCGAGGGGTCGAAGGCGCGCGACGTGCTCGTGACGCCGGAGCAGCTGCCGGACGTGATGGCACGGC
Organism: Leifsonia sp. NPDC080035; assembly: GCF_040050925.1. Lineage (NCBI taxonomy): Bacteria > Bacillati > Actinomycetota > Actinomycetes > Micrococcales > Microbacteriaceae > Leifsonia > Leifsonia sp. NPDC080035. The sequence goes on along the minus strand of NZ_CP157390.1, from coordinate 3,997,263 downwards.
TGCGCGGCGAGGAGCCGCCGTCCGGAGGCGCTGCGTCTGCGGGGACGGCCGCGCCTGCCGGCCCGAGTGCGCCCGCGGCGCCGGCTGGTGCAGTGGCCGTTCCTGCGCCTTCCGTCCCGTCCGACGGCGGTGACCGGTACGGCGACGACCCGGTCGCCGCGATGACCGAGGGTTATCCTGAGGTGGACGGCGACTCGGACGAGGACGCCTGGCAGCTGACCGGCAGGGAGTAGAGGGACGCGATGTCGGCCTCGGACACACCGCCGCCGGCATCGGCGGGGGGAAGCACCCGGCGGGTGAGCAACTGGAACCTGCCCAACGTGATCACGGTGGTGCGCATCCTGCTCGCTCCCGTGTTCGTCTGGATGCTGCTCGCGGACGCCGGGCACGACGGCCCCCTGCGGTGGGCGGCGGCCGTGCTCTTCGTCCTCGCGATCGCGACGGACGGCGTCGACGGCGCCATCGCGCGCAGGAACGACCTCGTCACCGACCTCGGCAAGCTCCTCGACCCGATCGCGGACAAGGTGCTCACCGGGGGAGCGCTGATCGCGCTGTCCATCCTCGGCGAGCTGCCGTGGTGGGTGACGGTCGTCATCCTGGTGCGGGAGATCGGTATCACCGTGTACCGCTTCGTCGTCATCCGTCAGGGCGTCATCGCGGCCTCGCGCGGCGGCAAGATCAAGACCATCGTGCAGTCGGTCGCCATCTCGTTCGCGCTGTTCCCGCTCTGGACCGTGCTGGGGGACTGGATCTTCTGGGTCAACGGCATCCTGATGACGGCCGCGGTGATCCTCACCGTGGTGACGGGCTTCGACTACCTCTGGCAGGCGTACCGGGGCAGGAAGGCCAAGCGTGCCGCGCGCTGACCCCACGGTGCTGCTGGTCCGCGCGCTGATCGAGCGCGGGCTGACCGTGGCGGTCGCAGAATCGCTGACCGGCGGCGGCCTCACCGAGGAGCTGACAACCGTGCCGGGCGCATCGGCCGTCGTCCTCGGCGGCGCGGTCGTCTACGCGACCGAGCTGAAGCACACGCTGCTCGGAGTGGACGCCGACCTGCTCGCCGCGGAGGGGCCGGTGCATCCGGAGGTGGCGCGCCAGCTGGCCGCCGGGGTGCGCGAGCGTCTCGCCGTCGGCGGCAGGGCGGCCGATCTCGGCCTCGCGACGACCGGGGTCGCCGGTCCGGACCCGCAGGGCGGCCGCGCGGTCGGAACGGTCTACGTCGGGATCTCGTCGCCCGCCGGCACCCGGGCGGTCGAGCTCGCGCTGGCCGGCGACCGCGCCGCGATCCGCGCGCAGACCGTCGAACGGGCCGTCGCCGAGGCGCTCGCGGAGCTCGGAATCGGTGCGCCGGACGCCCCCGGATGACGCGGGAATACGCGGCGTTACGGTCTCGTTACACCCGTTTGCATTAACAACAAAAGCCCAGTCGTCACGGATATCGTGAGTGTCACGGATGCGGTACATTGGCATCCACCATTGGTCGGCAGGGTAGAAGAAGGAGGCTCCGAATGATTCTTGTACGTCAGGAAATCGGCGACGTGCTCAGGGACTTCCGCCTGCAGAAGGGCCGTACCCTCCGCCAGGTCGCGAGCAAGGCGAGTGTCGCCCTCGGCTACCTGAGCGAGGTCGAGCGGGGACAGAAGGAAGCGTCGAGCGAGATCCTCGCCTCGGTCGCCGACGCGCTGGACACGCCGGTGTCGGTCATCATGCGCGAGGTCGGAGACCGCATCGCGGTTCTCGAGGGCATCGAGCCCGTCATCCCGGACACGGTCCCGGATGAGTTCGTCTCGGCGCTCGACGCCAACCTGGTCGCCCGCTGATTCCCATAACAAGCTCACGGACGCCCCGCCTCGTGCGGGGCGTTCGTCCGTCTAAGGTGATGTCATGAAGCTCAGCGAGTTCCAGCGCGCGATGGCCGACGAGTTCGGCACCGGCTACGGACAGGCGCTGCTGTCGGACCTCGTGCTCGGTGAGCTCGGGGGCAGGACGGGGAAGGCCGCGATCGACGCCGGCATCCCGCCGCGCGAGGTGTGGATCGCGCTCTGCAAGGAGATGGGCGTGCCGCAGTCGCACTGGTACGGCGCGGGGAAGCCGGCGCCGAAGCGCTGAGACGGCGACACGCCGTCCGAAAATGTCTCGAAGATATGTTCGGACACTGAGTAGACTCCTGCACAGCGGCAATCGAAAACGAGTTGTCCACGAATCGGGCATCCGACTCTTCGGGTGTCGGACGTTCCCCATACAGTCGAACTCGTCAGCGAAGCCCACGAAGGAGAACCGCAATGCCATCACCCGCAGACCGCGAGAAGGCGCTCGAGACCGCGCTCGCGCAGATCGATCGTCAGTTCGGAAAAGGCTCGGTCATGCGACTGGGCAGCGACGAGCGCGCCCCCGTCGAGATCGTCCCGACCGGGTCGATCGCGCTGGACGTCGCGCTCGGGATCGGCGGCCTGCCGCGTGGCCGCATCGTGGAGATCTACGGCCCGGAGTCCTCGGGTAAGACCACGCTGACGCTGCACGCCATCGCCAACGCGCAGCGGGCCGGCGGCATCGCGGCCTTCATCGACGCGGAGCACGCGCTCGACCCGGAGTACGCCCGCAAGCTCGGCGTCGACATCGACGCGCTGCTCGTCTCGCAGCCCGACACCGGTGAGCAGGCGCTCGAGATCGCCGACATGCTGGTGCGCTCCGGCTCCATCGACCTCATCGTCATCGACTCCGTGGCCGCGCTCGTTCCCCGCGCCGAGATCGAGGGCGAGATGGGTGACGCGCACGTCGGTCTGCAGGCCCGCCTCATGTCGCAGGCGCTGCGTAAGCTGACCGGTGCGCTGAGCTCCACGAACACCACGATGATCTTCATCAACCAGCTCCGCGAGAAGGTGGGCGTGTTCTTCGGAAGCCCGGAGACCACCGCCGGTGGTAAGGCGCTCAAGTTCTACGCGTCGGTGCGACTCGACATCCGCCGCATCGAGACCCTGAAGGACGGGACGGACGCCGTCGGCAACCGCACCCGCGTCAAGGTCGTCAAGAACAAGATGGCCCCGCCCTTCAAGCAGGCCGAGTTCGACATCCTGTACGGCATCGGCATCTCCCGCGAGGGCAGCCTGCTCGACTTCGGAGTCGAGCACGGGCTCGTGAAGAAGTCGGGTGCCTGGTACACGTACGAGGGCGACCAGCTCGGCCAGGGCAAGGAGAACTCGCGCAACTTCCTCATCGCGAACCCGGACATCGCCGCCGAGATCGAGACGAAGATCAAGATCAAGCTCGGCATCGTGCCCGACCCGAACGCCGTGGCGGAGACCGACGCGGCGGTGGGTTCCATCGAGGAGAAGCTGCAGGCCCGCAAGGGCGCGTGAGTCGCCGAGTGACGCGCACGAGGAGGTCTTCATGGTCGTGAGGTTCCCGTCCGGGTCACAGGGGGATCCGGGGGAGGACGCAGCAGACGCGTCCTCCTCGGGCCCCGACGAGCGTCTGGCGCCGGTGACTCCGTTGCGTCGTGCCACAGGCGCGGGGGCCGCTGGCCGTGGCTCGCGTGGCGCTTCGGTGCCGAGGCCGGTGGCGGAGCTGCCGTTCGCGGGCGCAAGTACCGGAGCGTTAAGCGGCGACGGTGACCGTGGCGCAGCGCCCGGTGCCGCCGGCTCCGCGCGCGGCGCGGCCGCGAACCGCCGGGCGAAGGCGGCGGATGCCGAGAGCGCGCATCCCGCCGGTCGTGGCCCGCGGTGGAACAACACCTGGGGCGACGAGGATGCGGCGGCGCCGGCCGTTTCGGAGCCCACCGACGAGGAGACCGAGCGGCAGGGCCGCAAGGCTAATGCGGTGACGATCCGTCAGCTTGCGCGCCGGGGGATGTCCCGGTGGGAACTCGAGCGGGTGCTGCTGAAGCGGGAGATCGAGCCGGAGGTCTTCGGTCCGGAGCTCGACCGGCTGGAGGCGCTCGGGGTCATCGACGACGCGTCGCTCGCGACGAGCCTCGCCTTCACGCAGCACAGCAGGAAGGGGCTCGGCCGCTCGGCGATCGAGCTCGACCTCAAGCGCAGGCATATCGCGCCGGAGCTGATCGAGGCGGCCCTCGCCGACATAGAGGACGAGGACGAACTGGAGATGGCGACGGAGCTCGCGATCAAGAGGATCGGTCAGCTCTCCTCGTACGACGACGAGACGGCGCGGCGCCGGCTGCACGGCTTCCTGGCGCGCAAAGGCTACGGATCGGGCATCGTCCGGCAGGCGATGGACGCGGCCTTCGCGACCCGCCGTCGCCGGGGCGTCCGGTTCGAGTGAGGCGTACGCGGCGGCGTTCACCGGGTGGGAGACGGCGCCCACGAGCTGGTTCATCCACTCGGAGGGGCGATAAGTAGAATTGTCCGCATCATGAGCATCATCGAACAGCGCAGCGTCATCGAACCGTCCTCCGCGGCGGTCGCGCCGGACGGGCGTGCCCGCACCTACGAGGTGCGCACGTTCGGGTGCCAGATGAACGTGCACGACTCCGAGCGGCTGAGCGGCTCCCTCGAGGCGGCGGGCTACGTGCCGGCCGACGGCGCGGAGCCGGACATCGTCGTCATCAACACCTGTGCCGTGCGCGAGAACGCGGACAACAAGCTCTACGGGAACCTCGGCCACCTCGCCGGTGTCAAGCGGCGCCACGAGGGGATGCAGATCGCCGTCGGCGGCTGTCTCGCGCAGAAGGACAAGAACGTCATCCTCGAGAAGGCGCCCTGGGTGGACGTCGTCTTCGGAACGCACAACATGGGCTCGCTGCCGAGCCTGCTCGAGCGTGCCCGGCACAACGATGCGGCTGAGATCGAGATCCTCGAGTCGCTGGAGACCTTCCCGTCGACGCTCCCCACCAAGCGCGACTCCTCCTACTCGGGGTGGGTGTCCATCTCGGTGGGCTGCAACAACACCTGCACGTTCTGCATCGTGCCGTCGCTGCGCGGCAAAGAGAAGGACCGTCGCCCCGGCGACATCCTCGGCGAGATCCAGGCTCTAGTCGACGACGGCGCGATCGAGGTCACGCTGCTCGGCCAGAACGTCAACTCCTACGGCGTCGAGTTCGGCGACCGGGCGGCGTTCTCGAAGCTCCTGCGTGCCGCAGGCGAGATCCGCGGCCTCGAGCGCATCCGCTTCACGAGCCCGCACCCTGCCGCCTTCACCGACGACGTGATCGACGCGATGGCGGAGACGCCGAACGTCATGCCGCAGCTGCACATGCCGCTGCAGTCCGGCTCCGACCGCATCCTGCGGGCGATGCGTCGGTCCTACCGCTCGGAGAAGTTCCTCGGGATCCTCGACCGCGTGCGGGCGAAGCTGCCGGACGCCGCGATCAGCACGGACATCATCGTGGGCTTCCCCGGTGAGACCGAGGAGGACTTCCAGGAGACGCTGCGCGTCGTCGAGGCGGCGCGGTTCGCCTCCGCCTTCACCTTCCAGTACTCGATCCGACCCGGCACCCCGGCGGCGACGATGGCCGACCAGGTGCCGAAGGAGATCGTCCAGGACCGCTACGACCGGCTGATCGCCCTGCAGGAGCGGATCTCGCTGGAGGAGAACGAGAAGCTGGTCGGCCGCGAGGTCGAGCTGCTGGTCGCCAACGGCGAGGGACGCAAGGACGCCGACACCCGTCGCCTGAGCGGTCGCGCCCGCGACAGCCGGCTCGTGCACTTCGAGCTGCCCGCGGGCTCGGAGACGCCGCGCCCCGGCGACGTCGTGACGGTGCGGATCACCCAGGCGGCCCCGCACTACCTGATCGCCGACTCCGACGGCACGCCGCTGGCGATCCGGCGCACCTCCGCGGGCGACGCCTGGGACCGTGCCGAGGCCGAGTCCTGCGCTGTGCCGACGCACGGCTCTGGGCAGGGCTCCGCCGCCGGCGGTCGCGTGTCCCTCGGCCTGCCGACGCTGCGGACGCGTGAGCCGCTCACCTCGCCGGGCGTCGGCACGATGCCGATCTACGACCCGACGGACGGGCAGCGCTGACCGCCGAGCGGTCCGGCGGGCCCGCGGGCGACGGCCGGCCCGACGGCACGTCCGCAGGAGCGGACGACGGCCGCGGTGGCCCTGGCGTCGTCGTCGTCGTCGGGGCGACCGGCACCGGCAAGACCGAGCTGTCGCTGGGGCTGGCGGAGGCCATCCGTCGGCGCGGCGGCGAGGTCGAGATCGTGAACGCCGACGCCATGCAGCTGTACCGCGGCATGGACATCGGCACCGCGAAGCTCCCGCGGTCCGAGTGGCGCGGCATCCCGCACCACCTCTTCGATGCGCTGGATGTCACCGACGAGGCAACCGTCGCGTGGTACCAGCCGGAGGCGCGCGCCACCATCGACGCGATCCGCGGCAGGGGCGCGACCCCGATCCTGGTCGGCGGCTCCGGCCTCTACGTCTCCAGCGTCGTCTTCGACTTCCGCTTCCCCGGCACCGACCGCGAGGTCCGCGCTCGGCTGGAGGCCGAACTCGCCGAGGTCGGGCCGGGGATGCTCTACCGCCGACTGCGCGACGTCGACCCGGAGGCGGCGCGCCGCATCGGCTCCAGCAACGGACGGCGGATCGTCCGGGCGCTCGAGGTCGCTGCGATCACGGGGGAGCCGGTCAGCGGCGCGCTGCCCGACGAGCCGCAGCCCTGGCGTCCGCTGACGATCCTCGGGCTCGCCGCTCCGCGCGACGAGCTGGTCCGCCGCCTCGACGAACGCGTCGAGCGGATGTGGCGGGACGGCCTGCTCGACGAGGTCGAACGGCTGCGCCCGCTCGGCATCGAGCGGGGCGTCACCGCGAGCCGTGCGATCGGGTACGCCCAGGCCATCGCCGAGCTCCGCGGCGAGCTCACCCGCGAGGAGGCGATCGCCCAGACCCAGCAACTCACGCGGCGCTACGCACGGCGGCAGGTGAGCTGGTTCAAGCGCTACCCGGGCATCCACTGGCTCGACTACGACGACGACAATCTCGTCGCCGCGGCGCTCGATAGGCTGTGAGCATGGCGACGCTCCACTTCACCAAGGGTCAGGGGACCGGCAACGACTTCGTGCTGTATGCGGACCCCGACGGCCGGAACCCGCTGAGCGCCGCAGAGATCGCGGAGATCTGCGACCGTCACTTCGGCGTCGGGGCGGACGGTGTCATCCGTGCGGTCCGCTCCACGCACCTCCCGGAGGGCGCCGAGGCGCTCGCGGAGGACGACGCCGCCGAGTGGTTCATGGACTACTACAACGCCGACGGCTCGCCCGCCGAGATGTGCGGCAACGGCATCCGCGTCTACGTGCGCTTCCTGCTGGAGACCGGCCTCGTCGAGCTCGCCGACGGCGACACCCTGCCGATCGGGACGCGCTCCGGCGTGCGCGACGTGCAGCGCAATCTGACCGGGTTCCAGGTCGACCTCGGCCGCTGGCGGCTGGACGGCGGCGAGCCCCTCGTCCGCGCCAAGGAGCTGCCGGTGGCGCGTCCGGGCCTCGGCATCGACATGGGGAACCCGCACGTGGTCGTCGCGGTGGCCGACGAGTCGGAGCTGGAGGCCGCCGACCTCAGCTACATCCCGCACGTCGAGCCCACGCCCGAGCACGGAGCCAATGTCGAGTTCGTCGTGCCGCACGAGCCGCTCGTCAAGGACGGCATCGGCCGCATCCGGATGCGCGTCCACGAGCGCGGCAGCGGCGAGACGCTCTCCTGCGGCACGGGAGCGGCGGCCGCAGCGCTCGCGGTCCGGCACTGGGCGGGCGCGGGGGCGCCGGACCAGTGGCGCGTGGATGTGCCGGGCGGCACGGTCGGAGTCCGCATGTTCCCGACCGAGGACGGCGAGCACGTCGCACTCTCCGGTCCCGCCGAGCTCGTCTACACGGGCACCCTCGAGCTCGCCTGACGCGAGGCGGGGAGGCGAGCGGAGCGGCGTCGGACGCGCGCTACGACGCGCGGCGGGCGCGCAGCACCCGGAATCCCTTCGAGATGGCGGCGCGCGTGGTGGTCAGCTCCGGGAACGTTGCCTCCATCCAGCGGTGCAGCGAGTCGCTGCCGAGGTTCCGCTGCACGACGAGCCACGCATCCGAGCCCGGCTCCAGCCGCGGCAGCCAGCGCTCCAGGATGTTGTGGAGCTCGTTCTTGCCCACCCGGATCGGCGGATTCGACCAGATCGTGGTGAAAGCGATGTCATCGGGAACATCGTCGGGCGACACTGCGTTGATATTCTCGAGACCGAGCTTCTGCGCGTTCCTGCGCACCACATCCAGGGCTCGGGTGTTGACGTCGACCGCCCAGACGGTCGCATGAGGGGATTCGAGAGCCAGTGTGAGAGCCAGAGGCCCCCAGCCGCAGCCGATGTCGAGGAACTGACCACCGGGCGGCGGGGAGGGCACATGGTCGAGGAGCACTCGCGTACCCGTATCGATGCGCTCGGGGCTGAAGATCCCGCTGGCCGTCACCAACTCGTACGTCTGGCCCGCCAGGCGCGCGGTGAAGGGCCGCAGATTCAGTTCGCTTCCGGGCGCGGGGGAAAAGTAGTGATCTCCCGAAGCCATAAGAGGACCGTACAGGACAGACACGAACAGGCAAACTAGGGTTGACCCGGATCGGGGACGATATATGACCGAACGAACGAACATCGAAGAACACACCGCGGACGACGTCGTCGCGCGAGTTCTCGCGACCGACGACAGCCGGGCGGCGGTGACGCTGTTCGGCGCAGACACGCAGGGCAGGAGGGCTCAGGCGCTGCAGGCGCAGGAGACCGACGGCGGCCTCCACGACGGCGACCAGTTCGACAGGGAGGAGCGCGCGGCGCTCCGCCGTGTCTCCGGTCTCTCGACCGAGCTCGAGGACGTCACCGAGGTCGAGTACCGGCAGCTGCGGCTGGAGAACGTCGTGCTCATCGGCGTCTACTCGCAGGGCTCGCTGCAGGACGCGGAGAACTCGCTCCGCGAACTCGCGGCGCTCGCCGAGACGGCGGGCGCGGCGGTGCTCGACGGCCTGCTGCAGCGCCGACCGCATCCCGACCCGAGCACCTACCTCGGCCGGGGCAAGGCGCAGGAGCTGGCCGGGATCGTGGCGTCGCTCGGCGCCGACACCGTGATCGCCGACACCGAGCTCGCCCCCAGCCAGCGCCGTGCGCTGGAGGACGTGGTGCGGGTGAAGGTCATCGACCGCACCGCCGTGATCCTGGACATCTTCAGCCAGCACGCGAAGAGCCGCGAGGGCAAGGCGCAGGTCGAGCTCGCGCAGCTGGAGTACCTGCTCCCTCGCCTGCGCGGCTGGGGCGAGTCGATGTCCCGGCAGGCCGGTGGCCAGGTCGGCGGCGCGGGAGCCGGAATGGGCTCGCGCGGTCCCGGTGAGACGAAGATCGAGCTGGATCGTCGCCGCATCCACTCGCGGATGGCGAAGCTGCGCAAGCAGATCGCCGGGTTCAAGCCCGCCCGCGAGGCCAAGCGTGCGAACCGTAACCGCAACTCGGTGCCCTCGGTGGCCATCGCCGGCTACACCAACGCCGGCAAGTCCAGCCTGCTGAACCGCGTGACGAAGGCCGGCGTGCTGGTCGAGAACGCGCTGTTCGCGACGCTGGACGCCACCGTGCGCCGCTCGGTGACCGCCGACGGCAGGCTCTACACGCTCGCCGACACGGTCGGCTTCGTGCGGAACCTGCCGCACCAGCTGGTGGAGGCGTTCCGCTCGACGCTGGAGGAGGTGGCCGACAGCGATGTGATCCTGCACGTCGTCGACGGCTCGCATCCCGACCCGGCGTCGCAGCTGGCGACCGTGCGCGATGTGATCGGAGAGGTGGGGGCGCGGGACATCCCGGAGATCGTCGTCTTCAACAAGGCGGACCTGATCCCCGAGGACGACCGCCTCGTGCTCCGCGGGCTCGAGCCGGGGGCGATCTTCGCCTCGGCGCGCACCGGCGAGGGCATCGACGAGGTGCTCGCGGCGATCGCGCGGCTGCTGCCGGACCCGTCGGTCGAGGTGGAGCTCGTGGTGCCGTACGACCGCGGCGACCTCATCTCCGCGCTGCACGAGCGCGGGCGGGTGCTGGAGACGGCGTACGTCGAGGAGGGGACGCGCGTGAAGGCGCGCATCCTGCCCGAGTACCAGGCGGCGTTCGAGCCGTTCGCCGTGTAGCAGAGCGTCGAGCTCGGGCCGGGTGGACCCAACGTGTCGGAACATGACACGAGGGGTTTCCGCCCGGCCTTTCGCGTTGCTAGGGTGCCGTATCAACGTCAAGCGGGCGACCGCCGACGTGGTGCGACAGCCGAGCCCGGCACCCGCCCGTGAACCCCTCACCGTCCGATCGGACGCCCGGGGGAGTCCGTGCCGCTGATCGACCACCCTGAGGACGCCATGAGCTCTACCGCCGCGCGGTTCTCGTTCGAGCTCTACCCGCCGCGCTCGGAGCGCGCCGCCGCCGCGCTGCCAGCGACGATCGACAGGCTCGCCGCCGCCGGTCCCGACTTCATCTCGGTGACGTACGGCGCGAACGGCTCGTCGCGCGGCTCCTCGCTCGACGTGCTCCGCTACATCCTCGACCACACCGACGTGAGCCCGATGGCGCACCTCACCTGCGTCGGCTCCTCGCACGAGGAGACCAACCGGCTGATCCGGGAGTTCCTGGATGCGGGCATCCGCCGATTCCTCGCGGTCCGCGGCGACCCGCCCGCCGACGTCGAGCCCGGCGGGGACGGCCTGGGTGACATCCGCAGCTCCGCGGAGCTGGTGCAGCTGATCCACCGCGTGCAGGCCGAGCGCGTCCCGTACGGCGAGCTCCCGGTTCCCGGGCTGCCGGCACGGACGGTGCTCGAGCACCGTGAGCACGTGCAGATCGCCGTCGCGGCGTTCCCGAACGGGCACCCGTCATCGCACTCCGTGTCCCAGGACATCGACGCGCTGCTCGCGAAGCAGGCCGCAGGCGCGAACCTCGGCATCACCCAGCTCTTCTTCCACGCCGAGGACTACCTGCACTTCGCGCAGCGGGCGAAGGAGGCGGGCGTGAGGTTCCCGATCCTGCCCGGCATCATGCCGGTGACCTCGCCCGCGCGCCTGAAGAGGATGCTCGAGCTGAGCGGCGAGGACCTGCCGAGCGACCTCGCCATCCAACTCGAGGTCGAACCGACCGACGAGGGGCGGCATGAGATCGGCATCGCCTGGGCGGCCGGTCTGGCGCAGCGGCTGCTCGACGGCGGCGCTCCGGGCATCCACCTCTACACGTTCAACCAGCACGCCGCCGTGCTGTCCGTCCTGGAGCGCGTCGGCCTCGGGCCCGTCGCGTCCGCCACATCCACCCTCCCAACCGAAAGCGAACCAGCATGACCGACACCTCCACCCGCACCGCGTTCCCGGTCGGGACGATCATCGGATACCCGCGCATCGGCCGCCGCCGCGAGCTCAAGAAGGCCGTCGAGAGCTTCTGGGCGGGGAGCATCGACGCGGACCAGCTCGAGGCGACCGCGGCGTCCCTGCGCGCGGAGACCCGCGAGCGGCTCGCGGCACTCGGCCTCGGCCGGGACGACGCCGCTATCCCGGAGACCTTCAGCTACTACGACCAGGTGCTCGACGCGGCCGTGACGGTCGGCGCGGTGCCGAGCCGGTTCGCGGGGCTCGTCGGCCCGAACGGCGCCGTCGACTTGGCCGGCTACTTCACGATCGCCCGCGGCGAGGGGGACAACCCGCCGCTGGAGATGACCAAGTGGTTCGACTCCAACTACCACTACCTCGTGCCGGAGATCGGCCCGGAGACCCGCTTCCGGCTCGCGTCCGACCGCATCGTGCGACAGTTCGAGGAGGCGCGCGACGCCGGCTTCGTCACCCGCCCGGTGATCGTCGGCCCCGTGACGTTCCTGCTGCTGAGCAAGGCCTCCGACGAAGCGCCGGATGGATTCCGTCCGCTCTCGCGGCTTGCCGACCTGCTCCCGGTGTACCGCGAGCTGCTGGCCCGCCTTGCCGCGGCCGGTGCGCCGTGGGTGCAGCTGGATGAGCCGGCGCTGGTCAGCGAGAGCATCGAGGACGAGCGCGCGGACGTGCTGGAGGCGACGCGGCGCGCGTACGCGGAACTCGGCTCGGCCGCCGAGCGGCCCGCGCTGTTCGTCGCGGCGCCGTACGGGAGCCTGGACGATGCGCTCCCGGTGCTCGCCGCGTCACGCATCGAGGCGATCGCGCTCGACCTGGTGCGCGGAAGCATCCCGACCGGCCTGGACGCGGCGACCGCCGAGGCGCTCGCGACCAGAACCCTGGTCGGCGGCGTGATCGATGGGCACAACATCTGGCGCGGCGACCTGGAGCGGGCGTTCGGCGCGCTGACCGAGCTGCTGTCCCTGAGCCCGGACGTCGCGGTGTCCACCTCCACGTCGCTGCTGCACGTCCCGCACGACGTGGACGACGAGCCGGACCTCGACCCGCGCCTGAAGAGCTGGCTCGCGTTCGCCGATCAGAAGGTGGCCCAGGTCGCGACGCTCGCGCGCGGGCTCGTCGACGGGCACGAAGCCATCCAGGCGGAGCTGAGCGCCGCGACCGCGGCACTCGCCGACCGCGCGGGCGCCCCCGGCGTGCGGGTGCCGGCGGTCCGCGAACGGGAGGCGGCGCTCACCCGCGCGGACTTCCGTCGCGGACACTACGAAGACCGGCTGGCGGCCCAGGAGGCGGCCCTCGGCCTGCCGTTCCTGCCGACGACGACCATCGGCTCGTTCCCGCAGACCTCCGACATCCGCCGTGCCAGGGCGCAGCTCGCGGCAGGCGCCCTGACCGAGGCCGAGTACCTCGCGCGGATGCAGGCCGAGATCAAGCGCGTCGTCGACCTCCAGGAGGAGATCGGGATCGACGTCATCGTGCACGGCGAGCCGGAACGCAACGACATGGTGCAGTACTTCGCGGAGAATCTCGACGGCTTCGCGGTGACGAAGAACGGCTGGGTGCAGTCGTACGGGTCGCGCTGTACGCGGCCGTCGATCCTGTGGGGGGACGTCTCACGGCCGAAGCCGATCACGGTCGACTGGTCGACGTACACGCAGTCGCTCACGTCCAAGCCGGTCAAGGGGATGCTGACCGGGCCGGTGACGATCCTCGCCTGGTCGTTCGTGCGCGACGACCAGCCGCTCGGCGAGACCGCGCGGCAGGTCGCGCTCGCGCTGCGCGACGAGATCGCGGACCTGGAGGCGGCGGGCATCCGCGTCGTGCAGGTGGACGAGCCGGCACTGCGAGAGCTGCTGCCGCTGAAGCGCGCGGCCCAGGCGGACTACCTGGAGTGGTCGGTCGGCTCGTTCCGGCTGGCGACCTCCGGTGTGGCGGACGCCACGCAGATCCACACCCACCTCTGTTACTCGGAGTTCGGCGTCGTCATCGACGCGATCCGGAACCTGGACGCGGACGTGACCAGCATCGAGGCGGCGCGCAGCCGCATGGAGGTGGTGCACGACATCCAGCGCTCCGGCTTCGAGCACGGGATCGGCCCTGGCGTCTACGACATCCACTCGCCGCGGGTGCCGTCTGTCGCGGAGGTGACCGAGCTGCTGCAGACGGCGCTCGGCGCGATCCCGGGACGCCAGCTCTGGGTCAACCCGGACTGCGGGCTGAAGACGCGCGGCTACGACGAGACGGTCGCGTCGCTGCGGAACATCGTGGAGGCAACGCGCGGCGTCCGGGCGTCGGCGGCAGCGCGGCTCTGATCGCTGTGCGCTGAATCGGCGCCGTGATCCGCGCCGTGCGACAGGATGGTCGCATGGTGCGGATCACGGACGCGGAGTTCGAGGCGCTGGTGGGCGAGGTGTTCGACGCGCTGCCGGAGGACATGGTCCGGCCGCTCGAGAACGTCGCCATCCTCATCCAGGACCAGCCGCCCGGCGCGCGGCCGAGGCTGTTCGGGCTGTACAGCGGGCACCCGCTGACGCGGCGCGGCGTCTACGGGTTCGGCGAGCTGCCGGACCGCATCACGCTGTTCCGCAACAACCTCGAGGCGAGCTGCTCGAGTATCGAAGAGCTGCGCGCGCGGGTGCGCGTGACCGTCGTCCACGAGATCGGCCACTACTTCGGACTGACGGACGACCGCCTCCGCGAGCTCGGCTGGGCGTAGCCCCGCTCGCGATTTGCCCCAAATCGTGGGAAAGATCGCGCCGAAGCCACGATTTGGGGCAAATGTGCGGGCGGGTCAGACGGCGCGGAGCACCGCCACGACCTTGCCGAGCACCTGTGAGTAGTCGCCGAGGATCGGCTCGAAATTCGAGTTGCGCGGCAGCAGCCAGGTGTGGCCGTCGCGCTGGCGGAAGACCTTGACCGTTGCCTCCTCGTCGAGCATGGCCGCGACGATGTCGCCGTTCTCCGCCGTGTTCTGCGCGCGGACGACGACCCAGTCGCCGTCGCAGATGGCCGCGTCGATCATCGACTCGCCGACCACCTTGAGCATGAACAGCTCACCGTTGCCGACGAGCTGACGGGGGAGCGGGAAGACCTCGTCCACCTGCTGCTCAGCGGTGATCGGGACGCCGGCGGCGATCCGGCCGACGAGCGGGACCATGGCGGCGTCGCCCACCGGGGTCTGGTTCTCGAAGTCGGGGGCGGCGGCGGACGGCAGGTCGATCAGGATCTCGAGGGCGCGGGGACGGTTCGGGTCGCGCCGGAGGTAGCCGCTCAGCTCGAGCTGGTTCAGCTGGTGGGTGACGGAGGAGAGCGAGGAGAGGCCGACGGCGTCGCCGATCTCGCGCATGCTCGGCGGATAGCCGCGCTGGCTGACGGAGCGCTGGATCACGTCGAGGATGGCGAGCTGCTTCTCGCTGAGGTTCTTACGCCTCCTGGTGCCCCTCGGAGCCGGATTCTCGTTCGACACGCTCGTCCCTTCGTGACCGTCGCCGCACCCGGCGGACCCGAATGTCGGTGGTGCCTGGTTACCTGATCTCCAGACAATCGAAACTGTATCCACGATGCAGCGGCAGAACAAACATGTGTTCGAGCGTGTCTCGGATTTCATGCGGAATTCGTCCCCGGCGTCGCTCTTGCGGTTTCGAACATTCGAAGATACATTCGGAACACAGCTTCGCAAGAGGCCTGAGGAGGTCACGACCATGAGCACCACTGCACTGCCTACCGGCGTTCGGGTGCGGCTGCGTCTCACCCGCCGCGGTCGCGCCGTCGTCACCGCGCTCGTCGCGCTGCCGATCGTCGTCGGCGCCTTCGTCTTCGCCCTCAACGGTGGTGGCGCCGCCGCCTCCGGCGAGCAGACCCACGTCTCCTTCCAGCACGTCACGGTCGACTCGGGGGAGTCGCTGTGGAGCATCGCCGAGCGCATCGCGCCGAATGCCGACCCGCGCGACGTGATCGCCCAGCTGGTCACCCTGAACGGACTCGACTCGGCCGTCGTGTCTCCGGGCCAGGACCTCGCCATCCCGGTGCAGTACGCGCGCTGAGCGTGCTGCAGCTGCGCTGCGGGCTTTCAGGCGGCGTCGCCGTGCGGCGTAACGTCCGGGCGGCGCTGACTACCATGGAATGGTGACTTCCCTCGACGATCTCCCGATTCGTGACGACCTGCGCGGCCGCACCCCATACGGTGCACCGCAGAAGGTCGTGCCCGTCGCGCTGAACGTGAACGAGAACACGCATCCGGTGCCCGAGGACGTGGCGGCCGACATCGTCGCGCGGGTCGCCGCCGCGGTCGGCGGCGTCAACCGCTACCCGGACCGGGAGTTCACCGAGCTGCGGGAGGCGTTCGCCGGCTACCTCGGTCACGGCCTCACCGCCGAGAACATCTGGGCGGCCAACGGTTCGAACGAGGTGCTGCAGCACATCCTGCAGGCCTTCGGAGGTCCCGGGCGCAGCCTGCTGGGGTTCGCCCCGACCTACTCGATGTACCCGCTGCTCGCCTCCGGCACCGGCACCGGCTGGATCCCCGCCCATCGTGACGCCGAGTTCGAGCTGTCCCCGGAGACGGCGGCGGAGGAGATCGCCCGCCACGACCCGGACATCGTCATCCTCTGCTCGCCGAACAATCCGACGGGCACGCCGCTCTCCCTCGCCACGATCGAGGCGGCCTACGATGCCTCTCGCGGCATCGTGATCGTGGACGAGGCGTACGCCGAGTTCATGCCGCAGGGCGAGCCGTCCGCGCTCACCCTGCTGTCCGGCCGTCCGCGGCTGCTGATCTCCCGGACCATGAGCAAGGCGTTCGCGTTCGCCGGGGCCCGCGTCGGCTACCTCGCTGCGGACCCCGCCGTCGTCGACGCGCTGCGGCTCGTGCGGCTGCCGTACCACCTCTCGGCCATCACGCAGGCGGCCGCCCTCGGTGCGCTCGCGCACGCGGACGAGATGCTGGCGATGGTCGGCGAGATCCGCTCCCAGCGCGACCGCCTGGTCTCCGAGCTCGCGCGGCTCGGCTACACGCCGCACCGCAGCGGGAGCAACTTCGTGCTGTTCGGGAACGTCGCCGACCCGCACGCGGTGTTCGAGGCGCTCCTGGAGCGCGGCATCCTCATCCGGGACGTCGGCATCCCGAACCACCTGCGCGTGACCGCGGGCACCGAGGCCGAGACCACGGCGTTCCTCGAGGGCCTCGCCGCGCTCGGTCGCCCCGAGCCCGTGCCCGTGAACGCGGAGCGGACGCCCGACCCGGCCCCAGTAAACTCGCAGTCATGACGAATCGCACCGCCACGCTGCAGCGGGAGACCAGCGAGTCGAGCATCGAGCTGAGCCTCGACCTCGACGGGACCGGCTCCTCCGACATCTCCACGTCGGTGCCGTTCTACGACCACCTGCTCACGGCGTTCGCGAAGCACTCGCTCACCGACCTGCGTGTGCGTGCGCACGGGGACACCGACATCGACGTGCACCACACGGTCGAGGACGTCGGCATCGTGCTCGGTCAGGCGATCCGGCAGGCGCTCGGCGACAAGGCAGGGATCTCCCGCTACGGGGATGCGCTGGTCCCGCTCGACGAAGCGCTCGTGCAGGCCGTCGTCGACATCTCCGGCCGTCCCTACCTGGTGCACAGCGGCGAGCCCGCCGGGTTCGAGCTGCACCTGATCGGTGGGCACTTCACGGGGTCGATGGTCCGCCACGTCTTCGAGGCGATCTCCTTCAACGCCGCCATCACCACGCACGTCACCGTCGTCGGCGGGCGCGACCCGCACCACATCGCCGAGGCGGAGTTCAAGGCGTTCGCCCGCGCGTTCCGGCAGGCGAAGGCGCTGGACCCGCTGGTCTCGGGCATCCCCTCGACGAAGGGCGCGCTGTGAGCGCCCCCGACGTCGTCGTCTTCGACTACGGCACCGGCAACGTCCACTCGGCCGTCAAGGCGCTGGAGGAGGCCGGAGCGAACGTCGAGCTGACCGGCAACCGGCGTCGCGCCCAGGAGGCCGACGGCCTGCTGGTGCCGGGCGTCGGCGCGTTCACCGCGGTGATCGACGCGCTCCGTGCCTCCCATGGCGACGAGGTCATCGACCGCCGGCTCGCGGGCGGTCGCCCGGTGCTCGGCATCTGCGTCGGGATGCAGGTGCTCTTCGAGCGCGGCGTCGAGCACGGCATCGAGACCGAAGGTCTGGGGGAGTGGCCGGGCACGGTCGACCTGCTGAAGGCGGACGTCGTGCCGCACATGGGCTGGAACACGGTCGAAGCCCCGGAGGACTCGGTGCTGTTCGAGGGCATCCGCGACGAGCGCTTCTACTTCGTGCACTCCTACGCGGCGCAGGACTGGACGCTGGAGGCGACCGGTCCCTTCCCGAAGCCTCGCGTGACGTGGGCCGAGCACGGCTCGCGCTTCGTGGCGGCGGTGGAGAACGGCCCGCTGACCGCGACCCAGTTCCACCCGGAGAAGTCCGGCCAGGCGGGTCTCCGCCTGCTGCGCAACTGGATCGGCTCCCTGTAGCCGTCTCACGCCCCACCCGTCCGCCCCGCGGACACGAGCGAGGAAACACATGAGCGAATTCAACAACACGCCCCGGCTCGTCCTGCTGCCGGCGGTCGATGTCGCCGACGGGAAGGCCGTGCGCCTGACCCAGGGCGAGGCCGGCAGCGAGACCAGCTACGGCGACCCCGTCGACGCGGCCGCCGAGTGGGCGGACGCCGGAGCGGAGTGGATCCACCTGGTCGACCTGGACGCGGCGTTCGGTCGCGGAAGCAACCGGGCGCTGCTGAAGAAGGTCATCCGCCAGACCAAGGGCGTGAACATCGAGCTCTCCGGGGGGATCCGCGACGACGAGTCGCTGGAGCAGGCGCTCGAGATCGGCGCGACGCGCGTGAACCTCGGCACCGCCGCGCTGGAGAACCCGGAGTGGGCGGCCAACGCGATCGGCCGCTACGGCGAGGCGATCGCCGTCGGCCTGGATGTGCGCGGCACGACGCTCGCCGCCCGCGGCTGGACCCGTGAGGGCGGTGACCTGTGGGAGGTGCTCGAGCGTCTTGAGGAGGCCGGCTGCGCCCGCTACGTGGTGACCGACGTCACGAAGGACGGCACCCTGAAGGGCCCGAACATCGACCTGCTGCGCCAGGTGATGGACCGCACCGAGCGTCCGGTCGTCGCCTCCGGCGGCATCTCGAGCCTGGACGACATCGCCGCGCTGCGCGAGCTGGTCCCGCTGGGCCTCGAGGGTGCGATCGTCGGCAAGGCGCTGTACTCCGGCGCGTTCACCCTGCCCGAGGCGCTGGATGTCGCCGGCGACTGATCCTGCCGATCCGTCGGGTCCGGACGGTTCGGCGGGCGGCCGCGGTCCGAACGAACGGCCGGGGCACACGGGTGGTGCGTCCCCCGCGTCCGGTCACGGCGTCCCCACCGAGACCGGAGCGGGCCGCCTCGCCGGTTTCGCGGCGTCGCTCGCCGACTCCGCCGGGCAGCCCTGGGATGGCCGCGAGTTCGACGACAACCCGTTCGGCGACGACGACGGGTCGGCACCGCTGCCGCTGCTCGGCGCGCTGGCCGCGTTCCGCGCCGGCGAGACCGGTCCTGAGGCCGTCGTCGACGCCATCCGCGGTTCGCGCCTCCTGATCCCTCTGGTCGCCGAGCTGGGCGACGAGGGCGTCAGCGACACCGGACTGACCGTCGACAAGACCCAGGAACTCTCGATCGTGACAGTCGCGGCCCCCGACGGCCGCACCGTGCTCCCGGTGTTCTCCTCCGTCACGGCGATGCAGACCTGGAACCCGCAGGCGCGTCCGGTGCCCGCCGCCGGGCCGCGGGCCGCGCTCGCCGCGGCGTCGGAGGGCACGGAGCTGCTGGTGCTCGACCCGACCTCCGAGACGGAGTTCGTGCTGCGAAGGCCGGCCGTCTGGGCGCTCGCCCAGGGCCTCCCGTGGCTGCCGAGCGACCGCGACCCGGAGGTGCTGGCGGCGTTCCGCGCGTCGCTCGGGTCCGAGCTCGGCGTGCTGGACGTGGAGCTGGCCGCCGGGGATCCCGCGAGCAGGCTCAGGGGCGAGGAGCTCGTCGTGCGCCTGGTGCTGTCGAGCGGGCTGACCCGGGACGAGCTGGACGCCATCCTGTCGCGGCTCGCGCAGCGCTGGGCGGCGGACGACGTCATCGCCACGCGCGTCGACTCGCTGCGCGTGCAGCTCGTGGCCGCCGAGTAGCGGGGCACCGCTCCAGCCCGCGGCGCCCGACGACGGGTGTCAGGCGGCCGAGCGCAGCATCCGGAGCCCCGCCAGCAGCGAGAGCACCGCGATCACCGCGACGAACACCACCAGCACCGGCACCAGCGGCCAGAGGATGAGCGCGACACCGAGGAGCAGCACCGGCAACGCGAGGCCGACGTAGGCGACGAGGAAGATCGCCGCGAGGACCTCGCCGCGGCGCTCCGGCTCCGCGAGGGATGCAGCGACGCCGACGGCCGACCGGAACAACAGCCCGACGGCCGCACCGGCCAGCACGCCGCTGACGATGAAGACCGCGAGAGAACCGCCCAGCACCCCGGCGGCCAGGCCGCCCAGCCCGACGACGACAAGCACCAGCGCGAGGACGAGCTGCGCGCGCATCCCCAGCCGGGCGAAGACGATCTGCGAGACGGCGGAGGCGGCGAACACCGCGAACGGCACGACGCCGGCGACCAGGTGCGACTGCACGTGGTACGTGCCGGCGAGGACGCTCGGCGCGAGGGAGGTGAACAGGCCGAAGACGGCGAACCCGGCGAAGGCGGCGACGGCGGCGGCCGAGAACGCGCCGCGCGCCGACGCGGGGAGCGACACCCGCTGCGGGCGGTATGCGGGGCGCTCCTCCGCGCGTTCCACGGTCTCCGGCACGAGCGCGACGGCGAGGGCGGCGACCGCGAGCAGCACCAGGAACACGGCGTACGGCAGCAGCAGCGGCAGCGGGAGGAACTGGGCGAACAGGCCGCCGATCAGCGGGCCGAGCGCGAGGCCGCCGGTGTTCACGACGGTGGAGACGGTTCCGGCCAGCCGCGGGCCCTCCCCGGGGCGAGCGATGGCGCGGAGCTCGCTGAGGTGGGCGGTCGCGCTCGCGGTCAGCGCGCCGACGCCGACGCCGGAGATCAGCCGCGCGACGATGAGACCGCTGACGTCGTTCCAGACCAGGAACAGGGCCGCCGCGACGATCTCGAGCAGGATGGCGACGAGCACCATCCTGCGCCGCCCCGCCCAGTCGCTGAGGTGTCCGATCAGGAACAGGCTGGCGATGACGCCGACCGCGTAGGCGGCGAAGATGACCGTGACCACCCAGGTCGGGAAACCGTCCCGCGCCTGGTACAGCGCGTAGAGCGGGGTCGGGATCGTGGAGAACGCCATCACCGCAAGGAACGCGGCGGCGATCACCCAGAACCCTCCGCCGTGGCGCAGCTCCCAGGGGCGTCGTGCGGTGGGGGAGGCCAGGTCGCGGTCCAGTGTGCTCGTCATGGTCATCATCATGAACGCGTGCGGTGATCGAGTCCAACGGATACTCTCGATGCCGACAATCGATGGATACGATCGTCACGTGGACACCAGACAGCTCGAGTACTTCGTCGCGGTCGCCGACGAGCGCAACTTCACCCGTGCCGCCGAGCGGGTCTTCGCCGCGCAGTCGACCGTCTCGGCGGGCATCGGCGCCCTGGAGCGCGAGCTCGGCGTCCGGCTGTTCGAGCGCGATCCGCACGGCGTGCGCCTCACCGACGCGGGTCGTGCCGCAGTGGAGGAGGCGCGCGCGAGCCTGCAGGCGATCGAGCGGATGCGGGATGCCGCGGCCGGCGACGGCGCGCTGCGCGGGACCGTCAGGGTCGGCATCTTCACCAACCTGACGACGATCGACCTCCCGGGGATCATGGGCGAGTTCCACCGCAGGCACCCCCTGGTCGACCTCCGCCTCGGGCCGTCGCCCAGCGGGTCCACCGGGCTCGCGGAAGACGTGCGCCAGGGCAGGGTGGACGTCGCGTTCCTCGGCCTGCCCGACCGCGTGCCCGGCGTGCTGACGCTGCCGCTCGCGGACTCCCCGTTCGTCGCGATCCTGCCGGTCGGGCATCCGCTCGCAGGCGCGGGCTCGGTGTCGCTCGCGCAGCTGGCGGGGGAGCCGTGGGTGGATGCGCGCGAGGGCTTCGGCAACCGGGTCCGGCTCGACCGCGCGTTCGCGGCGGAGGGGCTCGTCCGGCAGGTGCCGACGGAGCTGGCCGACCTCGGCGAGATCCCGCGCTTCGTCGCGGCGGGCCTCGGCGTCGCGGCGCTGCCCGAGCTGACGGTGCTGCCGGCGGAGGGCGCCGTGAGCGTGCCCCTCGCGCCCGAGGTGCTGTGGCCGCTCAGCGTGATCGCGCGGCCGCGCCCCAGCGCCGCCGCGCAGGCGCTGCTCGACCTGCTGGCCGAGCGGTTCGGCATCCCGCCGTCGCCTACGCTGGAAGGACCATGAGCATCTTCGCCGCGATCGTCCTGTTCCTCAACGCGCTGTTCAACGTCTTCGCGTGGCCGCGGTTCTTCGCCAGGGTCAGGAACGACGCCCGTGCGCGGGATGCGGCGGGCAAGGCGACGCCGTTCCTCGTCGTGCACGGCGTGCTGCTCGGCGTCGCGCTGCTGCTCGCCGCGCTGTCTGCGGTCGCCGGAGTGCTGTTGCTCGTCGTCTGACACCGATGGCAGCATGAGGGCATGGCTCTGAACATCACCGGCGATCCCGAGGCGGACGCCCTGCTCGACCAGTCCCCGTTCGCCCTGCTCGTCGGCATGCTGCTCGATCAGCAGGTGGCGATGGAGACCGCCTTCGCCGGACCGGCGAAGCTGCGCGACAGGCTCGGCTCGCTCGACCCGGCGGGGGTGGCCGCGATCGATCCGGACCGGCTCGCCGAGGTGATGAAGCAGTCTCCCGCCGTGCACCGCTTCCCCGGGTCGATGGCGGGCCGCGTGCAGGCGCTCGCCGCGGCGATCGTGACCGACTGGGACGGCGATACGTCGGCGATCTGGACGCGCGGGGAGCCGGACGGCGCGGAGGTGCTGAAGCGGCTCAAGGCGCTCCCCGGCTTCGGCGAGCAGAAGGCGAAGATCTTCCTCGCGCTGCTGGGCAAGCAGAGGGGCCTCGCGGCGCCGGGCTGGCGCGAGGCGGCGGGCGACTACGGTGCGGAGGGCTACCGATCGGTCGCCGACATCGTCGACGCGGACTCCCTCGCGAAGGTGCGCGAGCACAAGCGCGCGGTCAAGGCGGCCGCGAAGGGCTGAGCGCGGTGACTGCCCCTTCCTGGAACGATTGCCGGTGCTCGCGCAGGGGCAATCGTTCCAGGAAGGGGCAGTCGCGCGGGCGGCTGATCGCCGTGTCGGTGGTGGCCGGTAGCGTTGCAGGAGCGCCCGGCCGGTGGCGCGGGAAGGGAGCGCCGCGTGTTCCTGCTGGACGGTGTCATCGTCACGAGCGCGAGCGACCTGACCGAGGCCTCGAAGTGCGAGTTCGCGTTCCTGCGCACGCTCGACGTCAAGCTCGGGAGGCTCGAGAAGACCGACGAGGTCGAGGACCCGATGTACGTGCGGTCCTCGCGGCTCGGCGACGAGCACGAGCACCACATCCTGGAGCGCTACCGTGAGCGGTTCGGCTCGGGCGTGGCTGAGATCCCGCGCCCGGAGCAGTTGACGGCGGACGGCCTGGCCGGCGCCGTGCGGCAGACCGCGGACGCGTTCGAGCGCGCGGCGGAGGTCGTCTTCCAGGCGACGTTCTTCGATGGCGCGTTCGTCGGCTTCGCCGACTTCGTGGTGCGGCTGCCGGACGGCCGCTACCGCGTGCAGGACTCCAAGCTCGCGCGCAGCGCCAGGGTCACCGCCCTGCTGCAGCTGGCGGCATACGCCGAGCAGCTCCGCCGGGTCGGGGTCGAGGTCGACGACACCGTCGAACTGCTCCTCGGCGACGGGTCGGTGAGCGAGCACCGGCTCCGCGACATCGAGCCGGTCTACCGGAAGCGGCGGGCGCGCCTGCTGGACATCATCGACGAGCACGTCGCCGATGAGGGCCCGGTCGCGTGGGGCGATCCGCGCTTCACGGTCTGCGGCCGCTGCGACACCTGCGACGCCGAGATCCAGGCCGCGCGCGACGTGCTGCTGGTCGCCGGGATGCGCGTCACGCAGCGCGAGCACCTGTTCGCGGCGGGCATCGCCACCATCGACGCGCTCGCCGCCTCCACCGGCCCGGTCGACGGCATCCCCGAGGGGACGCTCGACGGCCTCCGCGAGCAGGCGCGGCTGCAGCTGCAGGCGCAGCCCGGGTCGCCGCCGCCGGTGCGGGTGTTCAACGCGCCCGTGCTCGCCGTACTGCCGGAGCCCGACGCCGGCGACATCTTCTTCGACTTCGAGGGCGACCCGCTGTACACCGAGGGCGCGGGGGAGCGCTGGGGGCTCGACTACCTGTTCGGGATCGTCGACCGGGATGCGCGGTTCACCGCGTTCTGGGCGCACGACTTCGCGGCCGAGCGCGTTGCGCTGGAGGAGTTCCTCGCCTGGGTGCGCGAGCGCCGAGCCCGTTTCCCGCGCATGCACATCTACCACTACGCCGCCTACGAGCAGACGCACCTGCTGGCGCTCGCCGCCCGGCACGGCGTCGGCGAGGAGGAGGTGGACGGGCTGCTGCGCGACAACGTGATGGTCGACCTCTACCCGCTCGTGCGCAAGTCGGTGCGGGTGGGCTCGCGCTCGTACTCGATCAAGAAGCTCGAACCGCTGTACATGGGCGACGAACTGCGCGAGAGCTCGGTGACCAACGGGGCGGACTCGATCACGGAGTACGCGAACGCCCGCGACCTGCTGGCCCTGGGCCGTCCGGAGGAGGCGCAGCCGATCCTCGACGCGATCGGCGACTACAACCGCTACGACTGCGTCTCGACGCTGCGGCTGCGGGACTGGCTGCTCGCGAGCGCGGCCGAGAACGGCATCCCGATCGGCGCGGCGCCCGCGGAGGAGCCGGAGGTCGCCCCGGAGGAGTCGCCGCTTCGTGCCGGCCTGCTCGGCTTCGCGGGCGACCCCCTCGACCCGCACCGCACCCCCGACCGCGAGGCGATGGCGCTCGCCGCCGCCGCGATCGACTTCCACCGTCGCGAGCAGAAGAGCTTCTGGCAGTCGCACTTCGCCCGGCTCATCCAGCCGATCGAGGAGTGGGCGGACACCAGGGACGTGCTGGTCGTGGAGACGGCGACCGTCGTCCGCGACTGGTACCTCGACGAGGGCCAGCGCGTCGAGCGGCGGGAACTGCTGCTCACCGGACAATGGGGCGCGGGCAGCGCCGTGCGGGTGAGCGAGAGCTCCGGCCCGTTCCTGCTCTACGAGTACCCGGGACCGTTCCGGATGCTGCGCTCGCAGCCCGGCTCGCGCACGGTGCGCTCGGTCGCGGTCGTCGCGGTCACCGACGACGGGTCCGTGCTTGTGCGGGAGACGCTGCCGGAGGACGTGCCCGCCTACCGGCACCTGCCCACAGCGCTCACGCCGGCGCCGCCGCCGAACACCCGGCCGCTCGCCGAGGCCATCCGGGAATGGGGCTCGACGCTGCTCGACGCACGCCGCGGCGGGGGATGGCCGACGAACGCCACCGTCGACCTGCTGCGCCGCACGCCGCCGCGCACGCGGTCCGGCCGTCTCGCGCCGGAGGGCGCGGAAGACGGCAGCGGCCGGATCGCGGCCGTGACGGCCAGCCTGCTCGATCTTGACTCCTCGTACCTCGCGGTGCAGGGCCCGCCCGGCACGGGCAAGTCCTACCTCGGCGCGCACGTCATCGCGCAGCTGGTCGCCGAGCACGGCTGGCGCGTCGGCGTCGTGGCTCAGTCGCACGCCGTGGTCGAGAACCTGCTCGACCGCGTGGTGAACACCGGCCTGGATGCGGCGCTGGTCGGCAAGGTGCCGAGCGGCGCCGCCGACGGTGTGCGGTTCACCGCGCTGCGCAGGAACGGCCATCTCGAGTTCGCCGGCGAGCGCGAGGCGAGCGGCTACGTCCTCGGCGGGACGGCCTGGGACTTCGCGAACCCGGCGAGGGTGCCGCGGGAGAGCCTCGACCTGCTGGTGATCGACGAGGCCGGCCAGTTCTCCCTCGCCTCCACGATCGCGGTCGGGGTCGCGGCGCGCAACCTGCTCCTGCTCGGCGATCCGCAGCAGTTGCCGCAGGTGAGCCAGGGCCGGCATCCCGAGCCGGTGGACGGTTCCGCCCTCGGCTGGGTCAGCGACGGCCACGACGTGCTGCCACCGGAGCTCGGTTACTTCCTCGCCGAGACCAGGCGGATGCATCCCGCGCTCGCGGCCGCGGTCTCGACGCTCTCCTATGAGGGCCGGCTGCGCGCGCACGCGTGCGCCGCGGAGCGGGAGCTCGGCGGCGTGCAGCCGGGGCTGCATCCCGTGCCCGTCGCGCACGCGGGCAACGCGACCGCCTCCCCGGAGGAGGCGGCGGTCGTCGTCGAGCTCGTGCGCGGGCTGATCGGCCGCTCCTGGACGGACACCGAAGCGGGCCGCGACGACGATCCGCTGCGCGGCGAGGACGTGATCGTCGTGACGCCGTATAACGCGCAGCTCGCCGAGGTGCGCGCGGCGCTGGACGAGGCCGGGTTCGGGGACGTGCGCGTCGGCACGGTGGACAAGTTCCAGGGGCAGGAGGCCGCGGTCGCCATCGTCAGCCTGGCCGCGTCCTCCTCCGCGGACGTGCCGCGTGGGATGTCGTTCCTGCTGATGAAGAACCGGCTCAACGTTGCGGTGTCCCGGGCGAAGTGGGCGGCGTACCTCGTCCACTCGCCGTTGCTCACGGAGTTCCTGCCCACCACCCCGGACGGGGTCGGCGAGCTCAGCGCCTTCATCCGTCTGGTCGAGCCCGCCTGAACCGGGATACGGTGGAGGCGTGTCACCGGAGGAGATCGCGGAGCTGACGACGCTGCGCCGCGCGCGGGACTTCATGGACCGCGAGTACGCGCAGCCGCTCGACGTGCCGACGCTCGCCGCGGGCGCCTTCATGTCGCCCTCGCACTTCTCCCGCCGGTTCCGCGCCGCCTACGGCGAGACGCCGTACAGCTACCTGATGACGCGCCGGATCGAGCGCGCGATGGCCCTGCTGCGCGAGGGGATGAGCGTGACCGACGCGTGCATGGCGGTCGGCTGTACCTCGCTCGGCTCGTTCAGCTCCAAGTTCGCCGAGGTGGTCGGCGAGAGCCCGACCAGCTATCGGGCGCGCGAGCATCGGGCGGAGGAGGCGATGCCGAACTGCATCGCGAAGCAGCGCACGCGGCCGGTGCGCTCCCGTCCCGTCGCGCCGTGAAGCGGGCCGCGAGCGCCGCGAACTCGAGCAGTTTTGGAGAAGCGCGCACGGCGTCCGCTTCCTAGGCTGAGGCCATGACCCTTTCGCTTCAGTACTCGCACATCACGGTGACCGACCCCGAGGCGGCGCTCGCGTTCTACCGCGACGCGCTCGGCCTGGACGTCCTCAACGACGTCGCGTCCGGCGGCCACCACTGGATCACCCTCGGCGGTGCCGACGGCGGCACGCAGATCGTGCTCTCCGACCCGTACGCCGGCCGGTCCCAGTCGGACGGCGACGCCATCCAGGAGCTCGTCACCAAGGGCGTGCTCACCAACGTCGTCTTCAACACCGAGGACGACCTGGACGAGGTGTTCGAGCGCGTGCGCTCGACCGGCGCCGAGGTCCTCCAGGAGCCGAAGGATCAGCCGTGGGGTCCCCGCGACTGCGCCTTCCGCGACCCGTCCGGGAACATGGTCCGCATCCTGCAGTCGGCGGACCAGCCGCAGAACGCCTGAGGCCGACGCCCGTGCCGGTGCGAATCCGTGCCGGCACGGATGCCGCCCTCGCGAGCGCGGCGCACACTGTCGCCGTCGGCGCCGGCCGGGCGCCGCGAAGCGAGGAGGCGCATCGTGCTCACTGTCGCAACCTGGAATCTCGAGAACTTCTTTCCGGCAGGCACCCCGTTCGGACCGGGCTCCCAGGCGGTCTTCGACCACAAGGTCCAGCTGCTGGCGGCCACCATCCACGGGTCGGGCGCGGATGTGGTCGCGACCCAGGAGGTCGGCGACCCGGCGGCCTTCGACGCGCTGCTGACGGCGCTCGGCCCCGACTGGACCGGTGAGCTGTCGACGCACTTCGAGGCCTCGCATCCGATCCGGGTCGGCTTCGCCACCCGGCTGCCGGTGGTCGAGACGCAGCAGTACTTCGACATCCCCGCGCAGCTGCACGGCGTCCCCACCAGTGACGACGGCGCCCCGCTCGCCTCGATGGGGCGCGGCGCGCTGCGGCTGCGGGTGACCACCGGCGCGGGCGAGGCGGACCTGGTGTCCGTCCACCTCAAGTCGAAGCTGCTCAGCTTCCCCGGCGGCGGCTTCCAGCCGCACGACGAGGACGAGCGCGCCCGGTACGCGGCCTACGCGCTGTTGCGCAGGGCCGCGGAGGCGGCGGCCGTCCGCACGTTCGCGGACGCGCTGCTCGCCGGTAAGGGCACGGAACGTCGGCTGTTCGTGATGGGGGACTTCAACGACGGCGTCGAGGCCGCGACGACGCAGATCGTGAATGGCCCTCCTGGGAGCGAGATCGGCACGGCCGGGGAAAAGCAGCCGGACAGCGGCGACGGCTGGCGGCTGCTCAACCTCGCCCCGCTCATCCCGCCCGAGAAGCGGTTCAGCCGGATCTACCGGGGCACGGGCGAGCTGATCGACCACCTCTTCGTCTCGACGGCGCTGCGGAAGGCCGTGCAGTCGGTGACGACGATCCCCGGCGCGGCAAGCCTGCCCTCCATCACGGAGAACGCGACCGCGCGGAAGGACGCACCCGTGTCCGACCACGCGATGGTGGCAGCCGTGCTCGACCTCTGAGGACTAGCGCACAGCGACGGGGACGAACTCCCGGACCGGGTGCGCGAGCGTTGCAGCGCACGTGCTGAGCAACGGCTCGGAGAGCCGCTCGCCCACCTCCACCACGACCCGGCGACCGCAATGCTCCAGCACGACCGTCCAGCCGTGGGGATGCGGGTGCTCGGCGAGCACCCGGTAGGCGTCGATCCCGGTGTCTCCGGAGGCGTCGCGCGCGAATGCCTCCGCGGCCTGGGCGACAGTGCTGAGCGAGGTGCGGCCGCGCAGGTAGCGCGGGTCGACGCGCCCGTCGGCGTAGTCCGCGACGATGGCGTCCGCCTCCGCCGCGGGCACCGCGCCGTACAGCAGCCCGTGCGGGAACAGGATCATGGTGGCCGCGAACCGGTCGCCGCCGAGGTGCGAGCACTCCCAGGTCTCCTCGGGATGGCTGCGCGCCAGCGCCTCCACCACCGGCCGGCCGCGCACCGCGCAGCACTGGTCGTGCCTGGCGTGGGCGCAGACCGCGAACGCCGGCCGGTCGGACGGCGTGCCCGCGCTGCCGTCCAGCGGGAGGCCGAGGAGGTCCGCGGGATCGGACACGACGCCCCAGCGGATCGCGGCGCGGCCGGGACGCGCATCCACGAGGGCCCAGCGCCAGCGGGTCTGCGCCCGGCGCTCGTCGGCGCGCAACCGCGTGCGCCGGATCGCGAGCGGCCGGATGCCTGCCGATTCGGCGCGCGCCACGATGGCCGCACCGAGCGCCGGATCGAGGGCCGAGTCGAAGAACGCGTGCCGGCCCCACGCGCTCTCCAGCTCTACGAGCAGCCAGCGGTCGCCGCGCCCCGCGGTCCCGGGGAGCGGGTCGCCGCGCTCGCGGGCGCGGTCGCTGCACGGGAGCCAGGCAGTGCCGGGAGGGACGGTGGTCACGGCGTCGCGACCACCACGATCCCCTCGCGCAGCAGCCGCCGGGCGACGACGATGGCCGAGGACGCGTCCAGCTCCGGGAGGTCGGCGATGCGCACCGGGCTGCCGTCGAGCAGCCGGTCGACCGCGGCCGCCGCGGCGACGGGCAGGGTCGCGGTCTTCGCGGGCAGCCGGACGGCGACCGTGTCGGCGTCCACCTCCTGCACGGGGCGGAGACCCTCCCGCAGCACCAGGGCGGTGTCCGCGGTGAGATCGCCCGCCTGGGCGATCGTCGCCAGCGGGCGAACCGGCTCCGGCCGGATGTCGGAGGCCCTGCGGCGGGCGAGGCCCGCCGCCACGGTCTCCAGCACGCTCGCGCGGGTCGCCGGGTCGTCGAGGGCGGCGCGCAGTGTGGCGAGGGCGTCGTCGACGATCGGGGCCAGCGCAGCCGTGTCGTCCGGGTCGAAGCCGAGAGGGAGGGAGGCGCGCAGCGCCGCCGTGTCCGCCGCCCGCGCGACCGCAGCCCGCACGACCTCGTCGCGGGTGTACGCGGCGACGCCGATGGTCAGGTGCACCGAGACGCCGCCGAGCGCCTCCGCCGAGTGGATCCAGCCGCGCGGCAGGTAGAGCGCGTCGCCGGGCCGGAACACCTCGTCGATGGCCGGCGTCTCCTGCGCGCGGGCGGCGACCGCCGCGCGGTGGTCGCTCCACGGCTGGTCACGCAGCGGGTCCGGATGCACGGGCTCGTGGATGCGCCAGTGCTTCTCACCGGCGATCTGCAGCACGAAGACATCGTGTACGTCGTAGTGCGGATCGAAGCCGCGCGACGACGCCGGGGTGATGTAGGCGTTCACCTGGCAGGGATGCCCGAGCTCCTCGGCAAGCCGGCGCGAGAACTCCGCGATCGGCGGCCAGGTGCGGTGCAGGCCCTGCAGCACGAGGGTCGCGCCGGCACCGAACTCCGCGAGCACCTTGTCGGCGTCCAGCTGGTCGGCGATCTCCGCTCCGAATCCGCCCGGGCCGGTGAAGCGGCCGGGGGAGAGGACGTCGCCCTCCTTCGCCATGCGCACGAACGGGGTGCGCAGCGCGCGCGAGGCGACCAGTTCATCCACATCGGCGGTACTGAACAGGTCC
The DNA here is from genome assembly GCF_040050925.1 of Leifsonia sp. NPDC080035. NCBI lineage: Bacteria > Bacillati > Actinomycetota > Actinomycetes > Micrococcales > Microbacteriaceae > Leifsonia > Leifsonia sp. NPDC080035. The sequence continues at coordinate 3,967,095 of NZ_CP157390.1, read as the reverse complement.
GAGAAGTCCTGGTCGAGGGCGGCCGCGGGAGTGAAGAGCGGGCGGCGTCCCCAGTGCTCGCGGGCGAACGTCCCGGCATCGAGCGTCGTGCAGCGCGAAAGCGCGGGCCGGTCGCCCGGCCCGCGCTCGTCCGTCGCCATCAAGCGGACCCGTCGGCTCCGCCGTCGTGGCCGCCGGGGTTGGCTCCGCCGTCGGCCGGGCCCTCGCCGCCGCCTCCGGCCGAGCCGTCGGCTCCGCCGTCGTGGCCACCGGGGTTGGCTCCGCCGTCGGCCGGGCCCTCGCCGCCGCCTCCGGCCGAGCCGTCGGCTCCGCCGTCGTGGCCACCCGGATTCGCTCCGCCATCGGCGGGGCCTTCGCCACCGCCGGGCATGCTCGTGCTGATGTCGTCGTCGTCGATCGCGCCCATCTCATCTCCCTTTCGCTGCCGGATGCGCCTCACAGTACGCGCGAGCGTCACATTTCGGAACGCACTTTGACGGGCGGCGGCGCGCTTGCGAGGCTCGAATGGCCGCCAACCGTCCGCCGGCATCTCCCACCCTTCACGAGAGGCACAGCCATGTCCGACGCCACCCCACCCGTCCCCTCGCTCCCCGAGAAGCCGAAGAAGTCGAAGACCGGCTGGATCGTCGGCGTCGCCGTCGCGCTGGTCGTCGTGATCGTCGCCGTGGTGCTGGTGGCCGTGAACCTGAACGGCGCCGGTTCGTCCGAGGCTGCGGGCAAGCGCGTCACCGTCACGATCGGCACCACCGAGCAGGCGGCCCCGTACTGGCCGATCCTGAAGCAGGAGGCCGCGAAGGAGGGCATCGACATCCAGGTGGTCGGCTTCCGCGACTACACGCAGGCCAACCCCGCGCTCGCCGACGGCCAGCTCGACCTGAACTTGTTCCAGCACCTGCAGTTCCTCGCGAACTACGACGTTCAGGCCAAGCAGGATCTCGTCCCGATCGCCTCCACGCTGGTCGTCCCGCTGCCGCTGTACTCGAAGAAGTACACCTCGCTCGAGTCGATCCCGAAGGGCGCGCAGGTCGCGATCCCGAACGACCCCACCAACCAGGCGCGTGCCCTTCTCGTTCTGCAGAAGGCCGGTCTCCTGACACTGAAGGACGGCGGCAACACGCTCGCCACGCCCGCCGACATCGACGCGTCCGCATCGAAGGTCACCGTCATCGCGGTCGACGCCGCGCAGACCGCGCCCGCCCTGGACTCGGCCGCCGCCGCGATCGTGAACAACAACTTCGCGCTGACCGCCGGGCTCGACCCGAAGTCGGCCCTCTTCCAGGACGACCCGAAGTCGGCCACCGCCGAGCCGTACATCAACGCGTTCGTCGCCCGCGAGAAGGACAAGGACGACAAGACCTACCTGAAGATCGCGGAGCTGTACCACACCAAGGCGGTCGAGGACGCGGTCCTTGCCGACTCCAAGAACACCGCGGTGATCGTCGAGAAGTCGCAGTCCGACCTGATCGGCATCCTCGACGGCCTCAAGAAGACGATCGAGGCGGCGAAGTAGGCGCGTGGCACCGCACATCGAGTTCCGCGGCGTCACCAAGAGCTTCCGCTCCGGTGACGCCGCGGTCGCGGCCGTCGAGGGCGTGGACCTCAGCATCGAACGCGGCGAGATCTTCGGGATCATCGGCTACTCCGGCGCCGGCAAGAGCACGCTGCTGCGGCTGATCAACGCGCTGGAGCATCCCACCTCGGGCGCCGTCGTGGTGGACGGTCGCGACCTCACCCGGATGCGCGAGCGCGAGCTGCGAGGCGTCCGCGCCGGCATCGGCATGATCTTCCAGCAGTTCAACCTGTTCCGCTCGCGCACGGTGTTCGGCAACATCGCCTATCCGCTGAAGGTGGCCGGCTGGCCGGCGGAGAAGCGCAAGCAGCGGGTGGCGGAGCTGCTCGCGTTCGTCGGGCTGACGGACAAGGCCTGGGCGTACCCCGACCAGCTCTCCGGCGGCCAGAAGCAGCGCGTCGGCATCGCCAGGGCGCTCGCGACGAACCCGTCCATCCTGCTGGCGGACGAGGCGACCAGCGCGCTCGACCCCGAGACGACGGCCGACGTGCTCTCCCTGCTGAAGCGCGTGAACGCCGAGCTCGGCGTGACGATCGTCGTCATCACGCACGAGATGGAGGTCGTCCGCTCGATCGCCGACCGGGTCGCCGTGCTCGACGCGGGACGGGTGATCGAGACCGGCTCCGTGTTCGAGGTGTTCTCCAACCCGCAGACCCCGACCGCTCGGCGCTTCGTCGGCACCGTGCTCCGCAACCAGCCGGGCGCGGCCGACATCGAGCGGCTGCGCGGGAAGCACGCGGGCCGGATCGTGTCCGCGCGCATCCACGACGACGGCAGGCTCGGCTCCGTGCTGTCGGACGCCGTCGGCCGTCACGACGTCCGGTTCGAGATCGTCTACGGCGGCATCTCGGCGCTCCAAGGGCGGTCGTTCGGCAGCCTCACGCTGGAGCTCGTCGGCGAGCCCGCCAACGTGGATGCCCTGATCGCCGAGCTCCGCGCCGTCACCGAGGTCGAGGAGGTGGCCGCGTGACCGACTGGTCGACACTGTGGCCGGTGTACTGGACGTCCATCGGGCAGACGCTGTGGATGGTGCTGGCGACGCTGGTGCTCGGCGGCATCCTTGGCCTCGCGCTCGGCGTCCTGCTGTACACGACGCGCTCGGGCGGCCTGCTCGAGAACCGCCCGCTCTCGGCGGTGCTGAACGTGATCGTGAACTTCATCCGCCCGATCCCGTTCATCATCTTCATGACGGCGGTCGCGCCGCTCACGCAGTTCGTGCTGGGGACGTTCCTCGGCACGCCGGCGGCGATCTTCCCGATGACGATCGCGGCGACGTTCGGGCTGTCCCGGATCGTGGAGCAGAACCTCGTCACGATCGATCCCGGCGTGATCGAGGCGGCGCGGGCGATGGGGTCGAGCCCCTGGCGCATCATCGTCACGCTGCTCATCCCGGAGGCGCTCGGGCCGCTGATCCTCGGCTACACCTTCGTGTTCGTCGCGATCGTGGACCTGTCGGCCGTTGCCGGCAGCCTCGGCGGCGGAGGCCTCGGCGACTTCGCGATCTCGTACGGCTACCAGCGCTACAACTGGGTGGTGACCTGGGTCGCGGTGCTCACGATCGTGGTCCTCGTGCAGGCGGCCCAGTTCCTCGGCAACTTCCTGGCCCGCAAGGCCCTCCGCCGCTAGGGTTCACTCAGGCTGCCGAGCACAGGGAAAAGGCTGCGAATCCGCACGATTCGCGACCTTTTCCCTGTGCTCGGCGGCCTCGTGGGTCGGCGCGGCGGGTCAGGCGGAGGGACCGGCGTAGCGGCCGACCGGGCGGAGGCGCAGCGGGCGCTCCGCGTACTCGGCGATGGCGTGCACGATCCAGCCGACGGAGCGCGCGGTCGCGAAGACGACCTCCCCGGCGTCGTCGCGCATCCCGCCCGCCAGCGACAGGGCGGCCAGTGCGAGGTCGACGTTCGGCTCGGCGCCGGTGCGATCGCGCAGCACCGCAGACACCCGCTCCACGGCGTCGACCACGGGCGCGGCATCGGGATCCTCGGAGAGCATCCCGAGCAGGATGCGCGCCCGAGGATCGCCGGACGGGTACAGCGGCTGGCCGAAGCCGGGCAGCGGTCCGCGGCCGTCGACGACCGCGTCGGCGACCGCCCGCGCGGGTTCGTCCCCGCCGATGACGCGGGACAGCAGACGGTGCGCCGCTCGGCTGGCGTTGCCGTGCAGCGGCGAGTCGAGCGCGCCGAGCCCGGTGACCACGACCGCGTACGGTGTCGCCCGTGCCGACGCCGCCGCGCGCGCCGCGAGGGTGGACACGGCGAGGTCGTGATCGAGCAGCAGCACCAGCGCCGCGTTGAGCGTGCGGACGCTGCCCGCACGCGCGGGCTGCGGCGAGAGCCGCGACCACAGGGCGCTCGCGAGAGACGTCCCGGCCGGGTCCGCCGCTCCGGACGGGAGCACGGCGACCATCCCGGCGACCAGCCGTTCGGCGGCTCCGGCCACGTCGGCCGGGTCGAGGGAGGTGCGCAGCGGATCCGCAGCGGCCAGCGCCGTGACCGCGACGAGCTGGCGGTCGCGGTCCCCGGCGCCCGGCGGGAGCGCGGCCGCCGCCGCGCGGGCCGCATCCAGCCCGGCGCCGGGGGAGAACCGTGCGTCCGCCTCCCAGCGTCCGGTGAGCGCCCAGCGCGCGACCGTCTCGAACGGTTCGTCGGCGAGCTCGGTGGCGGCACGGCCGCGGTAGTAGAGCTCGCCGTCCTCGATGAGCGCGAAGTCCGTTTCGATCACCATGAGCGGCCGGCCCTCGCCATGGCGCGCGCCGGGGGCGGGGCTGCGCCGGCGTGAGGACGCGAAGCGCTCCACCTCCAGGGCGTCGAAGGTGGAGCCGTCCGCCGTCCGCTCCCGAGACAGCCGACCGCGCGCGACGTAGGCGTACAGCGTCTCGAGCTTGACACCGAGGCGCTCGGCGGTCTGCTCGGCGGTCAGCCGGGGGAGGGATTGCATATTGATCCAATCAACGTTGACGCAGGCTCGATCCACGTTGAGACTACCGTCATGGACCGCATGAACGACACCCTGATCGACGTCCCGCGCGGACTGACGAACGTCGTCGCCGCCAGCACCCGGCTCGGCGACGTGCGCGGGCACGAGGGCTTCTACCATTACCGCCAGTACTCGGCGATCGACCTCGCGACCGGGCGCACGTTCGAGGAGGCGTGGTACCTGCTGCTGTTCGGCGAGCTGCCGGACGCGGTGCAGCTGACCGCGTTCCGCGAGCGGGTCGCCGCCGCGCGCCGGATCCCGGACGCGGTGCGCGACCTGCTCCCCGCCATCGCCGGACTGGCCGGGGACGACGCCCTCGCGGGACTTCGGATGGCCCTCGCCGCCGTGTCGGCAGCGGACGGCGCCCGGCCCGTCTACGACGAGGACGAGGCGGCCCGCCTGGAGGACGCCGTGCGCGTCGCAGCCGTCTCGCCCGTGCTGCTGGCGGCGCTGCACGCGCTCGCGAACGGCGCGGACCCACGGGAACCGCGCGACGACCTCGGCCATGTCGCGAACTACCTCTACCAGCTCACCGGCGCGGTGCCGGACGCGGCGCACGAGCACGCGCTGAGCGCTTACATGACCGCGGCGATCGACCACGGCTTCAACGCCTCCACCTTCACGGCGCGGGTCATCGCCTCCACCGGCGCCGACGTCGCCTCCGCGGTCGGCGGCGCGCTCGGCGCGCTCGCGGGCCCGCTCCACGGAGGCGCGCCCAGCCGGGCGCTCGAGACGCTGGACGCGATCGGGACGCCCGAGCGCATCGACGCATGGGTGACGCGCGCCGTCACCTCCGGCGGCCGCGTCATGGGCTTCGGCCACGCCGTGTATCGCACGGAGGACCCGCGCTCACGCATGCTGCGCGAGGTCGCCGAGGGCTTCGGCGGGGAGCGCGTGGACTTCGCGGTCACCGTCGAGCGCCGGGTGCAGGAGTTGCTCGCGGAGCTGAAACCCGGCCGCGAGCTGCACACCAACGTCGAGTTCTACGCGGGTGTGGTGATGGAGCTGTGCGGGGTCGACCGCTCGATGTTCACGGCCACCTTCGCCGCGGCCCGGGTGGTCGGCTGGAGCGCGCACATCCTGGAGCAGGCCGCGGACGGCAAGATCGTGCGGCCGTCCGCGCGTTACGTTGGACCGGCGGCGCCCGTGCCGCTTCCGGCCGCCTGACTCAGACGGCGATGGCGGCGACGAGCGAGGCGGCGCCGAGAAGTGAGGCCGCGCCGCGCGCCGCGTTCGCCCGGCGCCACGGCCCCTCGAACGCGGCGAACGCCGCCGCGTCGTCTCCGGCGGCGGCGAGCCGGTTGTTCAGCGGGACGTTCACGCCGGCCGTGATCAGGAAGCCGGCGACGCCGAGCAGCGCCCCGGCGAGGGCGAGGACCGCGTCGAGGGCGGGCAGTCGGCCCAGCACGAGCACGCCGGAGGCGAGGCAGGCGAGCGCCGAGCCGAGGAAGGCGAGCATGAACGAGGAGCGCGGCGCACGCACGTTGATGCGGTTCATCGTCGCGGCCGACGCGGCGGACGCGTCGCGCGAACGGGCGAGTGCCGGCATCACCATGGCACTGAATCCGAGGTAGACGCCGCCGGCCGCGGCGGTCGTCAGGGCGGCGATGGCGATCACGATGGTCGTCGCTGTCTGCATGGCGTGAGCGTATCGTTTCGGGCAGAAGACCGCAGGGAGGACTCGTGACCGCTGCCACCGATCTGCTGACGGACGCCTTCGGGCGCATCGCCGCGACCGTCCGGCACACCGTGCGCGGGCTGGGCGCCGAGACGCTCGCCGCCCGACTGGACCCGGACGCCAACTCCATCGCCTGGCTCGTCTGGCACCTGACCCGTATCCAGGACGACCACGTCTCCGACGTCGCCGGCCGCGAGCAGGCGTGGACCGAGGAGGGCTGGGCGGACCGCTTCGGCCTGCCGTTCGACACCGCCGACACGGGCTACGGGCACGACTCCTCCGACGTGGCCGCGCTCGCCGCGGTGAGCGCCGGCGATCTGGCCGGATACCACGCCGCGGTGCACGCGCGAACCGCGGAGTTCCTCGCCGGCCTGACCGACGACGGCCTCGCTCGCGTCGTCGACCGGTCCTGGGACCCGCCCGTGACCCTCGCGGTGCGGCTGGTCAGCGTGATCTCGGACGACCTGCAGCACATCGGGCAGGCCGCATACGTGCGCGGCGTGCTGGAGCGGAGGTGAGCGGGATGCGCGGAGCGGTGCGGCACGTCGAGTGGCGCGGCGACGAAGACCCCGAACGGCTGGAGGCGGCCGTCGTCACGCTCGCGCCCGACCGGCTCGACGCGCTCGGGACGTCGCGGACCACCGACTACGTCACGAGCTGGGCGCTCGAGACGGGGGCGGACTGGGTGACGTCGCGTCTCTCCGTATCGGTCGCCGGCCGCGGCTTCACCCGCTGGCTCGTGCTCGAGCGGGACGGCCACGGCCGCTGGACGACCGAGACGTACGCGCACGGGGAGGCCGACTACCACGGCGAGCGGATGCCGGATCCGGGAGCCGCGCATCCCGCGTCGCTGGACGACGCGCTCGACTGCGACCTCGCCCTCTGCCCGGTGACCAACACGATGCCGATCCTGCGGCTGGACGCCCGCAGCGGGCTGCCGGAGACCGAGCTGACGATGGCGTGGGTGGACCTGCCGTCGCTCGCGGTCACCGCCAGCAGGCAGGCCTACAGCGCAGCCGATCCGTTCGATCCCGCCTCCGGACGCAGCGTCGTGCGCTACCGGAGCGTCGGGTCCGGCTTCGCCGCCGACCTGACGGTGGACGAGGACGGCCTGGTCGTCGACTACCCGCGACTCGCCCGCCGCATCCACCCGCGCTGAGGCGTCCGCCTGCCGCCGCCCAGGCTCACGGGGCGGTGCGCCCCGGACGCGCGGAATACGGCGCGCGGACTACGGCGTGGGGGCGAGGGCGTCGTAGCGACGGAAGGCGCCCTGCACGCGCACGATCGTCGCGACGAGCACCACGATCACGAGGCCGCCGAGCAGCGGCGGGAACCAGAGCGCGCCGGTGAGGGCGAGCAGACCCACGTAGAGGTCGCCGAGCCGCGGACCGCCGGTGACGACCACGGTGAAGACGCCCTGCAACCGTCCGCGCATCACGTCGGGGGCGGAGGCCTGCAGGATCGTCATCCGGAAGATCGAGCTGACGTTGTCCGCCGCTCCGGACGCCGCGAGCAGCAGCGTGGCGAGGATGAGCGCGGGCAGGTTCGCCTGGGCGATGGAGGTGCCGCCGCCGGTCGTGCCGGTGGACGCGACGACGGCGAGCACGATCCCGAAGCCGAGGATCGCGGCGCCGTAGACGATGATCGCCCGCTCGACGGCGCGGCCCTGCCAGCGCACGTGGCCGAGGCGCCCGGAGAAGACGCTGGAGAGCAGCGTCCCGACGGCGCCGGCCGCGGTCAGGATGCCGACGGTGACCGGGCCGCCGCCGATCAGCAGCGCGCCGACCGCGGGGAACAGCGCGCGCGGCTGACCGAAGGTCATGGCGATCACGTCGAGCACGAAGGTCATGCTGAGGTTCGGCGCCGTGCGCAGGAAGCGCAGACCCTCCAGCACCGAGGAGAGCCCGGCGCTCTGCCGCTCGCCCTCCGGCACGATCGAGGGCAGCGTGAAGATGCCGAGGAAAGCGGCGGTGAAGAGCAGGACGTCGATCGTGTACGTCCACGGGATACCGACGCTGGCGACCAGGAGGCCGGCGAGCGCGGGCCCGACGGTGACCATCACGCCCATCCCGATGCCGCCGAGCGCGCTCGCCGCCGGCAGCAGGCGGGCCGGGAGCAGCCGCGGGGTGATCGCCTGTCGGGTGCCGCCGATCATCACGGTGGCGACCGCGTTGATCGTCGTCAGCACGTAGAGCGGCCAGACCACCTGCACGTCGAACCAGGCGAACAGCGCGATCCCTGCGGTGGAGACCCAGGCGACGATCGCCGTGACGAGCGCGACCGTCCTGCGGTCGAACGCGTCGGCGAGCACACCGCCGTACAGGCCGAACACGATCATCGGCGCGAGCGCGAACAGCGCGACGAAGGAGACGGCGAGCGTGGAGTGCGTCAGGTCGTAGATGTGCAGCCCGACCGCGACCACGGTCATCTGGCCGCCGATGCCGGAGATCGCGCCGCCGAGCCAGAGCCGCGCGAACGCGGGGGACTCCCTCAGCGGGCTGAGGTCGACGAAGTGGCGCCGGCGCGCCAGCGTCGTATCGTCGGGCTCCTTGGTGTCCGGCGTCTGCTCGGGACTCAGAAGCGGGGCTTCTTGCTGAGCGCGACCGCGGCGGTGGAGAACACGACGCCGGCGAGCATGAGCGTGACGGTCAGCGACTGCAGCAGCACCTGCCAGAACGGCTGGAACGGGGTGACGGACACCCAGAGCCAGAGGATGGCGCCGATCAGCGTGATCACGTAGCTGAAGGTGCGGCGCGCGTAGATCGCGTTGAGGCTCACGACCGTGCCGGCGACGACCATCTGGAAGAACGGCAGCGCGGAGCCGGGGTTGCCGCTCCACGTGGCGACGAGGCTCCAGATGCCGAGCACGATCGTGACCAGCACCACGACGGTGGCGATCAGGTTGCCGAGCGCCGTCGGAAGGGTGGCGCTGAGGCTGCGGACGAGGCCGCCGTTCTCGTCGTCGACGACGGTCTGATCGGCTGCGGTCGTGTTCTCTGCGGTCAGGTGCGTGCTCACGACGACGATCCTACCGCCGCCGCGCCCGCTCCCGCGAACCTCCAACGGCGGCCGCGAACGGGGCGGGGCTACGGTGGGGGCATGCCCGCATCCCGCCGCCGCCCGCCGCTCCCGCGCCGCATCGCCCGCATCGACGAGGCCGTCGCCCGTCGCATCAACGCCCGCCGTACCGGCCCGGCAGCGGACGCGTTCTGGCGGCTGTTCACCGGCGCCGCGGACCACGGCAAGCTCTGGTTCGCCGCCGCCGGGGTCCTGGTCGCCCTCGGCAAGCCGAAGGCCGCGGCCCGCGGGCTCGCCTCGCTTGGCCTCGCCAGCCTGGTCGCGAACGTCGTCGGGAAGCGGCTGCTGGGCGGTCAGCGCCCTGCGCTCACCTCCATCCCTGTCTCGCGCCGGCTGGATCGCTCGCCGACCTCGCCGTCGTTCCCCTCCGGCCACACGGCCAGCGCGGTCGCCTTCACCACCGGCGTCGCGCTCGGCTCCCCGGCCGCGGGGGCAGCGCTCGCGCCGCTCGCGGCGGGCGTCGGCTACTCGCGGCTGCACACCGGTGCGCACTGGTTCTCCGACGTCGTCGGCGGCGCCGCGATCGGCGCGGGGGCGGCGCTCGCGATCAAGGCGGTCACCTCCGCACGGCCGCTCGTGCCGACCCCGGCGCCGACGGCGGGGACGGTCGACCTGCCCGTGCTCGCCGACGGCGCCGGGCTGTTCATCCTGGTGAACCCCGGGTCGGGCAAGGGCCTCGGTCGGCCGGACCCGGCGCCGCTGCTCGCGAAGCGGCTCCCGGCGGCCGACGTCCACGTGCTCCAGGACGGCGACGACATCGCGGCGCTCATCCGCGACCGCCTCGCCGCAGCCACCCCGCCCGCCGCGCTCGGCATCGTGGGAGGCGACGGATCGGTCGGCGCCGTCGCGCACGAGGCGCGCCTCGCCGACCTCCCGCTCCTCGTGCTGCCCGGCGGCACCTTCAACCACTTCGCGAAGGCCGCCGGGCTGGAGACGTTCGACACCGCCCTCGATGCCTTCGCCGCCGGGACGGGCCGCGCGGTGGACGCCGCCGAGCTGGCCTTCCCGACGGGCGAGCGGCGGACGGTGCTGAACACCGCATCCATCGGCGTCTATCCCGCGTTCGTCGCCGAGCGCGAGCGCCACGAGGGCCGCTGGGGCAAGCCGCTCGCCGCGCTGATCGCCGCGGTGCGGGTGCTGCGGCGCAGCGAGCCGTTCGAGGTGGAGGTGGACGGCCGGGCGCGCACGATCTGGTCGGTGTTCGTCGGCGTCGACCGGTACTACCCGGTCACCGTCGCGCCCATCGAGCGCCGCAGGCTCGACGACGGCCTGCTGGATGTGCGCATCCTGGAGGCGGGCGGAAAGCCGAAGACGCGCGGTGCCGTTGCGCTCGCGTTCGGCGGACGCGCCGACACGCTCGTCGCTCGGCTGCCGTTCCTGCAGGGGCCGCCCGTCATCGACGGCTTCACCGCGCAGGAGCTGACCATCGCCTCCCGCGGAGAGGACCCCGGCTACGCCCACGACGGCGAGGCGGCCACCGACACCCCGGGCGAACGGCTCCGGCTCACACTGCTCCCCGGCGCCCTCCGCGTCTACGCCCCATAGCGCGGCAGCGGCCGGCTCAGCCCTCGCGCACCACCTGGTCGACGCGCTTGTCCGGGCGCAGGCCGCGCCACGACGGCTGCCGGAGGCGGTCGGTCCCGGTCCACTCGGCGAACTCGACCTCGCCGACGTACTCGGGCCGCACCCAGTGCGCGCCGCGCGCGTCGGCGGAGGGCACGCCATCGAGGGGGGACGTCTTCCGCTCGTGCGCGCCGAGCTTCGCGGTCAGGTCGTCCAACATTGTGTCCGTGAAGCCCGTGCCCACCTTGCCGACGTAGCGCAGGCCGTCGCCGTCCGGGATGCCGAGCAGCAGCGCGCCGATCGTGTTCGCCCTGCGCCCGTTGCCCGGCGTCCAGCCGCCGATCACGACCTCCTGGGTGCGGTGGTGCTTGATCTTGATCCAGCTGCGCGAGCGCCGCCCGGTCGAGTATGTGCTGTCCCGCAGCTTCGCGACGACGCCCTCGAGCCCCAGCTCCTTGCTCGAGGCGACGGCGTGCGCCAGGTCGCCGTCGAACGCCGGCGGCACCTGCACCGGATCGCTCTTCGGCGGCCGGACCGCCTCCCGCAGCGCCATGCGCCTGTCGTCGTACGGCTGCTTCCGTAGGTCGTCGCCGTCGCGCTCCAGGATGTCGAAGACCATGTAGTGCGCGGGCGCGCGCTTCGCGGCGGCCTCCACCTCGGCGGGCCTGGTGAGGCCCATCCTGGTCTGCAGCAGCCCGAAGTCGGGTCGGCCCTGCCGGGTCAACGTGACGATCTCGCCGTCGAGCACGAGGTCGTGGCCGTCGGCGATGTCGACCAGCCCGCCGAGGTCCGGGTAGGTGCGGGTCACGTCGTTGCCGTTGCGCGTCGTCAGCCGCAGCACGCCGCCGCGGATCTCGGCGATCGCGCGGATCCCGTCCCACTTCATCTCGAACGCCCAGTCGTCCTCATCGTGGATCTCGCCCGGCGAGCCGAGGGTGGCGAGCATGGGGGAGACCGGCTTGCCGGTGATGGGCTCTCCGGCCGGCGTGCCGCCGGTGGCCGCGGTCTTCCGGCCGGCCGGTGCCGCGTCCTTCTTCCTGCCCCGGGACCCGGTGTTCGCCGGCGGGGTCGCCGCATCCTTCATCAGGTGGATCAGCCAGTTCTTCTCGTCGCCGCCCTGCTTCGTCGCGATCAGCGCGAACTTCCGCGGCTCGCCGCCGAGGCCGCCGTCGGGCTGGCCGTGCAGCGTCGCGATCACCTCGTCGTCCCGCCACTTCTCCAGCTCGTACTCGCCGTGGTCCCAGATGTCGACGTGACCGGCGCCGTACTCGCCGTGCGGGATGTCGCCCGCGAACGTCCCGTACTCCAGCGGGTGGTCCTCCACATGCACGGCGAGGTGGTTCTGCTTCGGGTCGGTCGGCGGTCCCTTCGGCAGCGCCCAGCTCACCAGCACGCCGTCGTGCTGCAGCCGGAAGTCCCAGTGCAGGCGCCGGGCGTGGTGCTCCTGGATGACGAACGAGCGTCCGTCCGCCGCGTCCGGGCTCACCTCGAGCGGCACCGGCTCCGGCGTCTTCTCCGCGTCGCGCATCGACCGGTAGGTGGTCAGCCGGTCGCCGCCGGCCGCCGCTCCCACGGAACCCGCGGCGCTCGCGGACCCCGCCGACAGGTCCGCGAGCGGGTCACCCCGCCGCTTCACCCGCTGCAGCACCTCGGTGTAGTCGAGGTGGCGCAGGTCCTTCGAGGCGAGCTCACGCCAGGTCCGCGGCGCGGCGACGGTCGGGTGGAAGCGACCGCGCAGCGAGTAGGGGGCGATCGTGGTCTTCGCTCCGTTGTTCTGGCTCCAGTCGACGAGCACCTTGCCCACGCGCAGCGTCTTCTTCATGTCGCTGACCACGAGGTCGGGGTGGTCGGCCTCCAGCGCCCGCGCCAGCTCGTGCGCGACGGCGGACACCTGGTCGCTGGTCTGCGAGCCGTCGAGCGCGGCGTACAGGTGGATGCCCTTCGACCCGCTCGTGACCGGCATCGGGTCGAGCCCCATGTCGTCCAGGATGGCCTTCGCCCAGCGGGCGACCTCGGCGCAGTCGGCGAGCGTCACCCCATCGCCGGGGTCGAGGTCCAGCACCAGCCGGTCCGGGTTGCGGCGCTCGCCGCCCTTCCCGACGCGCCACTGCGGCACGTGGATCTCCAGCGACGCGATCTGCGCCAGCCAGATCAGGGTCGCCTCGTCGTTGACGAGCGGGTAGCTGTTGGTGCTCGTCTTGTGCGTGACCGTGCTCTGGACGACCCAGTCCGGGGTGGACGCAGGGTCGAGGTTCTTCTGGAAGAACACCTGCCCGGGATGTTCGGGGGTGCCGACGCCGTGCACCCACCGTTTGCGGGTCGCGATCCGGTCGCGCACGTGCGGGATCATCACGTCGGCGATCGCGCTGTAGTAGGCGATCACGTCCGCCTTCGTCGTGCCGGTCTCCGGATACAGCACCTTGTCGAGGTTGGTCAGCCTCAGCCGGTGCCCCCCGATCGAGACCGTCTCGGTGTCCTCAGCAGCCATGCGAGTACCGTACGCCAGGGACCTCGTGCACGATCACCTGTTGATAAACATGCATTCCGCGGACACGATGGTGCCATGAGGGCCATTTGGACGGGTGCGATCACCTTCGGTCTGGTCAACGTGCCGGTGAAGGTCTACAGCGCCACGGAGGACCACGACGTCGCGCTGCACCAGGTGCACGACGCGGACGGCGGGCGGATCCGCTACAAGCGCGTGTGCGAGATCGACGGCAAGACCATCCCGTACGAGCACATCGCGAAGGCGTACGACGACGGCGAGCGGACGGTCATCCTGACCCCGGAGGATCTGGAGTCGCTGCCGGCCGAGCGCAGCCGGGAGATCGACGTGGTGGAGTTCGTGCCGAACGACCAGCTCGACCCGCTGATGTTCGACCGCAGCTACTACCTGGAGCCGGACTCCAAGTCGCTGAAGGCGTACGCGCTGCTGCGCAAGACGCTGGAGGACGAGGACCGCACCGCCATCGTGAACTTCGCCCTGCGCCAGAAGACACGCCTCGGCGCGCTCCGGGTGCGCGGCAACGTGCTGGTGCTGCAGACGATGCTCTGGCACGACGAGATCCGCGAGGCCGACTTCCCATCGCTCGAGTCCAGCCCGCGCATCACCGACCGCGAATTGTCGCTCTCCGCCGCGCTCATGGAGAGCTTCGCCGGCGACTTCGAGCCGGAGAAGTTCTCCGACGAGTACCAGGAGGAGCTGCGCAAGCTGATCGACGCCAAGCTCGAGCAGGGCGAGAGCGTGGACACGGCGGCGACCTTCGGCGAGGAGGAGACCGAGAAGAAGGGCGGCGGCGAGGTCATCGACCTGATGGAGGCGCTGCAGCGCAGCGTGGAGCGCAGCCGCTCGGGCAAGGAGAGCGGCACGGGCGGCGCCACGAAGGCGAGTGCCTCGAAGACCGGCGCCGCGAAGAGCACTGCGAAGAAGTCCACCGCCAGGAAGGCCACGGCCAAGACGACCGCCGAGAAGGCGCCCGCGAAGAAGGCCAAGAAGCCCGCGTGACCCGGCTGCGACGAAGCGACCCCTCCGGTCCGGGATACGCGCGCCGGTCGACGGCGAAGGGGCCCGTGTACGAGGACGAGGCCGGTAACCCGATCGTCGACGAGCGCGAGCTGGAGCGCATCCGCTCGCTGGTCATCCCGCCGGCCTGGCAGGACGTGTGGATCTCGCCGGACGCGCGCGGTCACATCCAGGCGGTCGGCACGGACGGCGCGGGAAGGCGGCAGTACCTCTACCACGAGTCCTGGCGCATCCATCAGGACCGCATCAAGTTCGAGCGCGCGTCCCAGCTGGCGGAGACGCTCCCTGCGGCCCGGCGCAAGGTGACGATGGACTTGCGCTCGGAGGGGTTCGGGCGCGACCGCATCCTGGCCGCCGCCTTCCGGGTGATCGACCTGGGATCGCTGCGGATCGGCAGCGAGGAGTACCTGCACGCCAACGGCAGCCGCGGGCTGACCACGCTGCTGTGCCGGCACGCCCAGATCGACGGGGACGCGGTCACGCTCACCTTCCCGGCGAAGTCCGCGCAGAAGTGGGCGAGCACCATCGAGGACGAGGACCTGGCGGCGCTGCTCGGCGAGATCGTCGCGCTGCGCGGCGCGCGGTCGCGGCTGTTCTCCTGGAAGGAGGGCACCTGGCACTCCATCCGGCCCGCGTCGCTCAACGAGTACATCCGCCGGCAGAGCGGCGGCGAGTTCACGGCGAAGGACTTCCGGACGCTGCACGGCACCATCGTGGCCGCGAAGGCGCTGGCCGAGCTCGGCACGGCGGACACCGAGGCCAAGCGCAAGAAGCGGGTGAGCGCCGCAGTCGACGAGGCGGCTCAGGCCCTCGGGAACACGCCGGCGATCGCGCGCAACAGCTACATCGACCCGCGCGTCTTCGACCGCTACCGCCAGGGCGAGGTCATCGACACCAGCGGCGGCCGCGCCCCCGAGCCCGCCCTCCTCGAGCTCCTCGCCACCTCCTGACGCCGCCGAGCACAGGGAAAAGGTCGCGAATCGAGCGGATCCGCGACCTTTTCCCTGTGCTCGGCGGCCGGCCGGCGCGGGGCCGGTCAGCCCTTGGCGGACGAGGAGAGCGGGGCGGCGATGTCCTCGAGCGACTTGCGTTCGGCGTCCACTCCGAGGAACAGCTCCACCAGGCCCGCCGCGATCATCAGCCCCGCCCCGATGTAGTAGCCGATGGCGACCGCCTGGATGCCGCCGCCGATCAGCTGGCCGAACAGGATCGGCCCGATGATGCCACCGAGGCCGGTGCCCACCGCGTAGAAGAACGCGATCGCCATCGCCCTGGTCTCCATCGGGAAGATCTCGCTCACCGTCAGGTACGCGCTGCTCGCGCCGGCCGACGCGAGGAAGAACACGACCATCCAGCACGCGGTCAGCCAGAACGCGTCGAGCGCTCCCGAACCGAACAGGATGGCCGTTCCGACCAGCAGCACGCCGGAGCCCACGTAGGACAGCGTGATCATGAACCGGCGACCGATGGCGTCGAAGAGGTGACCGAGCACGAGCGGCCCGAGGAAGTTGCCGATCGCGATGGGTACAAGCGACCAGGGGGCGACGTCGTCAGGCACGCCGAGCAGCTTCGTCAGCACGAGGGCGTAGGTGAAGAACACAGCGTTGTAGAGGAACGCCTGGCCGATGAACAGCGACAGGCCGAGCACGAACCGCTTCGGATACTGCGTGACGGCCACCCGCACGATCTCGCCGAAGCCGGTCGTGCGGCGCTGGTGGATCTCGATGGCGCGGTCGTCGCCGACCGTCTCCAGCGGCGCGCCCTTCTCCTCCTCGATGCCGTGCTCGATCTCGTCGACCACCTTCTCGGCATCCTCGTCGCGACCGTGGATGAACATCCAGCGCGGCGACTCCGGCACGTTCTTGCGCACCAGCAGGATGACGAGCCCGAGCACGGCGCCCAGGCCGAAGGCGATGCGCCAGCCGATGTCGGCCGGGAAGATCGCCGTGTTGAGCAGGAAGACGGTGAGCACCGCGCCGAACGCCGTGCCCAGCCAGTAGGAGCCGTTGATCGCGAGGTCGACGACGCCGCGGCGCCGGGCAGGGATGAGCTCGTCGATCGCCGAATTGATCGCGGCGTATTCGCCGCCGATCCCGGCGCCGGTGAAGAAGCGGAACACGAAGAACATCCACGGCGCGACCGAGAACGCGGTGAGCACCGTCGCGAGCAGGTAGAGGCCGAGCGTGATGATGAACAGCTTCTTCCGCCCGAACCGGTCGGTCAGGTAGCCGAACACCAGCGACCCCGTGCACGCTCCGGCGACGTAGATCGCCGCGGCGAGCCCGACCTCGCCGGTGGTCAGCCCGAGCCCCGAGTCCGGCTCGGTCAGCCGGCTGCCGATCGCGCCGACGATGGTCACCTCGAGCCCGTCGAGGATCCACACCGTGCCGAGCCCGATCACGACGAGCCAGTGGAAGCGCGACCACGGCAGTCGGTCCATTCGCGCCGGGATGCGGGTCTTGATCGTCTTGAGTTCCCTGGGCGCTCCGGTCTTGTTGGACATCGCCCGGGAATCGGATGCATGTGTGCTCACGGTTGGAACGGTACGAGATGTGCTCCTGACCAGGCAGGGCCTTGACAGCGCGGAGGCCGGGGAGGTAGGCGCCGACACGCTTAGCGAGCCCTCCGGCGGCTGTCAACCCCTTGTTGGGGGAGAGTGCAATCTGCCTACTCTGAGATCGGAATCGAGGCAGAAGTACTGCTGTACCAGACGCAAGGGATGACACGATGACAGTGCTCGAAGTGACGAATGATCCGGTGCGCGACTACCTCAATTCGATCGGGCGGACGCGGCTGCTGACCGCCGATGAAGAGGTCGCGCTCGCGAAGCGGATCGAAGTGGGTGTGCTGGCCGGGGAGCGTCTGGCGACGCGTCCGGGGCTGACCCCGATGGAGAAGCGGGAGCTCCGCTACCTGGAGGAGGACGGCAAGCGCGCGTTCGAGCGCTTCATCGAGGCGAACCTGCGCCTCGTCGTCAGCATCGCCAAGCGCTACGCCGGACGCGGACTCGCGGTGATGGACCTGATCCAGGAGGGCAACCTCGGCCTGGTGCGCGCCGTCGAGAAGTTCGACTACCGCACCGGCAACAAGTTCTCCACGTACGCCACCTGGTGGATCCGCCAGTCCATCCTGCGCGGCATCGCGGACACCGCCCGCCTGATCCGCATCCCGGTGCACACCGTGGAGAAGATCGACAAGTTGGACCGCATCCGCCGCGACCTGGGCGGAGAGCTGGGCCGCACGCCCACCCTGGAGGAGATGGCGGAGGCCGCCAACCTCACCCCGGCCGAGGTGCACAAGCTGCAGATGAGCGACTCGGAGACGGTGTCGCTGGCCGTGCCCGTCGGCGAGAACGAGGGCGCCGAGCTCGGCGACCTGATCGAGGACGGCGACGCCCCCGGTCCGTCGGAGTCCGTCGAGGTGGAGTTCCGCCACCGCGACCTGGAGGAGCGCCTGCGCGAGCTGCCGCCCCGCGACGCCAAGGTGGTCAGGATGCGCTTCGGCCTGGACGGTCAGAAGCCGATGACGCTCGACGAGGTCGGCGAGGTCTACGGCATCACGCGCGAGCGCGTCCGCCAGCTGGAGACCCGCAGCCTCAAGCGCCTGCGCTCGCCGGAACTCCTCGAGTACTTGCGCTGAGCGCGCCTGAGAACATGGAGAACGTCGTCGGTCCGCGCGGATCGACGACGTTCTTCGTGTGCGCGGCGGCCGCGAGGCGGCCCGCCCGGTCAGCGCCCGGGAGGGGCGTCCGCGTCGACCTCGTCGGCGCCGAGCGCGCCGATCTCCTCGGTCAGCTGCAGGCCCTGCGCGCTGTTCGAGGAGAGCGTCAGCTGCTCCAGCCAGCTCTTGTTGATCTTCGGCATCCGGCCGCCGCTGTAGCGGAACAGCAGCGGGATCGCGGGATCGATCCAGATCGCGCTGCGGCCGTCGCCGACGCCCTGCTCGTCGCGCCAGGAGAAGAAGAAGCCCTCCTTGCGCCGCAGCTTCAAGCCGACCACGATCTGCAGGTGCGCGAGAACGCGATCCTCGAATCCGATCTCGGTCGTCCCGCCGTACACAAGCTTGCCCATGTCGAAACCGTACCCGACGCGATCCAAAAACTTGTATTCCCGACCTGCGCGACGCGCGGGTGGATGGTCGCGCCGTGAACGCGCAGCACATCCTGGTCACCGGGGCGACCGGTTACATCGGGGGCCGGCTGGTCCCGCGGCTGCTGGAGCGCGGCCACCGGGTGCGTGTGCTGGTGCGCTCGCCGCAGAAGCTCACCGACGTGCCCTGGGCGGGCGCGGTGGAGGTGGTGCAGGGCGACCTGGGTGACCGGGAGGCGGTGGCAGCGGCGGTGGACGGCGTCGACACCGTGTACTACCTGGTGCACGCGATGCGAGCCAAGGGCGACTTCGAGGAGGAGGAGTCGGCCGCCGCGCGCTCGGTCGCCGATGCCTCGCGCGACGCCGGTGTGCGCAGGATCGTCTACCTCGGCGCCCTGCACCCGGACGGCGCGCTCTCCCGGCACCTGCGCTCGCGGGTGGCGGTCGGCCGCATCCTGCTCGACTCGGGGGTGCCGACCGTCGTGCTCCAGGCCGGCGTCGTGATCGGGTCCGGGTCGGCCTCGTTCGAGATGATCCGGCACCTCACCGAGGTGCTGCCGTACATGCCGGCGCCGCGCTGGGTGCGCAACCGCATCCAGCCGATCGCCGTCCGCGACGTGCTTCACTACCTGATCGAGGCCGCGGGGCTGCCGCCGGAGGTGTCCCGCGCGTTCGACATCGGCGGGCCGGACATCCTGCGCTACGGCCAGATGATGAACGGCTACGCGGTGGAGGCGGGGCTGCCGCAGCGGCCGATCGCGTCCCTGCCGGTCTTCACACCGTGGCTCGCGTCCCAGTGGGTCAACCTGGTCACCCCGATCCCGCGCGGGCTCGCCGTGCCGATCATCGAGTCGCTGCAGTACGACTGCGTGATGCGGGAGCACGACATCGATGACGTGATCCCGGCTCCGCCCGGTGGCCTCACCGGCTACCGCGCAGCGGTCAGGCTCGCGCTCGCCCGGATGCGCGCGGGCAGCGTCGAGACGAGCTGGCAGGACGCGTCGGTCGCGGGAGCGGCGAGCGATCCGCTGCCGAGCGACCCGGACTGGTCCGGCCATACCGTGTACACGGACGTGCGCGAGCGCGACAGCCGGGCGGCTCCCGAGGAGGTCTGGCGGGTCATCGAGGGCATCGGAGGGGAGCGCGGCTGGTACTCCTTCCCGCTGGCCTGGGCGCTGCGCGGCTGGGCGGACAAGGTGGTCGGAGGGGTGGGGCTGCGGCGCGGGCGACGGGACGCGGACCGGCTGCAGACCGGGGACGCGCTGGACTGGTGGCGGGTGGAGCACCTCGAACGCGGCTCCCGGCTGCGGCTGCGCGCCGAGATGCGCGTGCCGGGCCGGGCGTGGCTGGAGCTCGGGGTCGAGCCGCGCGCCGGCGGCTCCCGCTACCGGCAGCGCGCGGTGTTCTTCCCGCGCGGGCTGTCCGGGCGGCTCTACTGGTTCGCGATCCTGCCGTTCCACGGCGTGATCTTCAACGGGATGGCGAACCGCATCGTGCTGGAGGCGGAGGGCGGTCGCCAGCCGCTCGCGACGCAGCCGCTCACGAGTCGAGAGGAGCGGTGATCAGCGTGGTCGCGCTGAGGTCGTCGAGGAAGCGGGTGACCGTCTCCCGCTCGGCGGGGGTCAGCGCTTTGGCCACCTCGAAGCGCCGGGCATGCTGGAGGCCCATCGTCCTGCGCACCTCCCGGTGCGTCTCCGGCGTGATCTCGACGGTCACGGCCCGGCGGTCGGTGGGGTGCGGCCTGCGCACGACGTGCCCGGCCTTCTCCAGCCGGTCGAGCAGTTTGGTCACCGACGCGGTCGAGACGTGCAGGTGGTCGGAGAGGGCCCCGGCGGTCACCGGGACGCCGGCGTTCATGGACGCGATGATGTACCGCAGCGCCTTCATGTCCGTCTCGTTCAGCTTCATGTGGCTGCGGGAGACGAAGCTGAGCCGCTGCTCGGCCTCGCGCCACCCGCGGATGGCGCCGAGGAGCCGGACGATCTGGTCGAGCTCATCGTCGTCGAGGTCGTCGTGGCGGACGAGTTCCTGCCGGGGGTCGATCACGCGGGGGTCGATGAGGGACGCCGAGATGCGCTGCGCGTCGTCCTTGGAACTCATGCGCACATCCTATTCCCACCTGTAAGAAGCGTGCTAAGTTATTTACTAACTTGGCTAGACAAGGGAGGGCCGGAGACCATGACCCAGCTCCACCCGATGGCGCCGCCGGAGGCGCACGACAGCCACGTGGTCGCGCTGGCCGCGTCGGCGCTCGCCGAGGTCGATGAGCGCCTGAACGCCTTCTTCGCCGCGCGAGCGCCCGAGGCCGCCGCGCACGGCGACGCCTACCGCCGGTTGTGGGAGTCCGCGTGGGATGCGACACGAGGAGGCAAGCGGCTGCGGCCGCGCTTCACCCTCACCGCCTTCCACGGTCTCGGCGGAGCGCAGCGTGCGTCGGCCGCGCGGGAGTCCGCGGTCCGCGTCGCGGTCGCATTCGAGCTCCTGCACACCGCCTTCCTGCTCCATGACGACGTGATCGACGGCGACACCGTGCGCCGCGGCCGCCCGAACGTCGCCGGCGAGTTCACCGCGGACGCGCTCTTCCGCGGAGCCGGGCTTCCCCGGGCCCGGCTCTGGGGGGAGTCCGCCGCGATCCTCGCCGGCGACCTGCTGCTGCACGCCGCGACCGCCGAAGTGGCTCGGATCGACGCGCCCGCCTCGGTCAGGGATCGCCTGATGGACGTGCTGGAACGCGCCGTCTCCGTCACCGCGGCCGGCGAGCTCGCCGATGTCGGCCTCTCCACCGGCATGTCCGGAGCCGGGATCGCCGAGGTGCTGGCCATGACCGAGCGCAAGACCGCCGAGTACTCGGTCTCAGGCCCGCTCGTCGCGGGGGTGCTGCTGGCGGGCGCCGCCGATCGCGAGGGCGACCTGCTGGACGTGCTCGCCGAGTACGGCAGGCTCGTCGGCGTCGCATTCCAGCTCGGCGACGACCTGCTCGGCGTCTTCGGCAGCGAGGCAGTCACCGGCAAGAGCGTGGTGAGCGACCTGCGGCAGGGCAAGCAGACCACGCTCGTCGCCTTCGCGCGCGGCACCGCATCCTGGCCGGTCATCGCGGACGGCTTCGGCCGGCCCGACCTCGGCCGCGCGGAGGCCGCCGGGATCGCGTCCGCGCTGGAGGAGTGCGGAGCCCGCGGCTTCGTCGAGCGCCTTCTCCACGAGCACGTGGATGCGGCGATCCACGCCCTCGACTCGCCCGCGGTGCCCGCCGCCCTCGCCGCCGAGCTCACCGTCGTCGCCCGCTCCTGCGTCGGGAGGATCGCATGACCCGCACCGCCCCCGCCGCACCGGTGCAGGCGCCGCCGAGCGATCTCACCCTCTATACGAAGGCCGCGCGGCGCAGCGCCGCCACGATCATCCACGAGTACTCGACCTCGTTCAGCATGGCGACGCGGCTGCTCGGGCCGGAGGTCCGGCCCTGCGTCGAGGACGTCTACTCGCTGGTCAGGGTCGCCGACGAGATCGTCGACGGCGCGGCGGCGGAGGCCGGACTCGGCGTCGACGACCAGCGCGAGCTGCTTGACGCGCTGGAGGCCGACACCGAGCGCGCGATGCGCACCGGCTACAGCGCGAACGTCGTCGTGCACGCGTTCGCGGCGACGGCGCGCTCCTGCGGCATCGGCGTGGAGCTGACCCGCCCGTTCTTCGCCTCCATGCGCCGCGATCTGAGCCCTGTCGACTTCAGCGCGGAGGAGCTGCGCGAGTACGTCTACGGGTCCGCAGAGGTGGTCGGGCTGATGTGCCTGGCGGTGTTCCTGCACGACTCCCCGGTGCCGGAGGCGACGCGCCGCCGCCTCGAGAACGGCGCCAGACGTCTCGGCTCCGCCTTCCAGAAGATCAACTTCTTGCGCGACCTCGCCGTCGACTACACCGAGCTCGGCCGCAGCTACTTCCCGGGGATCGACCCCGCACGGCTCACCGAGCGGCAGAAGCTCGCGCTCGTGGTCGACATCGACTGCGACCTGGGGGCCGCCGCCGACGCGATCCCGGAGCTGCCGGACAACTGCCGGCGCGCCATCCTCGCCGCCCACGGCCTCTTCGCCGAGCTGAGTGACCGCATCCGCGCCACCCCGGCGCCCGACCTGCTCGAGCAGCGCGTCAGCGTCCCCGCCCGGGTCAAGCTCGCCGTCCTCCTGCGCGCGACCGCGGGAACCCTGCGATGACCGGCCGCCGCCGCGTCGTCGTCATCGGCGGCGGGATCGCCGGCCTCGCCACGGCCGCGCTGCTGGCTCGAGAGGGTCACGCCGTCACCCTGCTGGAGCAGCGCAGGGAGCTCGGCGGACGGGCGGGACGCTGGGAGGCGGACGGCTTCCGCTTCGACACCGGGCCCTCCTGGTACCTGATGCCGGAGGTGTTCGACCACTTCTTCCGCCTCCTCGGCACCAGCACCGCCGAGCAGCTGCGCCTCGTCACGCTCGACCCCGGCTACCGCGTGTTCGGGGAGGACGGGGACCCGCCGCTCGACGTCCGCGCGGACGGCGCCGCCAACCGCGCCCTGTTCGAGAGCGTCGAGCCGGGGGCCGGCGCGGCGCTCGACCGCTACCTGGCGAGCGCGCGAGAGACCTATCGGCTCGCCGTCGACCGATTCCTGTACGCGACGTTCGCCTCCTACCGCCCGCTGCTGTCCAGGGAGGTGCTCGCCCGCAGCGGCAGGCTCCTGCGCCTGCTGCTCGAGTCGCTCGACCGGCGCGCGGCGGCGACGGTGCACGACACCCGGCTCCGCCAGATCCTCGGCTACCCCGCGGTGTTCCTCGGCACCTCGCCGAAGCGCGCGCCGAGCATGTACCACCTGATGAGCCACCTCGACCTCGACGACGGCGTCCGCTATCCGCTCGGCGGCTTCTCCGCCCTCATCGACGCTGTCGTCGATCTCGCGGAGAAAGCGGGTGCGGAGCTCGTCACGGGCGCGCGGGTGACCGGCATCCGGACGGAGCAGGCCGGACGGCGCCGCGCCCGTGTCACCGGCGTGACCTATGAGGATGCGACCGGTGCCGAGCACGCCGTTGACGCCGACGTCGTGGTCTCCGCCGCCGACCTCCACCACACCGAGACGGCCCTGCTGCCGGAGGAGCTGCGAAGCCACCCCGAGGAGAGCTGGGACCGACGCGATCCGGGCCCGGGCGCGGTGCTCGTGATGCTCGGCGTGCGCGGCGCGCTTCCGCAGCTCGCCCACCACAGCCTGTTCTTCACCAGGGACTGGGACGAGAACTTCGAGCGGATCTTCGGCACCGACCCCGGCATCCCTGATCCCGCATCGCTGTACGTCTGCCGCCCGAGTGCGACCGATCCCGGCGTCGCGCCGAAGGGCTGCGAGAACCTGTTCGTGCTCGTGCCCGTTCCTGCCGACGTCTCCATCGGCGTCGGCGGACGCGACGGGGACGGCGACCGTCTCGTGGAGCGCACCGCCGACGCGGCGATCGCACAGGTCTCCGCCTGGGCGGGCATCCCGGACCTCGCCGACCGCGTCATCCTGCGTCGCACGGTCGGCCCCGGCGACTTCGCCGCCGACGTCAACGCCTGGAGCGGGGGAGCACTCGGGCCCGCGCACACCCTCCGCCAGAGCGCGTTCTTCCGCCCGGGCAACGTGTCGCGCCGCGTCGACGGCCTGCTCTACGCTGGCTGCTCGACCATCCCGGGCATCGGGCTGCCGATGTGCCTGATCAGCGCGGAGCTCGTCGTCAAGCGGCTGCGCGGGGACGTCGGGGCGGGTCCGCTCGCCGAGCCGCTGCGTCTCGTGCCGGCCGGAGAGCGGGTGCCGTGAACCTGCTCTACCTGGCGGCGCTGGTGCTCGCCCTCGGCGCGATGGTGCTGCTCGATCGCCGGTTCCGCCTGGTGTTCTGGCGGGACGCGCGGCGCGCGACGCTGGTGCTGGTGATCGGCCTGCTGTTCTTCCTGGCGTGGGACGCGGTCGGCATCGCGTCCGGCGTGTTCGCGCGCGGCGCGTCCCCGTTCCTCAGCGGTGTGGATGTGGCCCCCGAGCTGCCGGTGGAGGAGCTCTTCTTCCTGACCTTTCTCTGCTATCTCACCCTCGTCCTGCTCTCCGGGACACGCGCGCTGCTCGATCGGGGGAGACGGTCGTGACCTACGCGCTGATCAGCCTCGCCTTCCTCGCCGTCGCCCTCGTGGTCTTGGCGATCGCGCTGGCCACGCGCCGTGACCGGGTGGACCTCATGCGCCGCTGGTGGCTGCCCGCGCTCGTCTCCGGCGCGCTTCTGGCGGTCCTCACCGCTGTCTTCGACAACGTGATGATCGGCGTCGGGCTGATGACCTACTCCGGCGCGACGACCTCCGGGTTGCGGGTGGGCCTCGTGCCCGTCGAGGACTTCGCCTACCCGCTGGCGGCGCTCGTCCTGCTGCCCGCGCTCTGGCTGCTGACGGGGCGCCGTCGCAGGCGCCGTCGCCGGGATGGAGGCGCGGGATGACCGCCACCACCGCGGTGCGCCCCGCACGGCAGCTCCTGCTCGCGTCACGCCCGCTCAGCTGGATCAACACCGCGTTCCCGTTCGCGGCCGCGTACCTGCTGACGACCGGGCACGTCGACCTCACGCTCGTGATCGGGACGCTGTACTTCCTCGTCCCGTACAACCTCGCGATGTACGGCGTGAACGACGTGTTCGACTACGAGTCCGACCTGCGCAACCCGCGCAAGGGCGGAGCGGAGGGTGCGCTGCTCGACCCGGGGATGCACAGGAGGACGCTGGTCGCGGCGGCCGCGACGAACGTCCCGTTCCTGGTCTACCTCGTCGCGGTCGGCTCGCCGCTGTCCTGGCTCGTGCTCGCGGGCAGCGTGTTCGCCGTCCTCGCCTACTCGGTGCGCGGGCTGCGCTTCAAGGAGGTGCCGGTGCTCGACTCGGTGACCTCCAGCATCCACTTCGCGAGCCCCGCGCTGTACGGTCTCGTGCTCGCAGGTGCGACGTTCACGCCCGCGCTCTGGCTGATCCTGGCCGCATTCTTCCTGTGGGGGATGGGCAGCCACGCGTTCGGGGCCGTGCAGGATGTGGTGCCGGACCGCGAGGCCGGCATCGCCTCCATCGCGACGGCGTTCGGCGCGGCCGGCACCACGCGCTTCGCGATCGCGGCGTGGGCGGTCGCCGGGATGGCGATGCTGGGAACGCCGTGGCCGGGCCCGCTGGCCGCGGCGCTCGCGCTGCCGTACATCGCGACCGCCATGCCGTACTGGAACCTTCCCGATGCGCGCGCGAGCGCCGCCAACCGGGGCTGGTGGCGCTTCCTCTGGATCAACTACGCGTGCGGGTTCGTGGTGACGCTGCTGCTGATCCTCTCCGCGCTCGGCTGATCCGGCCGCGCCACCCGCTGTCGGCGACTCCGGAGAATGCGGGCCGGAACCCGCGGAATGACCGGAGTTCCGGAGACTGGGGCGGCGCGTCGGGGAGGATCTCCGGAATTGTCGACGTCCGGGTCAGCCCGCCTCCGGCCGGACCAGCTGCTGGAGGCTCCAGCCGTTGCCGTCCGGGTCGGTGAAGGTCACGAACCGGCCCCAGGCCAGGTCCGCGACACCCTCGGCCTCGATGCCGTTCGCGGTCAGGTGCTCGAGCGCGGCATCCGCATCCGGGATCACGATCTGCAGCCCCTTCATGGTCCCGGGCTCCATGTCCGTCAGCCCTTCGCCGAACGAGATCGAGCATGCGGAGCCGGGAGGCGTCACCTGCACGAAGCGCAGGGTGGGGGAGACGCGGTGGTCGTGGTCGGCGTTCCAGCCGAGCCTGTCGACGTAGAACTCCTTCGCCCGGTCGACGTCGGTCACGGGAACGATGATGAGCTCGATGCGCCAGTCGCTGATCGTCATGGTCTGTGCCTTCCTTCGGTGTCGGTTTCTCGTGCTGCACCTCGAGGCTATGCGGCATAGCGGTCAGTTTCCGGCCGCAATGAGAATCCGGCGAATCCTCGGCGGCGCACGCTAGTCTCGACAGCCATGAGCGACAGTCCGGCCGCGCCGACCCCGTACGAGATCCTCGGCGTCAGCTCGACCGTCAGCCAGGAGGAGCTGCGCCGTGCCTACCGGCGGCTCGCGCGCGAGACGCACCCCGACACCGGGGGCACCGCCGCCGCGTTCCAGGCCGTGCAGGCGGCGTGGGAGCTCGTCGGCGATCCGCAGGACCGCGCCCGCTACGACAGCGGCGAGTCCCTGGTGATGGACGCGGTCTCGGGCGAGTCCGGTTCCGGCGGCTTCAGCGCGACGGTGCACCCGACGCGGTCCTCGTCCCGCGGCGGCGCGACCGTCCGTCCGCGCAGCTACGGCCATCCCGGCGGTCAGGCCAGGGAGCGCTTCCTGACACTCATGCGCGAGTGGATGGGCCGGGGCGCCGAGCCCGCCGACCCGTACGATCCCGCACTCGTGCGCTCCGCCCCGCGCGAGATCCGGCAGCTGCTGGCCGTCGCACTCGCCGAGGAGGCCACCGCGCGTGCCGTCTCCTCGCTCGGCATCGGCTTCACGATCTGGAACGACGTCGCCGTGCACCCGGCGAGCGATGCCAAGCTCGACCACATCGTGCTCGGCCCGGCCGGGCTGTTCGCGATCCGCTCGGCCGACTGGGGCGGCGAGGTGAAGCTCGCCAAGGGCGAGGTCGTCGGCCCCGGTATCCCGCGCGACGAGGAGCCGCTGCGCGACCTCTACCACTCCGCGAAGAGCTTCGGCCGCCAGGCCGGCGTCCGCTTCACGGGCCACATCGTCGTCGTACCCGACGACGCCCTCGCGGTGCCGTTCGACGTCGTGCAGCGCGGACGGCTCGCGGGCTCCCTGCTCGTGCGCCGCTCGCTGCTGCCGAAGATCCTCCGGGATGGCGCCAACGCGGCCGGCCGCGAGAGCGTCGACCGCGCCTTCGAGCTGCGCCCACGGCTGCAGGAGGCCGTCCGCTTCGTGTGACGTCCCTTTCCCCGATTCACCTCGAATCGTGATTCAGCGGCGTCAGAGCCACGATTTGGAGCACATCCGGGAATACGGTGGAGACATGTCCTGCATCCGGTTCAACACCCCCGCCCAGCGTCAGGCCATGCGCGAGCACCGTCCCGCCATGCTCACCGCCGAGGAGGCCGCCGCGCTGCACCCGGCGCCCGAGGTGACCGAGAGCAAGATCCGCCGGCTGCGGCTGCTCGCCACCGACGCCAACCCCAAGATCCGCGAGGCGGTCGCCTCCAGCTACAACACGCCCGAGGACCTGTTCGTCGCCCTCGCGAAGGACCCCGACGACGGTGTGCGCGGCTGCGTCGCCAAGAACGAGGCGACGCCGTGCGACATCCTGCGCATGCTCGCCGACGACCCGTCGGAGACCGTGCGCGGCTGGGTCGCCGTCAACTACTTCGTCCCCGCCGATGTCATGGAGAAGCTCGCGGCCGACCGCAGCCGCACCGTGCGCAGCCTGGTGAAGTGGAAGGCGGAGCTCGCCGAGGAGGCGGCGGTCTGACGTGCGGGATCCCTCGAGCGTCCGCGTCGACTCCTGGGCATGGGCCGTGCGGCTCTTCAAGACGCGGTCCGCGGCCTCCGACGCCTGCAAGGCAGGCCATCTGAAGGTGAACGGCGACCGCGCCAAGCCGTCCCAGCCCGTCAAGGTGGGGGATGAGGTGCGCGCGTTCGTCGCCGGATCCGAGAAGATCTACATCGCCAAGCGCCTCATCGTGAAGCGGGTCGGAGCCGCCGTCGCCGCCGACTGCTTCGAGGACCGCACGCCCCCACCGCCGCCGAAGACGGAGGCGCCGGCGACCGTCGTGCGCGAGCGCGGTGCCGGCCGGCCGACCAAGCGCGACCGTCGGCTGATCGAGCGCCTCCGGGGTCACTGATGGCGCGGGCGCTCGTCGGCATCTCGGGATGGACGTACGCGCCCTGGCGCGGCGTCTTCTACCCGAAGGGCCTGCCGCACCGCGCGGAGCTGGAGTACGCGGCCGAGCGGATGGACTCCATCGAGATCAACGGCAGCTTCTACTCCCTGCAGCGCCCGACGAGCTACCGCACCTGGGCGCGGAACACTCCGGAGGACTTCGTCTTCGCAGTGAAGGGGGGCCGCTACATCACGCACATCCTGCGGCTGCGGAACTGCCGCGGGGCGCTCGCGAACTTCTTCGCGTCCGGCGTGCTGACACTCGGCCCGAAGCTCGGGCCGCTGCTCTGGCAGCTGCCGCCGACCCTCCAGCTGGACGCGGAGGCACTGGGCGACTTCCTCGCCCTGCTCCCGAAGACGGTGGCGGAGGCGCGCGCCCTCGCCCGAGAGACCTCGCTCGAGGAGGACAGGACGGACTTCGCCGCCGATGTCGCCGACCTCCCGCTCCGGCACGCGGTCGAGGCCAGGCACCCGAGCTTCACCGATCCGGCGTTCGCGGCGGTCGCACGCGAGCACGGCGTCGCCGTTGTCGTGGCGGACACCGCTGGACGCTATCCCGTGCTGCGCGATGTGACGGCCGACTTCGTCTACGTGCGCCTGCACGGCGACGAGGAGCTGTACGTCTCCGGCTACACGCCCGAGGCGCTCGACCGCTGGGCCGGCGACATCCGGGAGTGGCTGGGGGCCGGCCTCGACGTCTATGCGTACTTCGACAACGACGTCAAGGTGCGCTCGCCCGTCGACGCGATGGCGCTCCGGGAACGGCTGGCCTGAGTCGCGCGGACGGCCGCGGTCAGTCCTGCAGCACCGACATCACGTTCCCCGCGGGGTCGCGGAACCACGCGATGTCCGGTCCCTGACCGACCGACTTCCCGCGCGCGATGCCCTTCGCATCCGTCGGGAAGGCGTCGTCGTCGTAGATCTTCGTCACGACGCCCTTGCCGTTCAGCTCGTCCACGGCCGCATCGATGTCGTCGACCACGAGGTTCAGGATGGTGAAGCTCGCCGGCTCGTGGTTCGGCTTCGGGTAGACGAACACGTGCGCGCCGCTCGGCAGGGCGATGTCGAGATTGCCCATCGGGCCGTCGGTGACGTCGAGCCCGAGCGTGGCGCGGTAGAAGTCGCGGGCGGCGTCGATGTCGTCGACGCTGAAGCCGCTGAAGATGTCTCGTGCGGTGACCATGCGGCCCACTCTGCCCCAGTCCATCGAAAGGCGGAAGCACCGATATGGTCGCCCGGGTTACCGTGAGTACATGGACTCCCTGCTCAGACGGCTCGATCGGATCGCGGGTGGCCGGCACGCCGGCTACACCGTTCCCGAGGAGGGGACGACGCACCCGCGCACCCGGCGCGCGTTCGTCGTCATCGGCTGGCTGCTCGTCGCCGAGCTGCTGATCGGCGTCGCCGCGGTCGCCGTCGCCACGGTGCTCACGCTCGACGGCACGCGCGTCCCGTTCGCCGTGTGGATGCGCTCGGTCGTCGTGCTCGGCATGACCGTCACCTTGTTCTACTTCGCGTGGCGCGCACAGAAGGGCTACTACTGGGCGTACTCGCGGCTACGGCTGTTCTCGAAGATCTTCCCGGTGGTGACGCTGGTCATCGCGGCCATCCCCGGCCTGTACCCGCTCTGGATGGTGAGTGAGCAGATCCTGTTCAGCCTGATCCTGATCGGCGTGGCCGACTACCTCGACTCCGACCACATGCGCGCCGCGTTCCCGCGCCCGGGGAACCAGGGCACGATCGGCGACGTGCGCGCCTGATACTCGGCGTACTCGGGGTAGCGCGACTTCGAGATGCTCTCCGTGAAGACGGTGGAGCCGATGAACAGCCCCGTCAGCAGCAGCGGCCCGATCACGGTCCACTGCAGCAGCGAGCCCGCGGCGACGCAGCCGAACAGGAAGACGACCCACCACTGCGCCTGCTCGAAGAAGAAGTTCGGGTGCCGCGAGAGGCGGAACAGCCCGGTCTGCAGGAAGCGCGGGCTCGGCTCGCGGCCGGCGGCCTTCTCCGCCTTCTTCCACTGGTGGAAGTTCCACTGCTGCTGATCGGCGACCGTCTCGCCGACCAGGAACGCCAGGAACAGCACCGCGCAGACCACGTCGAGTGCGCCGAGCGGCGTGCGGTGCTCGAACGCCGTCCAGGCCGGAAGCGTGATGAGCAGCAGCAGCACGTTCTGGTAGATCACGATGAAGAACAGGTTGAACGCCGCGAACGCGCCCCGGCTCATCCGGCCGCGGAGCACCTCCCAGCGGTAGTCCTCGCCGCCGGGGGCGTAGCCGCCCTTCCTGGCGAAGTTGAAGGTGAGCCGGATGCCCCACAGCGTGACGAGCGCCGCCATCAGGTTCAGGCGCGCATCCTGGAGGCCGGCGGCGCCGGCGAAGATCCAGACGTAGACGAGCGGCACGACGGACCAGATGCGGTCGACCCACGAGTGCTCGCCCGTGATGAGCGAGAGCACCCAGGTCAGCGCGCAGACGGCGGCGAGCACCCAGAGACAGATCAGAAACGGCTCCACCCGCACATCCTAGGGCGGGACCGGCGTGGGATGGGTCGGCGGCGTCGATAGACTCGACACGTGGATTCAGTCGGCGCGGTCAGTTCGCGCGTGTGGACGATCCCGAACGCCCTCAGCTTCTTCCGGCTCGCCCTGGTGCCGGTGTTCCTCGGGTTCGTGATCGTGGGGGAGGATGCGCTCGCGCTCCTCGTCCTCGTCGTGTCCAGCATCACCGACTTCCTCGACGGCTGGCTCGCCCGCCGTCTGAACCAGGTGTCGCGACTCGGTCAGCTCCTCGACCCCGCAGCCGACCGGCTCTACATCTTCGCCGCGCTGATCGGGCTCGCGTGGCGCGAGGTCATCCCCTGGTGGCTGGTCGCGGTCATCGTCGCACGAGATGTCATGCTCGCGGTGCTCGGCGTCATCCTCGCGAACCACGGCTTCGGACCGCTCCCCGTGCACCACCTCGGCAAGGTGGCGACGTTCTGCCTGTTCTGGGCGCTCCCGCTGCTCATGCTGGGCGAGGCGTTCGGCGCCCTCGCGCCCTTCTCCCTGCCGCTCGGGTGGGCGTTCGCGCTCTGGGGCGCATTCCTCTACTGGTGGGCCGGCATCGTCTACATCCGCGAGACGGCCAGGGTGATCAGACTTCCGGCCGATGACAGCGGCCCACGATCCGATACGCTGGACCATGAGGAGGTTGACGGTGCCTGACGAGACATTCAACAACGGTCCGGCTGACGCCGGGGACGACGCGCGGAATCGCGACGCCGCGAACAACCCCCTGCGTGATGCCGCGGTGGGGAACGAGGATACGACGGCGCGCTTCGGCGAGGAGTTCGTGTCCAAGATGTTCCCGGTCGACGGCGAGATCTCGCCGGAGGAGCAGGAGGCGATCGCCGCCCTGCCGTCGGGATCGGCGCTGCTGATCGTGCGCCGCGGCCCGAACACGGGAGCCCGGTTCCTGCTCGACGCGGACGTGACGAGCGCCGGCCGGCACCCGAACGCCGACATCTTCCTGGACGACGTGACGGTATCCCGCCGGCACGCCGAGTTCACCCGGCGCGGCACCGCGTTCGAGGTCCGCGACCTCGGCTCGCTGAACGGCACGTACTACGACGGCGTCCGCATCGAGAGCGCGCTGCTGTCCGACTCGGCCGAGGTGCAGATCGGCAAGTTCCGCCTCACCTTCTACGCGTCCCGCCAAGACCTCGCCGCCGCGGCGAACGGCTAGTCAGTGGCTCGGCAAGCGGCGCGCACCCAGGCCGCCTCGCCCGCCCTGCTCTCGATCGGCCAGGTGCTCGCGCGCCTGACCCCGGAGTTCCCGGACCTGTCGTCGTCGAAGCTGCGCTTCCTGGAGGAGCGCGGCCTCGTCTCGCCCGCGCGCACCGCGTCCGGCTACCGCAAGTTCTCGCCGGCCGACGTCGAGCGGCTGCGCACCGTGCTCGGGATGCAGCGCGACCACTACCTGCCGCTGAAGGTCATCAAGACCTACCTGGCCGACCTGGACGCGGGCAGGAACCCCCAGCTGCCGGGAACGGCGACGAACGCCTCCATGCTCCCGGCCGGCCGGCGGTTCTCCCGCGACGAGCTGCTGCGCGAGGCGGGGGCGAGCGCGGAACTGCTGCAGCAGGCGATCAGTGCCTCCCTCATCGCTCCGGCCGATCGCTTCGGCGAGGAGGCGCTGACCGTGCTGCGCGCGCTCGCGGAGCTCGCGGGCAGCGGGATCGAGCCGCGCCACCTGCGCGGCTTCCGCGCCGCCGCCGAGCGCGAGATCGGCCTGATCGAGACCGCGCTGGTGCCGATCGCGCGGCGGAACGACGTGACGTCGAAGGCGCAGACCGCCGAGCTGGCGCGGGAGATCGCGGCGCACCTCGACGTGGTCCGCGGCAGCATCATCCGCTCGTCGCTCGCGCGCATCCGCCCGTGATCGCGACCAGGGCTCGACACGCCGACGCCGAATGGGCCGATGTCGTTGCCCGACGCGCGGGCGATGGGTACCGTGGTTGAAGCGCCACTTTCGAGGCGCGTCAACGCGCGAACCGGGCGAGAGGCAGACACATGAGCGAACTGAGTCGTGACAGCGACGCTGCCCGGTACGATCTCGGGCTGCTGTTCACGGACGGCCTGCCCGAGATGGACGACGCGAACGGCTACCGCGGTGCGGTCGCCGCGCGGGCGGCGGGGATCTCGTACCGCCAGCTCGACTATTGGGCCCGCACCGGACTGGTCGAGCCGACCGTTCGCGGAGCGGCCGGCTCCGGCTCGCAGCGCCTGTACGGCTTCCGCGACATCCTCGTCCTGAAGCTCGTGAAGCGGCTGCTGGACACCGGCATCTCGCTCCAGCAGATCCGCACGGCCGTCAACCAGCTCCGCGAGGCGGGCGTCAACGACCTGGCGCAGACCACGCTGATGAGCGACGGTGCGAGCGTCTACCTCTGCACGTCCAACGACGAGGTGATCGACCTCGTCAGCCGCGGCCAGGGCGTCTTCGGCATCGCCGTCGGCAAGGTGCTCCGCGAGGTCGAGTCTTCGCTCGTCGAACTGGACACCCAGGCCGACTCGCTCGACGAGCTCGCCGCGCGCCGGGCCGCCAAGTCGAAGGCCTCCTGACCCTCCCTCTTCGCGATCGAGTGGTGACATGACATCGCCACTCACGCCGGATAGGCGCAGAGACTCACCGCTCGAGGCGTGAGCGCGACGGGCTCAGGAGCCGGCGGTCGCGTACTCGCCGATTCTCGCCGTGCGCAGGACCCGCTCCAGCAGCATGTCGAAGTTGTGCGCCATCTCCTGCGCGCTCTCGCCCGGCCAGACGTGCAGCGGCTTCGCCGCGCCCTGGGCCTGCTGCAGCGACGTGCGCTCCGGCAGCTGCGGGGAGAGGACGAGCGGCCCGAACATGTCGCGCAGCTCCTTGATCCGGAACTGGTGCTCCAGCGACTGCACCCGGGCGCGGTTCACGATGATGCCGAGCGGCTGGAGGCGAGGCGACAGTCCGCGGCGGATCTCCTCGATCGCGCGCAGGGCACGGTCGGCGGCCGCCACCGAGAACAGGCCGGGCTCCGTCACGACGGCGACGCGATCGCTCGCGGCCCACGCGGTGCGGGTGAGCGCGTTCAGGGACGGCGCGCAGTCGATGAGCACGAGCTCGTAGTCGTGCTCGACGTTCGCGAGCGCCTCCTCGAGCTTCCAGATGTCGCGGATGCTCGGGTGCGGTCCGTCGAAGTTGATGGCAGACGGGCTGCCGATCATCACGTCGATCTTGCCGCTGCGGCCCTTGGTCCAGCCGGAGGGCGCGATCGCCGCGCGCACGATCTTCTCCTTGGGGGAGGCGAGCACGTCCGCGACGTTCAGATGGCCGGCGACCTGGATGTCCATGCCGGTGGAGACGTCGGACTGCGGATCGAGATCGACCACCAGGGTGCGGAGCCCTTTCGCGAACGCCGCCGAGGCAAGCCCAAGCGTCACCGTGGTCTTTCCGACACCGCCCTTGAGGGAACTAACGCTGAGTACGTGCACGAGAGCCACGTTACCTTCACTAGTCTTAGAGAACCTAACCGTTTGCTGTGTGGTGTCGACCCCTGCTCGAAAGGTCCGCATGTTCCGTAAGATCCTCGTTGCCAACCGCGGTGAAATCGCCATCCGTGCCTTCCGGGCCGCCTATGAGCTGGGCGCGGAGACCGTCGCCGTCTTCCCGTACGAAGACCGCAACTCGATGCACCGTCTGAAGGCGGACGAGGCGTACCAGATCGGCGAGCCCGGTCACCCGGTGCGCGCCTACCTGGATGTGCAGGAGATCATCCGCGTCGCCAAGGAGTCCGGCGCCGACGCGATCTACCCCGGCTACGGCTTCCTCTCCGAGAACCCGGAGCTCGCCGACGCGGCGCGCGCCGCCGGCATCGCCTTCATCGGCCCGCGCGCCGAGGTGCTGGAGATGGCGGGCAACAAGGTCACAGCGAAGGAGCACGCGATCGCCGCGGGCGTCCCTGTGCTGAAGTCCACGCCGCCCTCGCGCGACATCGACGAGCTGCTCGCGGGCGCCGACGACATCGGCTTCCCGATCTTCGCCAAGGCGGTCGCCGGTGGCGGCGGCCGCGGAATGCGCCGGGTGAACACGAAGGAGGAGCTGCGTCCCGCGCTCGAGGAGGCCATGCGCGAGGCCGACAGCGCGTTCGGCGACCCGACCATGTTCCTGGAGCAGGCCGTGCTGCGCCCGCGGCACATCGAGGTCCAGGTCCTCGCGGACGGCAACGGCGAGACCATGCACCTCTTCGAGCGCGACTGCTCGGTGCAGCGCCGCCACCAGAAAGTGGTCGAGATCGCGCCGGCCCCGAACCTCTCCGACGACATCCGCCAGGCGCTCTACCGCGACGCGGTCGCCTTCGCCAAGTCGATCAACTACGAGAACGCCGGCACCGTCGAGTTCCTGCTCGACACCGCGGGCGAGCGCGCCGGCCAGCACGTGTTCATCGAGATGAACCCGCGCATCCAGGTCGAGCACACGGTCACCGAGGAGATCACCGACGTGGACCTCGTCCAGTCGCAGATCCGCATCGCGGCGGGGGAGAGCCTCGCCGACCTCGGCCTCAGCCAGGACACCGTGCACATGCGCGGCGCCGCCCTGCAATGCCGCATCACCACCGAGGACCCGACCGCCGGCTTCCGGCCGGACACCGGCAAGATCACCACCTACCGCTCGCCGGGCGGCGCCGGCATCCGACTGGACGGCGGCACGATCAACCCCGGCGCGCAGATCAGCCCGCACTTCGACTCGATGCTCGCGAAGCTCATCTGCCGCGGCCGCGACTTCCCGGCCGCGGTGCTCCGCGCCCGCCGCGCGCTCGCGGAGTTCCGCGTGCGCGGCGTCGCCACGAACATCCCGTTCCTGCAGGCGGTCATGGAGGACCCGGACTTCATCGCCGGCCACGTCTCCACCTCCTTCATCGAGGAGCGTCCGGAGCTGTTCAAGGGCCGCGCGTCCAAGGACCGCGGCACCAAGGTCCTGAACTGGCTCGCCGATGTCACCGTCAACCAGCCGAACGGCGCCCGCCCGGAGACGGCGGAGCCGCTGGAGAAGCTGCCGCGCATCGACCTGAGCGTCCCGGCTCCGGCCGGCTCGCGCCAGCGCCTCCTCGAGCTGGGTCCCGCGGGCTTCGCCAAGGCGCTCCGCGAGCAGAACGCGCTGGCGGTCACGGAGACCACG
This sequence comes from Leifsonia sp. NPDC080035, assembly GCF_040050925.1. Classification (NCBI taxonomy): domain Bacteria; kingdom Bacillati; phylum Actinomycetota; class Actinomycetes; order Micrococcales; family Microbacteriaceae; genus Leifsonia; species Leifsonia sp. NPDC080035. The sequence goes on along the minus strand of NZ_CP157390.1, from coordinate 3,931,056 downwards.
TTCCGCGATGCGCACCAGTCGCTGCTCGCGACCCGCGTCCGCACCAAGGACCTGCTCGCCGTTGCGCCGTACGTCGCCCGGATGACGCCGGAGCTGCTCTCGGTGGAGGCGTGGGGAGGCGCGACCTACGACGTCGCGCTGCGCTTCCTCGGCGAGGACCCCTGGCAGCGTCTCGCGGCGCTCCGCGAGGCACTGCCGAACATCAACATCCAGATGCTGCTGCGCGGCCGCAACACCGTCGGCTACACACCGTACCCGACGCAGGTGACCGATGCGTTCGTGCGCGAGGCCGCGGCGACCGGCGTCGACATCTTCCGCATCTTCGACGCGCTCAACGACGTGTCGCAGATGCGTCCGGCCATCGAGTCGGTGCTGGCCACCGGCACGGCCGTCGCCGAGGTCGCCGTCTGCTACACCGGCGACCTGCTCGACCCGACCGAGGACCTCTACACCCTCGACTACTACCTGGGGCTCGCCGAGCAGATCGTCGCCTCCGGCGCGCACATCCTCGCGATCAAGGACATGGCGGGCCTGCTCCGCCCGGCCGCGGCCGAGAAGCTCGTCGCCGCGTTCCGTGAGCGCTTCGACCTCCCGGTCCACGTGCACACGCACGACACCCCTGGCGGCCAGCTCGCGACCTTGCTCGCGGCCTCGCGCGCCGGAGCGGACGCGGTGGACGTCGCGAGCGCGCCGATGGCCGGCACCACCAGCCAGCCCAGCGCTTCGGCGCTCGTCGCCGCCCTCGCGCACACCGAGCGCGACACCGGCATCTCGCTGTCCGCCGTCGAGGACCTGGAGCCGTACTGGGAGGCCGTGCGCCACGTGTACGCGCCGTTCGAGTCCGGCCTTCCCGGCCCGACCGGCCGGGTCTATAAGCACGAGATCCCCGGCGGCCAGCTCTCCAACCTGCGCCAGCAGGCGAAGGCGCTCGGCCTCGCGGAGGACTTCGAGCTCGTCGAGGACATGTACGCCGCGGCCAACCGCATCCTCGGTCGCATCCCGAAGGTGACGCCGTCGTCGAAGGTGGTCGGCGACCTCGCCCTGCACCTCGCCGCTGTGCACGCCGACCCGGACGACTTCGCCGAGAACCCGCAGAACTACGACATCCCCGACTCGGTCGTCGGCTTCATGGCCGGCGAGCTGGGCGAGCTGCCGGGGGGATGGCCGGAGCCGTTCCGCACCAAGGTGCTCGCGGGGAAGACGGTGAAGGTCGGCGTCGAGGACCTGTCCGCCGCGGACGCCGAGGCGCTGGAGGGGTCGAGCGAGGAGCGCAGGGCGACCCTCAACCGGCTGCTGTTCCCGGCCCCGACCCGCATCTACGAACAGATGCGCGAGCTCTTCGGCGACCTGTCCGTCGTCGACTCCCTCGACTACCTGTACGGCCTGAAGCAGGGCTCGGAGCACGTCATCGAGTTCAGCAAGGGCGTGCGGCTCTACATCGGCCTGGAGGCGATCGGCGAGGCGGACGAGAAGGGCATGCGCACCGTCATGACCACGCTCAACGGCCAGCTGCGCCCGGTCTTCGTCCGCGACCGCAGCATCGTCGTGGAGACCAAGGCCGCCGAGAAGGCGGACACCGCCAAGCCCGGGCAGATCGCCGCACCGTTCTCCGGTGTGGTCACGCTGCAGGTCAACCCGGGTGACGCGGTCGCCGCGGGCCAGGCCGTCGCCTCCATCGAGGCGATGAAGATGGAGGCGGCGATCACCGCGCCCATCGCCGGCACGGTCGAGCGGCTCGCCATCCCGAAGACCCAGCAGGTGGACGCCGGCGACCTGCTGGTCGTCATCACGCCCGCGTAGCGAACACGCTAGGGCCGTACAATGTCGCCGTCGCCCACCCGCGGCGGCAGAAGGAGACCGTACCCGTGGCAGAAAAGCCCGAGGAGCCGGAGCGCGGCGACCTCGCGTCTCAGGACGACGAGCTGACGCTCACGCCCGCCGAGACGCTGAGGATCGCCGTGGACCTGCCGCCGGCTGCCCCCAAGGAGATCCCGGAGGACGAGGCCGCCGTCGCGATCGACGACGTCCCCGTGGACCCCGGCTTCGTGCAGTCGGTGATCGAGCCGACCACGACCTCCGTGGCGATCATGGCGTCGCGGCTCGGCACCGGTTCGACCCCGATCCAGCAGGACGGGCGTGATGCGGCGGACATCCCACCGCTGCCGGGCGGGCAGTCCCGCCGGGATCGGCTGCGGGGCGAGCACGCGTCGCAGCCGGAGCCCGCGGCGATGCTGACCGCCGACCGGCTCCTGGAGGTCAACCGCAAGACGCGTCCAGGCCCGGAGGGCACGTGGCAGCGGTTCGTGTACAACGTCACCTTCCGGACGGTGAACCTCGGCGACTCGGCCAAGGTGCGGGCGCGCAAGGAGCTCGACCACCGCATCCAGAAGCAGTTCGAGGGCGGCACCCGCTTCGTCCCGGTGCTCACCCGCAAGGGCGGCGTCGGCAAGACCACGGTGACCACCTTGCTCGGGATGGCGCTGGCCGACGCCCGGGAGGATCGCATCGTCGCGATCGACGCGAACCCGGACCGGGGGACGCTGTCCGAGCGCGTCCCGAAGCAGACCCGCGCAACGGTGCGGGACGTCGTGCACAAGGCGGCGAGCATCAACGGCTTCACCGACTTCTCCGCCCTCGTCTCGCGCGACGAGACCCGCCTCGACATTCTCGCCTCCGACACCGACCCGCTGCTCTCCGAGGCGTTCGACGAGAACGACTACAACGTGGTCGCCGACCTCACCGCGCGGTTCTACTCGATCGTCCTGACCGACTGCGGAACCGGTATCGTGCACTCGGTGATGCGCGCCACCCTGCAGCGCGCCGATTCGCTGGTGATCGTCTCCGGTGGCAGCGTCGACGAGGCCCGGCTGGCGTCGGAGACGCTCACGTGGCTCGAGGCGAACGGCTACGGCGACCTCGTCCGGAACGCCATCGTCGCGCTGAACACCGCCACCCAGGGCACCAACCTGGTCAAGCTGGAGGAGATCGAGTCGCATTTCCGGTCGCGTGTGCGCGAGATCGTGCGCATCCCGTACGACCCGCAGCTCGCCGCCGGCTCGGTCGTGTCCTGGAAGGACCTCAAGCCGCTGACCAAGCTGTCCGCCCGCACGCTCGCCGCGCTCGTCGTCGAGGGCCTGCCCGCCGAGCGCGACTGAGCCCTCATCCACCGCACCATCCCGAGGAGACCCCTGTGACCGAACGCCAGATCCGCCTGTTCGGCGACCCCGTGCTGAAGACCCCGTCCGAGCCGATCGGCGAGATCGACGAGGGTGTCCGCGGTCTCGTCGAGGACCTGGTCGACAGCGTGCTGCCGCCGGGTCGCGCGGGCGTGGCGGCGCCGCAGATCGGCGTGAACCTGCGGGCGTTCAGTTACAACGTGGATGGCGACGTCGGCTACATCATCAACCCGGAGCTGATCGAGGTGTCCGGTGAGCCGGAGCTGGTGGACGAGGGCTGCCTCTCGGTGCCCGGGCTCTGGTTCAAGACCGCGCGGTATCCGTTCGCGCGGGTGCGCGGCCTGAACCTCGACGGCGAGACCATCGAGCTTTCCGGAACCGGAGTGATGGCGCAGGCGCTGCAGCACGAGACGGACCACCTCGACGGGAAGCTCTACCTCGACCGGCTCGACAAGGACAGCCGCCGCGAGGCGATGAAGCAGGTGCGCGAGAGCGACTGGTTCTGACGTCTAGACTCTCCCGCATGGACATTGCGGTCACCGGAGGATCAGGAAAGCTCGGACGCACGGTCGTGCGCGAACTGCGCGCGGCGGGGCACACCGTCGTCAGTCTCGACGCGACGGGGGAGCGCGGGCCCGGCTTCGTGCGCGTCGACCTGACCGACTACGGTCAGACGATCGACGCGATTCTCGGTGTGAACGACCTGCACGATGGCTTCGACGCGATCGTGCACCTGGCGGCCATCCCTGCGCCCGCGATCCTCAGCGATGTCGCGACGTTCCACAACAACATCCGGGTCACCTACAACGTGTTCCAGGCCGCGCGGCGCGCGGGCATCCGCAACATCGTCTACGCGTCGAGCGAGACCGTGCTCGGCCTGCCGTTCGACGTGCCGCCGCCGTACATCCCCGTCGACGAGGAGTACCCGGCCCGGCCGGAGTCGACGTACTCGCTGGTGAAGCACCTCGAGGAGCAGATGGCCATCGAGCTGGTGCGCTGGGATCCCGCGCTGAAGATCGTCGCGCTGCGCTTCTCCAACGTGATGGAGCCCGCCGACTACGCGGAGTTCCCGTCGTTCGACGCGGACGCTCGCGCGCGCAAGTGGAACCTCTGGGGTTATATCGACGCCAGGGACGGCGCCCAGGCGATCCAGAAGGCGCTGGAGTGGGACACCACCGGCTTCGACCGCTTCATCATCGCCGCGGCCGACACGGTGATGAGCCGCCCCAACGCCGAGCTGGTCGCGGAGGTGTTCCCCGGCGTGCCGCTGAAGGGCGAGCTCGGCGTCAACGACACCCTCCTCTCCATCGACAAGGCCCGTCGCGTCCTCGGTTACGCCCCCACCCACTCCTGGCGCGACCACGTCTGACCCCCGGCCACATTTGTGCCGAATGTGGCTTTCGCCCACGCCGTAACCGACATTTGGCGCAAATGTGCGCGGCAGTCGGCCTGTGGAGAGAGCATTGCTTTCCACAGATTCGCGACGATGACGTCGCGAAGCCGGTGACGGGGCCACGATACGGGGATGCGGAACGCGCGCCCTCTCCCGCCCGAACTCGTCGGTGGCCCCTTCACCCCACGCGACGCTCGCCGATACGGAGTGGACGCGCTGCGCTTGCGAGCACGCGACATCCGCCATCCGTTCCACGGGGTCAGTTCGTCGGGGATCCCGAACGGGATCAGGGAGCTGTGCGCGGCGTACCTCCCGGTCATGCCCGACGGTGCCTATTTCAGCCATGAGACGGCGGCTGCCCTCCTCGGTGTGCCGTTACCGCCTGACGTGCAGCCGTACCCGCTCCACGTGGCGGTGGCGAGGCCAAGGACAGCCCCGCGCGGGCGCGGCATCGTCGGCCACAGCCTGGGGAATCTGACTGGTGCCGTCGTCGACGGGATACCGGTCAGCGTGCCGGCGCACGCATGGTGCCAGCTTTCCGGGCGGGTCGGTCGGGGTGACCTTGTGGCGGCCGGCGATCATTTCGTGGGGGCGCGCTCGCGACCGTCGCTCGTGACGGTGGACGAATTGGCTGCGGTGTCGGCCCGAAGCGCCCGAACGAAGGGGGCGTCGACCCGCGCCTGGGCGCTGCCCCGCATCCGATTCGGAGCGGACTCGCGACCGGAGACGCTGCTGCGGCTCTACTTGGAAGCGCAGGGCTGGGATGAGCTCGACGTGAATCCGCCGCTACTGGTGGATAGCGGCCTCGTGACGATTCATCCCGACCTCGCCTCAGTCCGCGGACGGGTGGTCTTCGAGTACGAAGGCGATGGTCACCGCGTGGACCGGTGGCAATGGCACCACGACATCGAACGGCGGGAGCTGCTCGAGGAAGCCGGCTGGCGTGTGATCCGTGTCACGTCACTGGATCTCTTCCAGGACAACGCCGCATTCGCGCGGCGTCTTCAACGATTTGCGCCAAATGTCGGTAAGCGCGATGACTGAACCGACATTTGGCGCAAATCTCCACTAGTACGCGAGCGAGATGCCCTGCGTCTTGGGGTTGCCGCTGTAGATGCCGTCGATCACGTCGGCGAAGTCAGACAGGATGACGTTGCGCTTGATGCTGAGCTTCGGCGTCAGGTGCCCGCTCGACTCGGTCAGCTCGGTGGCGAGGATCACGAACTTCCGGATGCTCTCCGCGCGGGAGACGCCCTGGTTGGCGGCGTCGATCGCGCGCTGGATCTCCTCGTTGACCGCAGGGTTGACGCTCGCCTCGGCGAGGGTCATGTCCTTGTCCTCGCCGTTGTTGGCGAGCCAGGTCGGCAGCATCTCGGTGTCCAGCGTGATGAGCGCGGAGATGAACGGCTTCTGGTCGCCGACGACAACCACCTGGCCGACCAGCGGGTTGGCGCGGATCGGGTCCTCCAGGGCGGCGGGGGAGACGTTCTTGCCGCCGGCGGTGACGATGATCTCCTTCTTGCGCCCGGTGATCGAGAGGAAGCCGTCGGAATCGAAGGCCCCGAGGTCTCCGGTGCGGAACCAGCCGTCGTCGAACGCTGCGGCGGTGGCCTCCGGGTTCTTCCAGTACTCCTTGAAGACGTTGATGCCCTTGACCTCGATCTCGCCGTCGTCGGCGAGGCGCAGCGAGACACCGGGGAGAGCCGGTCCGACGGTGCCGATCTTGAACGTGTCCGGGAGGTTCACGGTCGCGGGAGCGGTGGTCTCGGTCAGCCCGTAGCCCTCCAGCACCTTGATGCCGAGGCTGTGGAAGAAGTGGCCGAGGTGAGAGCCGAGCGGCGCCGAACCGGACACCGCGTACTTCACACGGCCGCCCATCGCGGCGCGCAGCTTGGCGAACACCAGCCGGTTGTAGAGCGCGAACTTGAGTTTCAGCCCGAACGGGACCGACCCGGCCTCGAGCGCCTTCGAGTACTCGACGGCCACGTCGGCAGCCGCGCGGAAGATCTTGCCCTTGCCGCCGGCCTCCGCCTTCTGCTCCGCCGAGTTGTAGACCTTCTCGAACACGCGCGGTACCGCTAGGAGGAACGTCGGCTTGAAGCTCGCGAGCGCGGGGAGCAGTTGCTTGGTGTCGGCCTGGTGGCCCACCTTCACGCCGGCGGTGACGCACAGCACGGCGATGAACCGGGCGAAGACGTGCGCGGTCGTGATGAAGAGCAGAGTGGATGCGCCGCCCGGCTGCATCACGACCTCCTTGAGCGCCTCCGCCGAGTTGCGGGAGAGCTCGACGAAGTTGGCGTGGGTGAGCACGCAGCCCTTCGGGCGTCCGGTCGAGCCGGAAGTGTAGATCAGGGTGCCGATGTCCTCGCCGCGGGCGAGATTACGGCGCCGCTCGATCTCCTCGTCGGCCACGTCGCCGCCGGACGCGGCCAGCTTGTCCAGGTCGCCCAGATGCAGCTGCCAGACGTTGTCGATCAGCGGGAGGTCGGGGTGCACCTCGTCGAAGCGCGAGAACATCTCGGCCGTCTCCAGGATCACCGCGGTCGCGCCGGAGTCGGACATGTTCCACTGGATCTGGGCGGGGGAGGAGGTCTCGTAGATCGGCACGAGCACCGCGCCGGCGAACCACACCGCGAAGTCGATCAGCGACCACTCGTAGCGCGTCTTGCACATCAGGCCGATCTTGTCGCCGGGCTGGATGCCCGCGGCGACGAGTCCCTTCGACAGCGCGATCACCTGGCGGTGGAACTCGGCGGCCGTCACATCCTGCCAGCCGTCACCGTCCGGGAGGCTGAACAGCGCCGCGTCCGGGGTGGCGGCGACCCGCTGCACGAGCAGGTCCGTCGCGTTGGCCTCCGGGTCGGCGGGGACGAGTGCGGATGTTTCGAACTGGTTCACGGTAGCTCCCTCGATACCGGGCGGCGGACGTCCCCGGCCGAATGGCTTCGGCCGGGGTGGGTAACTACACTCTAGATGGTGCGGCAGGGAGTCTCCCGTGTCGGGTCCCGCGCACCGGATCACCCGCTTCCCCAAGCCCAACCCAGGAAGGCTCTGCCTGTGCACGCGATCGGAATCGACATCGGCGGGACCAAGATCGCGGGGGCCGTCGTCGACGAGCTCGGAGCCATCGTCCGCGAGGACCGCGTGCCGACCGACGCCACCCGGCCCGAGGAGATCGAGAACGCCGTCGTCGAGATGATCACGCGGCTCTCGGACGGCCCGGAGCAGATCGCGGGCGCCGGGGTCGCCGCGGCAGGGTTCATCGACGCCGCCCAGTCGACCGTGTACTACGCGCCGAACATCAACTGGCGGCACGAGCCCTTCCGCGAGAAGCTCGAGAAGCGCATCGACCTGCCCGTGCTCATCGAGAACGACGCCAACGCCGCCGGCTGGGCCGAGTTCCGCTACGGCGCGGGGCGCCTGGTCAGCGACATGGTCATCCTGACCATCGGCACGGGTGTCGGCGGCGCGATCGTCAGCAACGACCGCCTGTTCCGCGGCGGCTTCGGCGCGGGCGCGGAGGTGGGGCACATGCGTGTCGTCCCCGGCGGCCTGCCCTGCGGCTGCGGCGCGCACGGCTGCATCGAGCAGTACGGCTCCGGCCGCGCCCTGCAGCGGATGGCGAACGAGCTGGCCGACGCCGGCGGCATCGGCCAGGAGCTCGCCGACGTGCGGCACCGCAAGGGCGCCCTGAGCGGCACGGACATCTCCGAACTGATCATGGCGGGCGACCCCGGTGCCCTTGCCGCGCTGCGCCAGCTCGGCGACTGGCTCGGCCAGGCCTGCGCGAGCCTCGGTGCCGTGCTCGACCCGCAGCTGTTCGTCTTCGGCGGCGGCGTGGCACAGGCGGGGGAGCTGCTGCTGGAGCCGATCCGGCTGGCCTACCTCGAGAACCTGCCGGCGCGCGGCTACCACCCGGAGCCCGAGTTCAAGATCGCCGAGCTCGTCAACGATGCCGGCGTCGTGGGAGCGGCGGACCTCGCCCGGTTGCACGCCTCCTCCCTCTGAGCGCACCTCGGGACTAGGCTTTACGCGATGTTCTACTGGCTGATGAAGTACGTGATCGCGGGGCCGCTGCTGCGCGGCATCTTCCGCCCGTGGGTCGTCGGCCTGGAGAACGTCCCGAAGGACGGCGCGGTCATCCTCGCGAGCAACCATCTGTCGTTCATCGACTCGATCTTCCTGCCCATCGTCGTGGACCGGCACGTCTCGTTCCTCGCCAAGAGCGACTACTTCACCGCCAGGGGCCTGAAGGGATGGGCGACCAAGGCGTTCATGAACGCGACCGGCCAGCTCCCCATCGACCGCTCGGGCGGCAAGGCCTCGGAGGCGTCGCTGAACACCGGCCTCGGCGTGCTCGCGCGCGGCGAGATCCTCGGCATCTACCCGGAGGGCACCCGCAGCCCGGACGGCAAGCTGTACCGCGGCCGCACCGGCGTCGCGCGGATGATCCTGGAGGCGGGGGTGCCCGTCGTCCCCGTCGTCATGGTGGACACCGCGAAGATCATGCCCATCGGAAAGCGGCTGCCGAAGATCGGCCGGATCGGCATCGTCATCGGCGAGCCGCTCGACTTCACCCGCTTCGACGGGATGGAGGGCGACCGCTTCATCCTGCGGTCGGTGACCGACGAGATCATGTACCAGCTGCACGCGCTCGGCGACCAGGAGTACATGGATGTCTACGCCAGCACCGTGAAGGAGAAGAGGGCCTCGCTCTCGCGGTAGGCTGGAGAATCCCATCTCCTTCGACCGAGCGGAAGAACAGTGCTGCAGACCACAGAGCCCGTCGTGAAACCTGACGAGTCCGTGATCGAGGGCCTGGACTATTGGCGCACGCTGCCGATCAAGCAGCAGCCGGAGTGGCCGGACCGGGAGGCCGCCGCCGCCGCGTCCGCGGAGATCGCGACGCTTCCCCCGCTGGTGTTCGCCGGCGAGGTGGACCAGCTGAAGAACCGCCTGGCGCGCGCCGCCCAGGGCGAGGCGTTCCTGCTGCAGGGCGGCGACTGCGCCGAGACGTTCGCGGGTGCGACCGCCGACCAGATCCGCAACCGGGTCAAGACCATCCTCCAGATGGCCGTGGTGCTCACCTACGGCGCGTCCGTCCCCGTCATCAAAATGGGGCGCATGGCGGGCCAGTTCGCCAAGCCGCGCTCCAGCGACACCGAAACCCGCGGCGACGTCACGCTGCCCGCCTACCGGGGCGACATCGTCAACGGCTACGACTTCACGCCGGAGTCCCGCCGGGCCGACCCGCGCCGGCTGGTGCAGGGCTACCACACGGCCGCCTCCACGCTGAACCTCATCCGCGCGTTCACCCAGGGTGGCTTCGCCGACCTGCGCGAGGTGCACAGCTGGAACAGGGGCTTCGCCGCGAACCCGGCCAACCAGCGCTACGAGGGCCTCGCCCGCGACATCGACAAGGCGATCAAGTTCATGGAGGCGGCCGGCGCCGACTTCGACGAGCTCAAGCGGGTGGAGTTCTACTCCAGCCACGAGGGCCTGCTCATGGACTACGAGCGGCCGATGACGCGCATCGACTCGCGCACAGGAACGCCGTACAACACCTCCGCGCACTTCGTGTGGATCGGAGAGCGCACCCGCGACCTCGACGGCGCCCACGTCGACTTCCTGTCCCGGGTCCGCAACCCGATCGGCGTCAAGCTCGGCCCGACCACGTCGACCGTCGACATGCTCCGCCTGATCGACAAGCTGGACCCGGAGCGCGAGCCCGGCCGCCTGACGTTCATCACGCGGATGGGCGCCGGCAAGATCCGGGATGCGCTGCCGCCGCTGCTGGAGGCCATCAAGCGCTCCGACGCCACGCCGCTCTGGGTCACCGACCCGATGCACGGCAACGGCCTGACAACGCCGACCGGCTACAAGACGCGCCGGTTCGACGACGTCGTGGACGAGGTCAAGGGCTTCTTCGAGGCGCACCGCGCGGCCGGGACGAACCCGGGCGGCATCCACGTCGAGCTCACCGGCGACGACGTCACCGAGTGCCTGGGCGGCTCCGAGCAGATCGACGAGGCGACCCTGGCGACCCGCTACGAGTCGCTGTGCGACCCGCGCCTGAACCACATGCAGTCCCTCGAACTGGCCTTCCTGGTCGCCGAGGAGCTCGGCAACAACTGACGAGACGAGCAACGAGGAACGCCCCGCCGGAGGACCGGCGGGGCGTTCCTCGTACTCGGCTCACAGGCCGGCGAAGTTGACCGTGATCGTGGAGCCCTTTGGCTGCTCGGTGCCCTGATCCGGGCTCACCTTGGAGACGACGAGCACTCCGGGCAGCAGGTCGGCGGCGGCGTTGTACTTCAGCTGGAAGCCCGCGTCCTGCAGCGCCTTCTTCGCCTTGTCCCAGGTCTGTCCGACGACTTCGGGCACGGCGACCGGCTCCGGCCCCTTGGACGTCTCGAGCAGCAGCGTGTCGTTCGGGCGCACGATGTCGTGCTGGGCCTGGGCGGAGATCACGAGGCCCTTGTCGACCGTGTCGCTGTAGCTCTCCGGCCCGGCCGCCACCTGGAGGCCCGCATCGTGGAGGATGGCCGTGGCGTCGTCGACCGACTTGCCGGCGACGTCCGGGATCGGCCCGAGGGAGACGACGAGGTTGACCGTCGCCGCCTCGAGGTAGCTGCCGCCCTTGGAGATGTCGGACCCGTCGCTCGCCCGCGTCGCGGACATCACCGTGTTGGCGGGGACGTCCGAGTTGAACTGCTTGTCGAGGGTGCCCACCTTGGCGCCCGCCGTCGTGATGGTGTTCTGCGCGGCGTCGAGCGAGGCGCCGGCGAGGGCGCCGATGGTGATCGGCTTCGGCCCCTGTGAGACGCGCAGGGTGACGGTGCTGCCCTTGCCCGCGGCGGTCCCCGCTTTCGGGTCGGTGCTCGACACCTGCCCGGTGGGCACGGTGAGGCTGTACTCCTGCGCCTGCCGGGTCTGGAAGCCGAGCTCCTTCAGCTGCGCCGCCGCAGCGGACGGCGCCTTGGAGACGACGTTCGGCACGGTGACCATGGATCCGGGCCCGGAGCCGAAGTACCAGCCGGTGCCCGCCGCCACGCCCGCCAGCAGGATGACCAGCGCGAACAGCCACCAGCCCTTCGACCGGCGGCGCTTGGAGGCCGCGGTGAGCGTGTCCGTGGCGGTCGGCGTGCTGGAGGCGACCTGCTGGCGGATCGCCGGGTTGATGATCTGCGTGTCGCCGTCCGCGACGTCGAACGCCGGTGGCAGCACCATGGTCGGCTGCAGCACCGCCTCGCCGCGGATGGACTTCTCCGCCTCGATGAGCCGGTCCAGCATCTCCCGCGCGTCCTTCGGGCGGCGGTCAGGGTCCTTCTCGGTCGCCCACAGCACGAGCTCGTCGAGCTCCGGAGGGACGGCGGGGTTCTTGGAGCTCGGCGCAGGCACGGCGTCGTTCGCGTGCTGGTAGGCGATCTGCATCGGCTGCTCGCCCTGGAACGGCTGTTCGCCGGTGAGCATCTCGTACATCATGATGCCGAGCGCGTAGATGTCGCTGCGCGCATCCGCGATGCCGCGGGTGACCAGCTCGGGGGAGAGGTACGCGATGGTGCCGAGCAGCGCCTGGCCCGTCGCCGTGTTGGCGCTGGCGGCGCGGGCGAGACCGAAGTCGCCGATCTTGATGCGGCCGTCGTCGGCGAGCAGCACGTTCTCGGGCTTCAGGTCGCGGTGCACGATGCCCGCCTTGTGCGCGGCGGCGAGGCCGCTCAGCACCGCCTCCATGATGTCGATGGTCTGCTCCGGCGTGAGCTTGCCGTAGTCCTTCAGCAGATCGCGCAGGGTGATGCCGGGCAGGTACTCCATGACGAGATACGCCATGTCGGAGTCCTGGCCCTGGTCGAAGACGTTGACGACGTTGGGATGCGCGAGCCGGGCGGCCGAACGGGCCTCCTGCACGAAGCGGCTCTTGAAGGTGTTGTCGTCGGCGAGGTGGCCGTGCATGATCTTGATCGCGACCCGGCGCTCCAGGCGCAGATCGGTGGCGAGGTAGACGGTGGCCATGCCGCCTCGGGCGATCCGCGAGCGCACCTGATAGCGGCCGTCGATGAGACGGCCGATCATGGGGTCGGTCTGGCTCGTGGTCACGGATCGAGTCTAGGGAACGGCAGGTGCGGGAACCCTGCAAAACACCGGTGTGGAGCGTCGCCGTGACCGGGCTGTGACCTTTGCGCGGTCACGGACGGGTCGCCGGCTCAGCCGAGCTGCGCGAGCCACGCGCGCGCCGAGGACTCCCACTTGGCATACGCGCCGGGGAATGCGGAGATCTGGACGGCCTGGGCGGCCTGGGTGACGCTCATCCGCGTCCACCCCGGGATGTCGAGCAGCCCGCGGGTGCGGCCCTTGTTGGGGTTGCCGGCCCCGCCGTAGAAGGCCTTGGTGGCGCGGACGGGGTCGAGCACCTGGGCCGCTGTGCCCCAACCGGTGCTCGGGCGCTGCTGGAAGAGGCCGAGGGAGTCGCGGTCGCCGTAGCGGACGTTCCGCAGCCCCGACTCCTGGGCCGCGGCCGCGAGGGCGACGACGATGCCCTGATCGGGCACCCCCTGCTCGCGGCCGACGCGCACGATGAGTGCGGCGTTCGCCCGCATCTCGTCGGTGAGCGCGACGACCCTGCCCGGCTGCACGGTGAGCGAGGGACCGGGGGCGGAGACGGACGCGTGCGGTGCGATCGGCGTGCTGACGGCCGCGGTCACCATCCCGGGGATGGTGACGAGCTGGCCGGGGAAGATCAGGCTGGACGAGCTGAGGCCGTTCGCGCTGAGCACGGACTTCGTCGACACGCCGAACCGCGCGGCGATGCCGGAGATCGTGTCGCCGGAGACGACCTTGTACTTCGTTCCCACGGCGGGAGCGGGCGCGGTGGGCGTGCGCGGAGCCGCGTGCGCGGCCGAGCCGCCTCCGAGTGCGAGCACCTGGCCGGGGAAGATGAGGCTCTTCCAGCTGAGCCCGTTCCGGGCGAGCACGCTGGCGGTCGACAGCCCGAAGCGCGCCGCGATCGCCGAGACGGTGTCGCCCGTACGCACGGTGTAGGTCGACGGTGCCGCGGCGACGGAGGTCTGCGCCTCCGACGTCTGCCGGCCGGTCGGGATGCTGGAGGTGATCGTGTCCTGGGGCCCGGTCGGCTGCTGCGGCTTCTCCTTCGCGCGCTCGGCGTCGGCCGGTGCCGCTGCCTGCGCGGGGGAGACGAGGCCGAGCGTCACGGCGATCGAACCCGCGACCGCGATCGGGACGGTGCCGAGGATGCCGACCCGCCGCTTCCTGGCGCGGTCGTCCGCGCTGCCTGCTGCGCTCTCGATCAGAGCCATTCTGACCCCCAGTTGAGTGACAAAGCCGTTGACCACGCTGACACAGGATGAGAGAAGAGTCAACCAGTGTGACAGATGTGAAACGAGTTTACATGACTGTAACAATCGCCCTCGCTCGTGCTGGCGCCGTGGTCGTGGCACCCTTGATGCTGTGAGTGAGCACGTCCTGGCCACCGAGTGGCTGACCATTCCCGACCTCGTCGACCAGCTCGGACTCGGCGTCAGCCGCGTCCGCCGTCTGATCGAGGACAAGCACCTCGGCGCCAAGCGTGTCGACGGCGTTCTCAAAGTCCCCGCTGCGTTCCTGCGCGACGGGGAGCCGCTCGGCGAGCTGCACGGCACGCTGATCGTCCTGGCGGACGCCGGCTTCGACGACGAAGAGGCAGTGGACTGGATGCTCACCGAGGAGGAGAGCCTGGGCGCCACTCCGATCGACGCTCTGCGCGCCGGCCGGAAGGCCGAGGTGCGCCGAGTCGCCCAGGCGCTGGCCTGAGATTCGCAGGCACCCGCCCCGGTCGCTGCGCCGCGGGTCAGGCGCTCCGGCGCGTGACCGTGACGGCCAGGTCGCGCAGCTGAGCCTTCGCGCTCTCGCCGATCGGCGCGGCGTCCAGCGCCGCGATGGCCCGCTCGACGTTGTCGGCGATCATCCGCTCGACCTTGTCCACGGCTCCCGACTCGCGGATGGTCATCTGCAGCGTCTGGATCTGCTGCGCCGTCAGTTCCGGGTCGCCGAGCAGTTCGTCGAGCGTCGCCCGCGCGCCCGCCGGCACCGCCTCCCTGGTGAGGGCGATGAGGACCGTTCGCTTGCCCTCGCGCAGGTCGTCTCCGCTCGGCTTGCCGGTGACCTCAGCGTCGCCGAACACCCCGAGCAGGTCGTCCCGCAGCTGGTAGGCGATGCCGAGGGGCAGGCCGAAGCCCCGCAAGGCGTCGAGCTGGCCGACGGTGGCGCCGGCGAGGCTGGCGCCGATCAGCAGCGGGGATTCGATGGAGTACTTGGCCGACTTGTAGACGATCACGCGCTCGGCGCGCGCGAGCTGGTCGGCGTCCGGGCGGCCCTGCCAGCCGATCTCCTCGAAGATGTCGAGGTACTGGCCGGCGGTGACGTCCAGGCGCATCCGGTTGAACTCCGCGCGTGCGGCGCGGCGGGCGGCCGGGCTCACGGTCTGGGTGAGGCCCTCGTCGAAGAGCTCGTCGCTCAGGATGAGCAGGAAGTCCCCGAGGAGGGTCGCGGAGCCGGTGCCGAAACTCGCGCCGGAACCCTGCCAGCCCTGCTCGTCGTGGAGGCGCTCGAAGCGCCGGTGCGCGGAGGGCGCCCCGCGCCGGGTGTCGGAGTTGTCGATGAGGTCGTCGTGCACGAGTGCGGCGGCGTGGAAGAGCTCGAGGGCGCTGGCCACGGAGACCACCGCATCCAGCGGGCCGCCCGCCGTGACGGGTCCGTCGGCGGCGTCGTCGCCCGCACTGCGGACCGCCTGCCAGCCCCAGAAGCAGAACAGGGCACGGAACCGCTTGCCTCCGCTGAGAAAATCCCTCGAAAACGCCGCGATCGGCGCGAGTTCATCGGCGATGGAGACGAGAATGGATGCACGTGCATCGAGGAATCCATCGATTCTGGACTGGATGAGGTCGACGAATCGGATGCTTTCTGACACACGCCTAGCCTAGTCAAGGGCGTGCGGCTACAATCGGCCACACAACGCCAAGAACCCGCAGGAAAGAGGGGGATCCGGATGCCGCTTTCGGAACACGAGCAGCGCCTCCTCGAAGAGATGGAACGCAGTCTCTATCAGAACGATGCAGACTTCGTCGCCAAGGTGGGAGGCAAGCGGGCGCGCCCCGCGTACCGCTCCATCGTGCTCGGCGTGCTGATCGCCGTCGTCGGCGTCGCGGTGCTCATCGTCGGTGTCTTCTTCCAGCTGCCGATCGTCGGCATCCTGGGCTTCGTCGTGATGTTCGCCGGCGTGCTGCTGGCCATCGCCCCGGGCAAGAGGGTCGCCGTCGACCCGGACGCGCCCGCCGCCAAGGGCGCGGGCGGGTCGTCCCGCACCCAGCCCGGCTTCATGGACAGGATGAACGACCGCTGGGACAAGAGGCAGGACGGTCAGGGCTAGCCCTCCACTCTCCTCCCCACCCGCAGAACGCAGGGCCGATCGATTCGATCGGCCCTTTTTTGTGTCCCTGCGCGCTCCACTTCGCCCGATTTCCCTCCACTTCCCTCCACGCCAGATTTCCGCGTGTTCACGGGGTGAATTGACCCCACTTCGAGGCGATTTGGGCGCAGTTGCTGATTTTGTGGATGGAAGTGGAGTAAAGTGGAGCCAGCACCGCGACCGTGGCCGGGAGATGGGGGTGGGATCCGATGTTCCTCGGTACCTATGCCCCGAAACTGGACGAGAAGGGGCGCATCATCCTGCCGGCCAAATTCCGGGATGAACTCGCGTCCGGCCTCGTCCTCACCCGCGGCCAGGAGCACTGCGTCTACGTCTTCTCGCAGCGCGAGTTCGAATCGCTCCACGAGAAGATCCGGCAGGCGCCGGTGACGAGCAAGCAGGCCCGCGACTACCTGCGCGTGTTCCTCTCGGGAGCGAGCGCGGAGGTCCCGGACAAGCAGAACCGGGTGACCATCCCGACCACGCTGCGCTCGTACGCGGGGCTCGATCGCGACCTGGTCGTGATCGGAGCGGGAAGCCGCGCGGAGATCTGGGACGCCGAGGCGTGGGAGACCTACCTCGCGGAGCAGGAAGCGACGTTCGCGAACACGGAGGAGGAGGTGATCCCGGGACTGTTCTAGCGCCTGGCGCCGGACTCCCAGCCATACGCCCTGACACCACTTCCCCGGTGTCAGGTCGGGATGGATGGGGATCCGGAACCAGGGGTGGGTCCTTCAAACCATGAGCGACGAGCCGAACTCCGACATCCACACCCCGGTGCTCCTCGAGCGCTGCATCGAACTGCTCGCGCCCGCCCTCCAGGAGCCGGGCGCCGTCTTCGTGGACGCGACCCTCGGGATGGGCGGCCACTCCGCCGGCGTGCTCGAGCGGTTCCCCGATGTCACCCTGGTCGGCCTCGACCGCGACCCCGAGGCGCTCGCGATCGCGGGGGAGCGGCTCGCCCGCTTCGGCGACCGGGTGCACCTCGTGCACACCGTCTACGACGGAATCCGCGACGCGCTCGACGGCCTCGGCATCCCCGCGGTGCAGGGCATCCTGTTCGACCTCGGGGTCTCCTCGTTGCAGCTCGACCGCGTCGAGCGCGGCTTCTCCTACTCCAAGGACGCGCCGCTGGACATGCGGATGGACGGCACGAGCGAACTGACCGCGGAGGTCGTCCTCGCCGAGTACTCCGAGGCGGACCTCCGCCGGATCTTCCGCGACTACGGCGAGGAGAAGCTCGCCGCCCGTTACGCGAAGCGCATCGTCGACAGCCGACAGACCGCGCCCCTGGTGCGCTCCGGGCAGCTGGTCGACCTCATCCAGAAGGCGACGCCGGCCGCCGTGCAGCGGCAGGGGCATCCCGCCAAGCGCGTCTTCCAGGCGCTGCGCATCGAGGTCAACCAGGAGCTGTCGGTGCTCGAGCGCGCCATCCCGGCCGCCATCGACGCCCTGGCCGTCGGCGGTCGCATCGTCGTCGAGGCGTACCAGTCGCTGGAGGACCGGATCGTCAAGCGCGAACTGCAGACGCGGTCCCGCTCGAGCGCGCCCGCCGGTCTGCCGGTTGAGCTGCCGGAGCACCGACCGGAACTGAAGCTGCTCATCCGCGGGGCCGAACTCGCGGACGAGGAAGAGAAGGCCGCCAACCCGAGGGCCACCCCGGTGCGCCTGCGCGCGGCCGAACGAGTGAGGAGGGACTCGTGAGCACGAACCTGGCAGGCGCCGCCGCACGCAGGCGGCCGGCCATCCACTGGGCCCCTTCGACGGGAGGCGCGGCGACCGCCGCCGTCCTGGCCCCGGAGCCGATCGAGACCGATCGGCAGCGGGCGCGCCCCACCCACCTCGAGGTCGTCTCCACACGCAGTCAGCGCCGCGCGCGCCCCCGCACCCTCTACGCGGTCGTCGCGATCTCCGCCCTGTTGGTGATCGTCGTGGCGCAGCTGCTGCTGAGCATCGCGGTCTCCCAGGGCGCGTACCAGCTGAGCTCGCTGCAGTCCAAGCAGACGGAGCTGCAGCGCTCGTACCAGGCGGCCTCCGAAGACCTGAACCGGCTGACGTCCCCGCAGAACCTCGCCGCGAACGCGAACGCGCTCGGGATGGTCAGCAACAGCAACCCCGCGTATCTGCGGCTCTCCGACGGCGCCGTGCTCGGCGCGCCGATCGCGGCGAGCGGCGCGGCCGGGACGGTGACGGGCGGGCAGGGCAACCTCGTCCCGAATTCGCAGCTCGCCGGGGTGCCGCTCGTGACAAAGGCCGGTGCAGCCGCGACCGGCGGCCAGAAGGCGGCCGACGCTCACAAGGCGGCGGGCCAAGCTGGGAATTCCGCAAGCGCGGGTGCGGCGTCCGGGACGCAGCAGAAGCCGTCCGTACCGTTGCAGGGAGCGTTGCCGACACCGGTGACGCACTGACGGGACGGGCGCGCGCATGGTCACCAAGAAGATGCTCCGGCGGCGCACCGCGCTGACGGTCGCCGCTGTCGCCGCGACGGTCTGCATCCTCGGCGTCAAGCTGGTGGACATCCAGGTCGTGAACGCCGACGCGCTGCAGCGGAAGTCGATCAACACCAAGGAGGCGTCGACGACGCTGTACGGCAACCGCGGAGACATCGTCGCTGCGGACGGCACGGTGCTCGCGACCACGGTCTACACCTACAGCGCCCAGGCGTCGCCGCGGGATGCGGTGGGCAAGGGCGCGTCGGGACGCGCCAAGATGGTCGAGGCCGCGAAGAAGATCGGCGCGATCACCGGGCAGGGCGGCGACGCGGTGCTCAAGCTCTTCGACGACGCACTCAAGGCGGACCCGGAGTCGCAGTACGTCCTCATCAAGTCGGGCATGGATGTGAGCATGTTCGACAAGCTCGACAAGCTCCCGTACGGCTGGCTGACGTTCGACAAGACGCAGTCGCGCAGCTACCCGAACGGCGCCGTCGCGGGGAACCTGCTCGGCTACGTCTCGCAGGCGGGCAACGGCGGGCTCGAGCAGAGCGAGAACAGCTGCCTCGCCGGCCAGAACGGCGAGGAGACCTATCAGCGGGGCGCGGACGGCGTCGCCATCCCCGGGAGCACCGTCGTCCAGAAGAAGGCGAAGGACGGCGGGACCGTCAAGCTCACCGTCGACAGCGACATGCAGTGGTTCGCCGAGCAGACCCTCGCGCAGCAGGTGGCGGCCACCGGTTCGAAGTTCGGCTTCGTGACCGTGGCGGAGGCGAAGACCGGCAAGATCAAGGCGATCGCGCAGTGGCCCTCGCTCGACCCGAACAACATCGACGCGACCGACCCCTCGTACTGGCGGCTGCAGTCCCTGACCGACCCGCGCGAGCCGGGATCGACCTTCAAGGCGCTCACGGCGGCGATGCTGGTGGACCAGGGCAAGGCCGGTCCGGAGACCCAGGTGCTCGCCCCGTACTCGTGGCAGTCGGGCAACGGCGCCGACCTGCACGACTCCGGATACCACGACCCGCTGCAGCTCACGCTCACCGGCGTGCTGATGATGTCGTCCAACACCGGCATGTCCCAGCTCGGCAAGCGGCTCACCGACCAGACCCGCTACGACTACATGAAGAAGTTCGGGATCGGCGACGACACCGGCCTGCCGTACCCCGGGGAGTCCTCCGGACAGCTGAACCCGGTCAAGGACTGGGACGACCAGACCAAGTACGCCACCATGTTCGGCCAGGGCGTCTCGGCGACCCAGCTGCAGATGGTCGGTGCCTACCAGGCGCTCGCCAACGGCGGCACCCGCATCCCGCTCACGATGGTCGAGGGCTGCGAGCAGGCGGACGGCACGCTGACGGACGTCCCGAAGACCACACCGGTGAAGGTCGTCTCGCCCCAGGCGGCGGCGACGACACTCGGGATGATGGAGTCGGTGACCACCAAGGGCGAGCTCGCCAAGCAGCTCCAGATCCCGGGCTACCGGGTCGCCGCGAAGACCGGTACGGCCCAGCAGGCGGACGGCCACGGCGGCTACCTGCCGTCCTACTACGTGTCGGTCATGGGCGTCGCTCCGGTGGACGATCCACAGTACGTCGTTTCGGTCAACCTCGGCTTCCCGACTACCATTACTTCGTCGGCAGCCGCCGCTCCGCTGTTCCACACGATCATGAGTCAGGTGCTGAAGACCTACCGGGTGAAGCCCTCCACGTCGAGCCCGGCGGACTATCCGCCCTACTACTAGAAACACCGTCTACTGAAAGTGAGCCCCGTGACAGGACCGGCGCCCTCATCCCTGCGCCCCGAGCATCCCGTCGCCCGCCCGCTCGCCCAGCTGGTAGCGGAGTTCGGGCTGGACTGCCGGGGCGACCTCGACGCCGTCGAGGTCACCGGTGCGGCCCTTGCCAGCTCCGCCGTCGAGCCGGGCGACCTCTACGTCGGGGTCCCCGGACGCAACGCGCACGGAGCGACCTACGCGGCCGCCGCCGCCGAGGCGGGCGCTGTCGCCATCCTGACCGACGAGGAGGGCGCGGAGATCGCCGCCGAGTCCGGCCTGCCGATCATCGTCACGCCCGACCCGCGCGCCGCGCTCGGCGCCGTCGCCGCCTGGATCTACCGCACCGACGAGAACTCCGCGACCCTGTTCGGGGTCACCGGCACCAACGGCAAGACCAGCGTCGTGTACCTGCTGTACGCGATCCTCGGCCAGCTCGGCGTCGTGGCCGGCCTCACCTCCACCGCGGAGCGCCGCATCGGCGAGCAGGCGATCACCAGCAAGCTCACCACGCCCGAGGCGACCGAGCTGCACGCGCTGCTCGCCCGGATGCGCGAGGAGGGCGTCCGCGCGGTCGCCATCGAGGTCTCCGCGCAGGCGCTCAGCCGCCACCGCGTCGACGGCATCGAGTTCGACGTCGTCGGCTTCACGAATCTCAGCCACGACCACCTCGACGACTACGCGGCGATGGACGACTACTTCGAGGCGAAGCTCGAGCTGTTCCAGCCGGACCGCGCCCGCCGCGGTGTCGTCACGGTCGACTCCGACTGGGGCCGGGCGCTCGTCGAGCAGTCCCGCATCCCGGTCACCACGCTGTCCTCGTCGCCCGGCTCCGACGCCGAGTGGCGGCTCACCGTCGACGAGGAGGCGCTGACGCACACCGCGTTCACGCTGGAGGGCCCGGAGGGGCGCGTCCTGCGCACGAGCGTGCCGCTGCTCGGCGCGTACAACGCGGCCAACGCGGCGCTCGCGATCGTGATGCTGGTGGAGTCCGGCTACGACCTGGAGGCGATCGGCGCGGCACTGGAGCGCGATGGCGGCATCGACGCGTACGTGCCCGGCCGCACCGAGCGGCTCTCCGGGGACCGCGGCCCCGTCGTCTTCATCGACTACGGCCACACCCCGGACGCGTTCCTCTCCACGCTGAACGCGCTCCGCAAGGTCACCGAGGGACGCATCGTCATGGTGTTCGGCGCCGACGGCGACCGTGACACCACGAAGCGCGCCGACATGGGCGCGATCGCCGCGCGGGGATCGGACGCGGTCGTCATCACCGACTTCCACCCGCGCTGGGAGGACCCGGCGGCCATCCGCGCCGCGCTGCTCGACGGCGCGCGCGCCGCCGTCCCCGACCTGGAGCTGTACGAGGTGCCGGACCCGCGTGCCGCCTTCCGCACGGCGCTCTCGCTCGCGGGCGACGGCGACGTCGTGCTCTACGCCGGCCCGGGGCACGAGGACTATCAGGAGGTCGCGGGGGAGCGCATCCCGTACTCCGCCCGCGACGACGCGCGGCTCGCGCTGCGAGAGGCAGGCTGGCTCTAGATGATCGCCCTCACCCTCGCCGAGATCGCCGCGGCGACCCGCGGCACCCTCTTGCTCGACGGAACCGGCGCGACGCCGGAGACCGCCATCACCGGGCTCTCCACCACCGACTCCCGTGAGGTCGTCCCCGGCACCGTCTTCTTCGCCAAGCCGGGCGAGGTCACCGACGGCCACCTGTTCGCGCCGCAGGCCGCCGAGGCGGGCGCCGCGCTGATCGTGGTCGACCACGCGCTCGACCTCGCGGTCCCGCAGCTCCTCGTCGAGGACACCGTCGTGGCGCTCGGCGACCTCGCCACCGAGGTCATCGCCCGCGTCCGCGCGCTCGGGAACCTGAAGATCGTGGGTGTCACCGGCTCGAACGGCAAGACGACGACCAAGAACCTCCTGCGCGAGATCCTCGAGCCGGTCGGCCCGACCATCGCGCCGCGCGCCTCGTTCAACAACGAGGTGGGCGCCCCGGTCACGATGATCGAGGTGACCGAGGAGACGCAGTTCCTCGTCGCCGAGATGGGCGCGAGCGGCATCGGCGAGATCGCCAGGCTGGTGCGCATGGCGCGCCCCGACATCGGCATCGTGCTCAAGGTCGGACTCGCCCATGCCGGCGAGTTCGGCGGCATCGAGAAGACCCTGGCCGCGAAGACCGAGATGGTCAGCGACCTGCTGGAGTCGGACGTCGCCATTCTGAACATCGACGACCCGCGCGTCGCGTCGATGCAGGACAAGACGGTCGCCCGGGTGCTCTGGTTCGGCCTCGACGAGCGCGCCGCCGTGCGCGCCACGGACATCGTCTCGGGTTCCCGCGGCACGTCCTTCACCCTGCACCTGCCGGACGGGCAGTCCCGTCCCGTGCGTTTCGGGGTGCTCGGCGAGCACCACGTGATGAACGCGCTTGCCGCCGCGGCGGCAGCGCACACGCTCGATGTCGGCATCGACCTCATCGTCGACGGCCTGCAGCGCGTCCAGCGCGCCGAGCGCTGGCGGATGGAGGTGATGGGCGGCGCCGGCGGCGTCACCATCATCAACGACGCGTACAACGCGAGCCCGGACTCGATGGCCGCCGCCATCAAGACGCTCGCGCAGATCACGAGCCCGGACGAGCGCACGATCGCCGTCCTCGGCGAGATGAGCGAGCTGGGCGAGTTCTCCGGGGAGGAGCACGACCGCATCGGCCTGCTCGCCGTGCGGCTCGGGATCGACCAGCTGATCGTCGTCGGCCCCTCGGCCCGGCGGATGCACATCTCCGCGATCAACGAGGGGTCGTGGGACGGCGAGTCCCTCTACTTCGACACGCAGGACGCCGCGTACGACCACCTGAAGGGCGCCCTGCGCTCCGGTGACACCGTGCTGGTGAAGTCCTCGAACTCCGCGGGGCTGCGCTTCCTCGGCGACCGACTGGGAGAATTGTTCTCGTGAGAGCCCTGCTGACCTCCGGTGCGCTGTCGATGGCGTTCTCGCTCTTCCTGACGCCGCTGTTCATCCGGCTGTTCCACCGCCTGCAGTGGGGCCAGTTCATCCGCGACGACGGCCCGCAGAGCCACCACGCCAAGCGCGGGACGGCGACCATGGGCGGCATCGTCGTCATCCTCGGCACGCTGTTCGGCTACTTCGTCGCGCTGCTGCTGACCGGGGACGAGACGAGCGTGTCGGCGCTCCTCGTGCTGTTCCTCATGGTCGGGCTCGGCGTCGTCGGCTTCATCGACGACTTCCTGAAGACCCGGCGCGAGCGCAGTCTCGGCCTGACGGGATGGGCGAAGGTCGGCGGTCAGGTCGTCGTCGCGACGGTCTGGGCGTTGCTGGCGATCATGTTCCCGAACGGCCGGGGGGAGACGCCCGCCACGATGAGCGTGTCGTTCATCCGGGATCTCTCCGGGCTCGACTTCGGCGCGATCACGCGGTTCGGCGCGATCGGCGTCATCGTCGGCTACGGGCTCTACCTGATCTGGATCAACTTCATCGTCGCCGCCACCTCCAACGGCGTGAACGTGACGGACGGCCTGGACGGCCTCGCCTCCGGCGCCAGCATCCTCGCCATCGGCGCGTACATCATCATCGGCTTCTGGCAGTCGATCCAGTCGTGCGCGAGCCCGAACCTCAATCCGGAGAACATCCCGAAGTGCTACGAGGTGCGCGACCCGTTCGACCTGGCGATCGTGGCCACCGCGATCGTCGGAGCCGTGGTCGGCTTCCTCTGGTGGAACACCTCGCCCGCGCAGATCTTCCTCGGCGACACCGGCTCGCTCGCCCTCGGCGGCGCTGTCGCCGCCCTCGCCATCCTCAGCCACACCGAGCTGCTGCTGGTGCTGATCGGCGGCCTCTTCGTCATCGAGGCCGGCTCGGTCATCGTCCAGCGGGCGTACTTCAAGCTGACCCACGGCAGACGCATCTTCCTGATGAGTCCGATCCACCATCACTTCGAGTTGAAGGGATGGGCGGAGGTGACCGTCGTCGTGCGGTTCTGGATCGTCGGCGGCCTGCTCGTCGCCGCCGGTGTCGGCACCTTCTACCTCGAATGGCTCGCGACGTGACCGCCCTGCAGGAGCGCCTGGCCGCGCTCACCAGCTGGCACCACGACTGGTCCGGCCTCCGGGTCGCGGTCTACGGCCTCGGCGTCACCGGCTTCTCGGTGGCGGACACCCTCGCCGAGCTGGGCGCGGAGGTCCTCGTCGTCGCTTCGAAGGCGGACGAGGAGCGTGCGATGCTGCTCGAGGTGATCGGCGCGGAGCTGCTCGAGGAGCCGGACCTGAGCGCCGCACCCGAGCGGCTTGTCGAGTTCGACCCCGAGCTGATCGTCGTCTCACCCGGCTTCCACTGGGATCACCCGCTGCTGCTCTGGGCCGCCGAGCGCGGCATCCAGGTCTGGGGCGACATCGAGCTGGCGTGGCGGCTGCGCGACAAGGTCGGCGACCCGGCCGACTGGATCTGCGTCACGGGCACCAACGGCAAGACGACGACCGTGCAGCTGACCGCGACGATGCTGCTCGCCGGCGGCTCCCGGGTCGCGCCGTGCGGCAACATCGGGGTGCCGGTGCTCGACGCGATCCGCGACCCGCAGGGCTTCGACGTCCTCGTGGTCGAGCTCTCCAGCTACCAGCTGCACTGGGTGAACCGGAACGCCGGAGGGGAGCTGCAGCCGTACTCGGCCGCCTGCCTCAACATCGCCGACGACCACCTCGACTGGCACGGGTCGCTGGAGGCGTACATCGCCGCGAAGGCCAAGGTCTACCAGAACACCGAGGTCGCCTGCGTCTACAACCGCGCCGACGCGAACACGCTGCGGATGGTCGAGCAGGCCGACGTCATCGACGGCGCGCGCGCGATCGGCTTCGGCCTGGACGTGCCCGGCCCGAGCGACTTCGGGATCGTCGACGGCATCCTCTGCGACCGCGCGTTCCTCGACGACAGGATGCACAGCGCCATCGAGCTCACGACCCTCGACGAGCTGCGCGAGGCCGGCCTCGCGGCGCCGCACGTGGTGGCGAACATTCTCGCCGCCAGCGCCCTCGCGCGCTCCTACGGCGTCCCCCCGCAGGTGATCCGTGACGTCCTCACGGCCTTCCGGCTCGACGCCCACCGGATCGAGCTGGTCCGGGTGGAGGCGGGCATCAGCTGGGTGGACGACTCCAAGGCGACGAACCCGCACGCGGCCGACGCCTCGCTGAAGGCGTACCCGTCGGTCGTCTGGGTGGTCGGTGGCCTGCTCAAGGGTGTGGACATCGACGAGCTCGTGCGCTCGCACGTCTCCCGGCTGCGCGGCGCCGTGCTGATCGGCGTCGACCGCGCCGCGCTCCGCGCCGCATTCGAGCGACACGCCCCGGGGCTTCCGGTGGTGGAGGCGGAGGCCGACGAGACTGAAGGGGTCATGCCGACGGCGGTCAGACTGGCCAGCGGTATCGCCCGCGAGGGAGACACCGTCCTGCTGGCGCCCGCGGCGGCGTCGATGGACCAGTTCGCCGACTATGCGGAGCGGGGCCGCCTGTTCCAGGAGGCCGTCAACGAGTTTTTGGGAGGTGAGGCGGATGACGACCAGTCCGCCTCGCGTCCAGGCTCCGACTGAGCACTCGTCACGGCTGTCCGGGCTCACCGCCCGCATCTCGCTCGGCAAGGCCGTCGCGAGCGAGTCGGCCGACTACTTCCTCCTGCTCGGCATCACGCTGTTCCTCGTCGTCTTCGGCCTGGTCATGGTGCTCTCCTCCTCGTCGGTGGAGTCGCACAACGACAGCGACAACTTCTTCGCCCGGTTCTGGCAGCAGGGCGTGTTCGCCGTCATCGGCGTCCCGCTGATGCTGCTCGTGTCGCGGTTCCCGCTGCGGTTCTGGAAGAAGTCGATCTGGTTCCTACTGGCCGGGGCCTGCTTCCTGCAGGTGCTCGTGCTGCTGACCCCGCTCGGCATGGAGATCGGCGGCAACCGCAACTGGCTGAAGATCGGCTCGCTGACGCTCCAGCCGTCGGAGGCGATCAAGCTCGGCCTGGTGATCTGGCTCGGCGTCGTGCTCGCCCGCAAGAAGGACATGCTCGGCGACTGGAGGCACGTCGCGGTGCCGGTCGTGCCCGTCGCCGGCATCGCGATCGGCGTCGTCGTGCTCGGCGGCGACCTGGGCACGACCATGATCATGGCCGCGCTCGTGCTCGGCGCGCTCTACTTCGCCGGCGTCAAGCTCCGCTACCTGCTGACGGGGGTGGCGGGCGTCGCGGTCCTCGCGTTCTTCGTCGCGATCTCCAGCCAGAGCCGGCTCGGCCGCATCGCCGCGATGTTCGGCGGCTCCAGCGCCGTGAACCCGGACGTGACCTGGCAGATCGACAACGGCTACTACGCCCTCGCCTCGGGCGGCGTCTTCGGGGTCGGGCTCGGCAACTCGCACTCCAAGTGGTCGTGGCTGCCCGCCGCGGACACCGACTTCATCTTCGCGATCATCGGCGAGGAGCTGGGGCTGATCGGTGCGGTCGTCGTGCTGCTGCTCTTCGTGATGCTCGCGATCGTGTTCCTGCGCATCATCCACGCCTCCACGGACCCGTTCCCGCGGATCACGACGGCCGCCATCATGGTGTGGCTGATCGGTCAGGCCTTCGTGAACATCGCGGTCGTGCTCGGGGTGATACCGGTGCTCGGCGTCCCGCTCCCACTGATCTCTGCGGGAGGTACTGCGATGATCTTCTCCATGATCGCAATCGGCATCGTCCTCTCCTTCGCCCGGCAGAACGCCAAGGACGCGCGTCGCGCCAAGGGGCTCGACGCGTGACCCGCTACCTCCTGGCCGGCGGCGGAACCGCCGGCCACGTGAACCCCCTGCTCGCCGTCGCCGACCGGCTGCGCCGTGACGACCCGTCCGCCGAGGTCATCGTCCTCGGCACCAAGGAGGGGCTGGAGGCGCGGCTGGTGCCCGCGCGCGGCTACGAGCTGGCGACGATCCCGAAGCTGCCGTTCCCGCGCCGTCCGAACGCGGCAGCGCTGCGCTTTCCCGGGGAGTACCGCCGGGCGATCCGCACGGTCGGCGCGCTGATCCGCGAGCGCGGCGTCGACGCGGTCGTCGGCTTCGGCGGCTACGCGGCCGCGCCCGCCTACTCCGCGGCGCGCAAGGCCGGCGTCCCGCTCGTGCTGCACGAGGCCAACGCCCGCCCCGGTCTCGCGAACCGCCTCGGCGCCCGCTACACCCCGTTCGTCGGCGTCGCGTTCGAGGGCACCTCCCTCCCGCACGCCCGCTTCGTCGGGATGCCGCTGCGCATCGAGATCGAGGAGCTCGACAGGGCGGCCTCGCGCGACGCCGCCCTCGCCGAGTTCGGCCTCTCCGCCGACCGACCGACGCTCCTGGTCACCGGCGGCTCGCTTGGCGCGCGCCGGCTGAACACGACGATCGCCGAGCGCGCGAGGGAGCTGACCGCCGCCGGCTGGCAGGTGCTGCACATCCAGGGCGGACGCGGCGAGCTGACCGACCCCGGCATCGAGCACTACCGCCTGCTCGACTACTGCGACCGGATGGACCTCGCCTTCGCGCTCACCGACTTCGCGGTCGCGCGCGCGGGCGCCGCCACGGTGTGCGAGTTCGCCGCCCTCGGAATCCCCGCGGTGTACGTGCCGTTCCCGATCGGCAACGGCGAGCAGCGCTACAACGCGGCCGGCGTCGTCGGCGCGGGCGGCGGCATCCTCGTGGACGACGCCGCGTTCCTGCCCTCGTGGGTGGATGCCCGGCTGCTCCCGCTGCTCGCCGATCGCGGGCGGGTGGCCGACATGTCCGCGCGTGCCGCCGGGGCGGGCGTCCGCGACGGATCCGACCGGATGGTGTCGCTCATCCGGAGCGGACTCTCACCGGCGTAGCGTCATACTTAACGCCGTACCGCCAGCACCATCGCCGAAGACGAAAGCAGCAACGTGACGATCAAACCCGACCTGTCCATCAGCATCCCCGACGAACTGGGTGCACTGCACTTCGTCGGGATCGGCGGCTCGGGCATGAGCGGGATCGCGCGGCTGTTTCTCGAGTCGGGATACACGGTGACCGGCTCGGATGTGCGGCACTCGGCCAACATCGACGCGCTGCGCGCCCTCGGCGCGACGATCGCGATCGGCCACGACGCGGCGAACGTCGGCGACGCCGACACCCTCGTCGTCACCGGCGCGCTCTGGCAGGACAACCCGGAGTACCAGCTCGCGCTGCAGAAGGGCCTCCCGGTCCTGCACCGCTCGCAGGCGCTCGCCTGGCTCATCAACCGCAAGCGCCTGGTCGCCGTCGCCGGCGCGCACGGCAAGACCACCTCGACCGGCATGATCATCACCGGTCTGCTCGGCCTCGGCGAGGACCCGAGCTTCGTCAACGGCGGCGTGATCGCCTCCCTCGGCAAGAGCTCGCAGACGGGCTCGGGGGAGCTGTTCGTCGTCGAGGCGGACGAGTCGGACGGCTCGTTCCTGCTCTACGACACGGCGGTCGCCCTGATCACCAACGTGGACCCGGACCACCTCGACCACTACGGCTCGCTGGAGGCGTTCGAGGACGCCTTCGTGACGTTCGCGAGGGACGCCGACGAGTTCGTGGTCGTCTCCTCCGACGACCCGGGCGCTGTGCACGTCACGAACCGGCTGCGAGAGGCCGCGCCGGACAAGCGCATCGTGACCTTCGGCGAGGCGGAGGGCGCGGACGTGCGCGTGCACTCCATCGTCACGGACGGCCCGGTCGCCTTCTCGGTGAGCTTCGCCGGCGCCGAGTACTCCGCGCAGCTGCGGGTGCCCGGCCGCCACAATGCCATCAACGCCGCCGGCGCGTTCGCCGTGCTCACCGGGCTCGGCTTCGACCCGGCCGCGGCGCTGCAGGCGATCGCCGAGTTCGGCGGCACCGAGCGCCGCTTCGAGCTGCACGGCACCGTGGGCGGCGTGAGCGTCTACGACGACTACGCGCACCACCCGACCGAGGTCGCGGCGGCGCTGTCCGCCGCGCGCACGGTCGTCGGCGACGGACGCATCATCGCTGTCCACCAGCCGCACCTGTACAGCCGCACGCGACTGTTCGCGAAGGAGTTCGCGGAGACGCTGGAGACCTACGCGGACGAGACGGTCGTGCTCGACGTGTACGGCGCCCGGGAGGATCCCGAGCCCGGGGTCACCGGCGCCCTGGTCGCCGACCGCTTCGCGCATCCCGAGCACGTCGCGTTCATCGCCGACTGGCAGCAGGCGGCGGACCACACCGCGCAGATCGCCAGGGAGGGCGACTTCGTGATCACGCTCGGCTGCGGGGACGTGTACCGCATCGTCCCGCAACTGCTGGACTCGCTGCGGCGCACCCGTGGGTAGCCGGTGAAGCGTCCCCAGGGTTTCGACCGGTCGTCAGCCCCGGCGGAGCCGCCCGCGACGCCCGCGGCTCCGCGGGAGTCCGCGCCGTCCGGTCCGTCCTCCGGGCGGCAGCGCGAGCGGGCGCGGGATCGGCGGAGCGACGCCCCGCGCGAGGACGCCCCCCGCGAGGAGACGCCGCGCGCCGTCTCGACGATGACGGAGCCCATCCCGCTCGTGCGCCGGCAGGAGGACTCTCCGTACGCGTCGCTGCCGTCGAACCGGGAGATCACGAAGGCTCTCCGCGAGGCGCGCAAGGAGCGCAAGCGGGTCGAGCGCGGCGAGGTCAGGCGGTTCACGAAGCGCTCGCGCCGGCGCAGGCTGGCGTGGATCGGCGCGGCCGGTGTCGTCGTGCTGCTCGTCCTCGGCGTGGTCGCCGTCGCCTTCTCCCCACTGCTGGCGCTCCGGCACGTCCAGGTCGTCGGCGCCTCGCGGCTGGACCCGAAGACGATCGCGACGAAGCTCGACGACCAGGTCGGCACGCCGCTCCCGCTGCTGGACCAGGCCGCGATCTCGGCGGACCTCGCGGCGTTCCCGCTCATCCGCAGCTACACGCTGGAGAGCCACCCGCCGGACACGCTGGTGGTGCGCA
This sequence comes from Leifsonia sp. NPDC080035, assembly GCF_040050925.1. NCBI lineage: Bacteria > Bacillati > Actinomycetota > Actinomycetes > Micrococcales > Microbacteriaceae > Leifsonia > Leifsonia sp. NPDC080035. The sequence goes on along the minus strand of NZ_CP157390.1, from coordinate 3,900,873 downwards.
TCGTGGAGCGACAGCCGATCGGCGTGATCCGCCAGGGCGCGGCGTTCACGCTGGTGGACGCCGCCAAGGTGCCGATCTCCTCGAGCGCGACCCGGCCGGCCGGCTTCCCGCTGATCGCCGCCAGCGGCGCCTCGGAGGAGACGAACGCGGATTCCGGCTTCGCCGCCGCGGCGAGCGTGCTCTCGGCGCTTCCTGCGTCCTTGCTGGGCCAGGTGGACACCATCACCGCGAAGACGAAGGACGACGTGTCGTTCACCCTGCGCGGCAACCGCGCGACCGTCGTCTGGGGGAGCGCGGAGGACTCCGCGCTGAAGGCGGCGGATCTGGCGGCGCTCCTCAAGAGTGCCGGAGGCAGCACGCGGTACGACGTGTCGTCGCCCCACAGCGTGACGACGGGATGACCGGGTTGGGCACGGAGTTTCCCGACACGCGCCCCGGCTGCGGCACTGGGGACCCGTGCGCATCTACCGTCGAATCGAGAATTGCATACTCAGCATAACTTTAAGCCTCGACTTGAGGTTGAAGGTTCCCGTGGAGGCCGGACGTGACAGCTAATCAGAACTACCTCGCCGTGATCAAGGTCGTCGGCATCGGCGGCGGCGGCGTCAACGCCGTCAACCGAATGATCGAGCTCGGCCTGCGCGGCGTCGAGTTCATCGCCATCAACACGGACGCGCAGGCGCTGCTGATGAGCGACGCCGACGTGAAGCTCGACGTCGGCAGGGAGATCACCCGCGGCCTCGGCGCGGGCGCCGACCCCGAGGTCGGCCGTCGTGCCGCCGAGGACCACGCGGAGGAGATCGAGGAGGCGCTCGCCGGCGCCGACATGGTCTTCGTCACCGCGGGCGAGGGCGGCGGCACCGGCACCGGCGGCGCGCCGGTCGTCGCACGGATCGCCAAGTCCATCGGCGCCCTGACCATCGGCGTCGTGACCAAGCCCTTCTCGTTCGAGGGCAAGCGCCGCGCGCAGCAGGCCGAGTCGGGCGTTCAGCGGCTCAAGGAAGAGGTCGACACCCTCATCGTCGTGCCGAACGACCGCCTGCTGGAGATCAGCGACCGCGGCATCAGCATGCTCGAGGCGTTCTCCACGGCCGACCAGGTGCTCCTCGCCGGTGTCCAGGGCATCACCGACCTGATCACCACCCCCGGCCTCATCAACCTCGACTTCGCGGACGTGAAGTCGGTGATGCAGGGCGCGGGCTCCGCCCTCATGGGCATCGGCTCGTCCCGCGGCGCGGACCGCGCCATCAAGGCGGCCGAGCTGGCGGTGGCGTCGCCGCTGCTGGAGGCATCCATCGACGGCGCGCACGGCGTCCTGCTCTCCATCCAGGGCGGATCGAACCTCGGCATCTTCGAGATCAACGACGCCGCCCGCCTGGTCCAGGAGGCGGTGCACCCGGAGGCCAACATCATCTTCGGTGCGGTCATCGACGACACCCTCGGTGACGAGGTGCGCGTTACCGTCATCGCTGCCGGCTTCGACGGCGGGGAGCCGAACGGCAAGCCCGTGATCGACACCCGCCGCTCGACGTTCGTGGAGGCGGGCTCCGAGGAGGCCGCAGCGCCGGCGGTCGAGGCCGCGCCCGAGAGCGAGGCCGCGCCGGCCGCCGACGCCTGGCACGCGACCGGCGAGACCCCCGTGACCGAGGCGGCCCAGAAGGACCCGGCGTTCGATGACGAGAATGACGACCTCGACATCCCCGACTTCCTCAAGTAGCCCGCTCGCCGAGCGCCTGGCAGCGGTCCGGGACGGCATCGCCGATGCCGCCCGGGCCGCCGGCCGCGCGCCGGAGGAGCTCACGACGATCGTGGTGACCAAGTTCCACCCGGCGTCGCTGGTGCGCGAACTGGCATCCCTCGGCGTCCGCGACGTGGGGGAGAATCGGCACCAGGAGGCGCAGGAGAAGGCGGCGGAGCTCGCCGACCTCGACCTTCGCTGGCACTTCGTCGGCCAGCTGCAGAGCAAGAAGGCACGGCAGGCGCGCCGCTACGCGTCGGCAATCCACTCGGTCGACCGGCTCTCGCTCGTGGATGCGCTGCGCAGCGACGACGGCGACATCGACGCGTTCGTGCAACTGAACCTGACGGACGACCCCGGCCGCGGCGGCGTCGCGGACAGGGACCTGGAGCCGCTGGTCGAGCACGTCCTCGACACGCCCGGTCTCCGGCTTGTCGGCGTCATGGCCGTCGCGCCCCTCGACGAGGAGCCCGCGCGCGCGTTCGAGCGCGTCCGCGCCGCCAGTGAGCGCGTCCAGGCACTGGCTCCTGAGGCGATCTCGATCTCGGCCGGGATGTCCCAGGACTACCGGGAAGCGATCGCCGCCGGCGCGACACACCTGAGGATCGGCACCGCCATTACCGGGAATCGGCCGCCGCTTCGTTAATCTCGAAGAGAAGAAGGAACAGGCAAGTGCGTGGCGTGGTGTCGTCGCACAGGTCGAGACGGAGGAAGCCATGGCCAACCCGCTGAAGAAGACGATGGTCTACCTGGGCCTCGCCGACGAGGAGCTGGAGTACGACGAGCAGCCGCAGGAGCAGCAGGCGCAGCACCAGCCGCGTCGTGAAGCCCCTGCGCCGTCGCCCGTCCAGCCGGTCCCGCACCCCGCACCGGTCGCGCCCGCGGCCGGCCGCGCTCCGGTCACGCCGCTGCGCAAGTCATCCACCGCACGGAATGCTTCGGTACAGGAAATGAACGAGATCCTCACGGTCCACCCCCGCCAGTACCGCGACGCGCAGGCGATCGCCGAGTCGTTCCGCGAGGGCATCCCGGTGATCATCAACCTCTCGCAGATGAGCGAGGGGGATGCGCGCCGCCTGATCGACTTCGCCAGCGGCCTCTCGCAGGGCCTCTACGGCAAGATCGAGCGGGTCACGCCCAAGGTGTTCCTGTTGTCCCCGTCGCACGTCGTCGTCTCCGGCGAGCACGGCGGTGCGGACGCCGAGGTCGACGCCTCCTTCTTCGCGCAGGCCTGAGCCGCGAGCTCGCTGAAAGCGCACCGCCCCGCCCGGGACGGTGCGCTTTCGTGCATGCTCGTTCCTCCATACTGGAGGGGTGCTTGCCGTCTCGATCGTCGCGAACGTCGTCTACTACGCCCTGTTGATCTACTTCTTCGTCATGTGGGCGCGTTTCGTGATCGACCTCGTCCGCACCTTCTCCCGTCAGTGGCGGCCGAAGGGGTTCGGGCTGGTGCTGGCCGAATCCACCTACGTCGTGACCGATCCGCCCATCCGGTTCTTCCGGCGGATCATCCCGCCGCTGTCGATGGGACCCGTTGCGATCGACTTCGGATGGAGCCTCACGATGCTGGTCGTGATCATCGGCCTGTACGTGGTCGGCAACTTCACCTGAGCGTCGCTCGGCTCCGTGCGCCGGGCGCACGATAGGGTTGTCAGGCCGACGCGCCCGGGTGCGGCGGAGTGCGCATCGCCCGCGCATTTTGCTAGCGTTGGCTGAACGCACTTTTTGTTCGTCTTATCAAGATCTAAGGTGGCTTGCCATGGCGCTGACTCCGGAAGATGTAGTCAACAAGCGGTTCCAACCGACGAAGTTCCGTGAGGGCTACGACCAGGATGAGGTCGACGACTTCCTCGACGAGGTCGTCGTCGAACTGCGACGACTGGGTCAGGAGAACGAGGAGCTGAAGCAGCGCCTCGTGGCGGCCGACTCCCGCATCGCCGAGCTCCAGCGCTCCGGCGGTTCCGCTCCGGCCGCAGCTCCGACTCCGGCGCCCGCCGACGTCCAGCGCCTGCAGCGCGAGAACGCCGAGCTCAAGCAGCGCCTCGCCACCGCCGAGCGCGAGGCCGAGACCGCCAAGCAGCAGGCCTCCGCCGCTCCCGCGGCCGCCGCCGGTGCCGCAGGCGGCGCCGCTGCAGGCTTCGCCGCCGGCTCGACCGACGCCAACGACCCCAACGCGACCAACAACCTCCTGCAGCTGGCCCGCCGCCTGCACGAGGAGCACGTCCGCGAGGGCGTGGAGAAGCGCGACGCCCTGATCGCGGAGGGGCACGCCACCGCCGCCCGCATCGTCGCCGAGGCCGAGTCCAAGCAGCGCGCACAGATCAGCGCCCTCGACCAGGAGCGTTCCACCCTCGAGCGTCGCATCGACGAGCTCCGCGGGTTCGAGCGCGACTACCGCCAGGGCCTCAAGAGCTACATCGAGGGTCAGCTCCGCGACCTCGACAGCCAGCAGGTCGGCGGTTCGCAGGGCTTCGGCCAGAACCGTCCCGCTTCGGTGAACGCCGGAGGCGGCGTCCCCGCGCCGGTCCCCGCCGGTTCGGCGGACGGCTCGAACAGCCAGGACCAGGGCAACCAGCCCCCGGTCTTCCCCGGCTTTGGAGGCTAGTACCTCCCGGTCCAAGGTCAGCGTCCGGGCCTTGGCGATCCTGGCGGCCGTCGCGCTCTGCGTGTACCTGGTCGACCAGATCGCCAAGGTCCTGGTCGTTTCGAACCTGTATGAGGGCCAACAGATCGAGGTCCTCGGGCAGCTCCTGCAGTTCCACTTCGTGAAGAACGCGGGGGCTGCGTTCTCCATCGGCAGCGGTTCGACGTGGATCTTCTCGATCGTCGGCGTCGGCGTGCTCGGCTTCGTGATCTGGTACGCGCCGAGGATCCGCTCCGTCGCCTGGGCCGTGCTGTTCGGGCTGCTCCTCGGCGGGCTGCTCGGGAACCTGACGGACCGGCTGTTCCGGGAGCCCGGCTTCGGTGTCGGCCATGTCGTCGACTTCCTGCAGATCCCGCTTCTCCCGGCGATCTTCAACCTCGCCGATGTCGCCATCGTCTCCAGCATGGCGCTGTTCCTCATCCTCACGATCCGGGGTATCGGCCTCGACGGTCGTCGTGCGCAGGACGAGGAGGCCGTCGGCGACGAGGAGGCCGTCGAGACGGACACCCGGGCGACGGACGACCCGCGGAGCCCGCAGGCCTGATGGAATCCCGCAGCCTCCCCATCCCGGACGGCCTGGAGGGCGCCCGCGTCGACGCCGGAATCGCCAAGCTCCTCGGCTTCTCGCGCAGCTTCGCCGCCGAGATCGCCGAGGCCGGTGGTGTGACGGTGGACGGCCGCGAGGCCGGCAAGTCCGACCGGCTGAGCGCCGGCTCCTGGCTCGAGGTGAGCTGGACGCCGCGCGAGGAGGCGCGGATCGTGCCCATCGCCGTCCCCGAACTGACGATCGTCCACGACGACGACGACATCGTCGTGATCGACAAGCCGGTCGGGGTCGCGGCGCATCCCTCGGTGGGCTGGGAGGGCCCGACGGTGCTCGGTGCACTCGCCGCCGCCGGATTCCGGATCTCCACCTCGGGCGCGGCCGAGCGCGCGGGCATCGTGCACCGGCTCGACGCGGGCACGAGCGGTCTGATGGTCGTCGCGAAGTCCGAGCACGCGTACACCGTGCTGAAGCGGGCGTTCCACGACCGGACGGTCGAGAAGATCTATCACGCCGTCGTCCAGGGCCACCCGGACCCGCTGACCGGGACGGTGGACGCGCCGATCGGGCGGCACCCGCGCAGCGACTGGAAGTTCGCGGTCGTCGCCGGGGGCAAGCCGTCGGTCACGCACTACGAGACCATCGAGGCGTTCCCCGCGGCGAGCCTGCTGGAGATCCACCTCGAGACCGGGCGCACCCACCAGATCCGCGTGCACATGGCCGCTCAGCGGCACCCGTGCGTCGGCGACGCGATGTACGGCGCCGACCCGACGCTCTCCGCGAAGCTGGGCCTCACCCGCCAGTGGCTGCACGCCGTGCAGCTCGCCTTCGCGCATCCGGCGACGGGGGAGTGGACGACGTTCACGACGGGCTATCCGGACGATCTCCAACACGCCCTCGACGTGCTCCGCGCGTCGTAGGTCCGACGTAGGCTGGTACCCAAATGGCCGACTCCTTCGTTCACCTCCACGTCCACAGCGAGTACTCGATGCTGGACGGCGCAGCGCGGGTGAAACCGCTGATCGACGCGGCCGTCGGGCAGGGGATGCCCGCCGTCGCGGTCACCGACCACGGCAACATGTTCGGTGCCTTCGACTTCTGGCGCACGGCAACGGACGCCGGCATCAAGCCGATCATCGGCACCGAGGCCTACCTCACGCCCGGCACGCATCGCACCGACAAGACCCGCATCCGCTGGGGCGACGGCGGCGGCGACGACGTCTCCGGCTCCGGCGCGTACACGCACATGACGATGCTGGCGGCGACCACCGAGGGGATGCACAACCTCTTCCGGCTGTCGTCCTACGCGTCCATGGAGGGCTACTACTTCAAGCCGCGCATGGACCGCGAGCTGCTCAGCCGCTACTCGAAGGGCATCATCGCCACGACGGGCTGCCCGTCCGGCGAGGTGCAGACCCGGCTGCGGCTCGGCCAGTACGAGGAGGCGAAGAAGGCAGCGGCCGAGTTCCGCGACATCTTCGGGCCCGAGAACTTCTTCGCCGAGATCATGGACCACGGGCTCGGCATCGAGCGCCGGATCATGTCCGACCTCATCCGGCTGGCCAAGGAGCTGCGGATCCCGCTCGTCGCCACCAACGACCTGCACTACACGCACGCGGAGGACGCGAAGAGCCACGCCGCGCTGCTCTGCGTGCAGTCCGGCTCGACGCTGGACGACCCGAACCGGTTCAAGTTCGACGCCGACGAGTTCTACCTCAAGACGCCCGAGCAGATGCGCGACCTGTTCCGCGACCACCCGGACGCCTGCGACAACACCCTCGCCATCGCCGAGCGCTGCGACGTCAAGTTCGACACCGCAGCCAACTACATGCCGCGCTTCCCCGTCCCCGAGGACGAGACAGAGCAGACCTGGTTCGTCAAGGAGGTCGAGAAGGGTCTCGCCGAGCGCTACCCGGACGGCATCACGCCGGAGGTCCGCAAGCAGGCGGACTACGAGATCGGCGTCATCTCGCAGATGGGCTTCCCCGGCTACTTCCTCGTCGTCGCGGACTTCATCAACTGGTCGAAGCGCAACGGCATCCGCGTCGGCCCCGGCCGCGGCTCCGGCGCCGGCTCGATGGCGGCGTACGCGATGCGGATCACCGACCTCGACCCGCTGCAGCACGGCCTCATCTTCGAGCGCTTCCTGAACCCGGACCGCGTCTCCATGCCCGACTTCGACGTCGACTTCGACGACCGCCGCCGCGGCGAGGTCATCAAGTACGTGACCGAGAAGTACGGCTCCGAGCGCGTCGCACAGATCGTCACCTACGGGACCATCAAGGCCAAGCAGGCGCTGAAGGACTCGGGACGCGTACTCGGCTTCCCGTTCTCGATGGGGGAGAAGCTCACCAAGGCGATGCCGCCGCCCGTGATGGGCAAGGACATCCCGCTCACCGGGATCTTCGACAAGAATCACCCGCGCTACAAGGAGGCCGTCGACATCCGCGCCGTCGTGGAGTCGGACCCCGAGGCGAAGACGGTCTTCGACACCGCGCTGGGACTGGAGAACCTGAAGCGCCAGTGGGGCGTGCACGCCGCGGGCGTGATCATGTCGTCCGATCCCCTGATCGACGTCATCCCGATCATGAAGCGCGAGCAGGACGGCCAGATCGTCACGCAGTTCGACTACCCGGCGTGCGAGTCGCTCGGCCTGATCAAGATGGACTTCCTGGGGCTGCGCAACCTCACCATCATCAACGACGCCCTGGATAACATCCGCGACAACCGCGGGGAGAACCTGGTCCTCGAGGACCTCGCGCTGGACGACCGGCCGGCGTACGAACTGCTCTCCCGCGGTGACACGCTCGGCGTGTTCCAGCTCGACGGCGGCCCGATGCGGTCCCTGCTGCGCCTGATGAAGCCGGACAACTTCGAGGACATCTCTGCACTCATCGCCCTGTACCGGCCGGGCCCGATGGGCGCGAACTCGCACACGAACTACGCGCTGCGCAAGAACGGGCTGCAGGAGATCACGCCGATCCACCCCGAGCTCGCCGAGCCGCTCGCCGACATCCTCTCCACCAGCTACGGCCTGATCATCTATCAGGAGCAGGTCATGGCGATCGCTCAGAAGGTCGCCGGCTTCTCGCTCGGTCAAGCAGACATCCTGCGCCGCGCGATGGGCAAGAAGAAGAAGTCCGAGCTGGACAAGCAGTTCGAGGGCTTCTCACAGGGCATGCAGTCCAACGGCTATTCGATGGATGCGGTCAACAAGCTGTGGGAGATCCTGCTGCCGTTCTCCGACTACGCGTTCAACAAAGCGCACTCGGCGGCGTACGGCGTCATCTCGTACTGGACCGCGTACCTGAAGGCGCACTATCCCGCCGAGTACATGGCGGCGCTGCTCACCAGCGTCGGCGACTCCAAGGACAAGATGGCGCTCTACCTCAACGAATGCCGCCGTATGGGCATCAAGGTGCTCCCGCCGGACGTGAACGAGTCGAACCTGTACTTCGCGGCCGTCGGCGAGGACATCCGCTTCGGGATGGGCGCAGTGCGCAACGTCGGTGCGAACGTCGTCGAGGGCGTCCGGGAGGCGCGCGAGTCGAAGGGCCGCTTCGAGTCCTTCCACGACTTCCTTAACAAGGTCCCGATCCACGCGACGAACAAGCGCACCGTCGAGTCGCTGATCAAGGCTGGCGCGTTCGACTCGCTCGGTCACACCCGCCGGGCCCTGGTCGAGGTGCACGAGGACGCGGTCGAGTCCGCGGTGAAGATCAAGCGCAGCGAGGCGAACGGCGACGTCGGCTTCGACTTCGACAGCCTGTGGGGCGACGACGAGCCGAACCAGTCGCAGCACCACATCCCGGAGCGGCCGGAATGGGTCAAGCGGGACAAGCTCGCCTTCGAGCGCGAGATGCTCGGGCTCTACGTCTCCGACCATCCGCTCGCGGGTCTCGAGCTGCAGCTCGCGAAGCTCGCCAGCACGGGCATCGCGGACCTCGTCGGCTCCGACAACATCCAGGACGGCGAGACCGTGACGATCGCGGGCCTTGTGACGAGCGTCCAGCACCGGGTGGCCAAGGCCTCGGGCAACCAGTACGGCATGATCCAGGTCGAGGACTTCGGCGGCGAGATGACCGTGATGTTCATGGGCAAGGCGTACCAGGAGTTCGCGCCGATGCTGCAGGGCGACGCCATCGTCGTCGTGCGCGGCCGCGTGAGCCTGCGCGACGACGGGATGAACCTGCACGCGTTCAGCCTGATGATCCCCGACCTCGGTCAGGCGGACGACGTCGGACTGTTGACGATCACGATGCCGGACCAGCGCGCGACGACCGACACCGTCAGCTCGCTCGCGGAGGTGCTGGCGCGCCACCCGGGCGAGAGCGAGGTGCGGTTGCGGCTGGTGAAGGGTCAGGTGGCCCGGGTCTTCGAGGTGCCGAAGCCCGTGAAGGTGTCGCCTGACCTGTACGGAGAGCTGAAGGGGCTGCTCGGACCGAACTGCCTGGTCTGAACGCGGACACTCAGTCGAGTTCGCTCGGCCGGTGGTAGCGGCGCTGGTGATAGAGCAGTGGCTCGTCGTCCGCGCCGAAGCCGCCTTCCTCGATCTGCACGACGACGACGGCGCTGTTGTGGACCGGGAAGCGCTCGACGATCCGTCCGACCATCCAGGCGGTGACCTCCCTGATCACCGGGAGCCCGTGCGGGCCGCGGTACCAGTGGTCGCCGAGGAACCGGCTCGAGTTGTCGGCCGAGAGGATCTCGGCGACGGCCTTGTTGCGCACCCCGAGCATGTGGATGGCGACCAGGTCCGTCTCAGCGATCGCCGGCCAGCTCGAGGCCGACAGCGCCATGTTGAAGGTCGCGAGCGGGGGGACCGCAGCCAGCGAGGCCAGCGAGGTGGCGGTGAACCCGACCGGGTTGCCGTCCGCGTCCTGCGCGGTCACGATCGCGACGCCCGCGGCATGGCGGCGGAAGGCCTGGCGGAAGGCGGCGAGGTCAGGGGTGGGATCGAGGGGTCGGGCGGTCGCCTGGTCGGCGGCGGGCTCGGAGGCTGAGCTGTTCATACAGAAGGGACAAACACCGTTCGGCAGTGGGGAATTTCCGCGAGGGAGGGACCGGCGGGATACGGATAGGCTGGATCGGTCATGATGAAGACCATCGATCTCCGCGGAATCCAGCCTACTCGCGCCTCCTTCGAGCGCCTCGTCCCGCGTCCCGTCGTGGATGTGCAGGTCGCCATGCATGCGGCGGCCGAGTTGATCGAGGATGTGCGCGCACGCGGAGCGGCCGCCCTGGCCGACCAGGCCGAGCGGTTCGACGGCGGCGCCCCGGCCTCGATCCGGGTCCCCGCGTCGGAGATCGCCGCGGCGGTCGCGGCCCTGCCCGCCGACGTGCGCGCCGCCCTCGAGGAGGCGATCGCGCGGGTGCGGGAGGCGACGGCGGCCCAGGTGCCGCCGCGTGCGGAGACGGTCATCCGGCCGGGCGCGACGATCATCCAGCGCTGGCAGCCGGTCGAGCGCGCCGGACTGTACGTGCCGGGCGGCAAGGCGGTGTATCCGTCGAGCGTCGTGATGAGCGCGGTACCCGCCCAGGTCGCCGGCGTGTCGTCCGTGGCGCTGGTGAGCCCGCCGCAGCGCGAGTTCGGCGGAGCGGTGCACCCGGCCATCCTCGGGGCCGCAGGGCTTCTCGGCATCGACGAGGTGTACGCGATGGGCGGCGCCGGCGCCATCGGCGCGCTCGCCTGGGGCGTCGAGGACATCGGGCTCGAGCCCGTCCAGGTGATCACGGGGCCGGGCAACATCTACGTCGCCGCCGCGAAGCGCCTCGTCCGCGGCCAGACCGGGATCGATGCGGAGGCCGGCACCACCGAGATCCTGGTGATCGCCGACGACAGCGCCGACCCGCGCCTCGTCGCCGCCGACCTGATCAGCCAGGCCGAGCACGACGAGGCAGCCGCCTCGCTGCTTGTCACCGACAGCCCCGCCTTCGCCGAGCGCGTCGCCGCGGAACTGGAGGGACTGGCCGGCGCGACCCGGCACTCGGAGCGCGTGCGCACCGCCCTCGGCGGCCAGCAGTCCGCGCTCGTGCTCGTCGACGACCTCCCCGCGGCGGCGGCGTTCAGCAACGCCTACGGCCCCGAGCACCTGGAGATCCAGACCGCCGACGACGACGCGGTGCTGGCGCACATCCAGAACGCGGGCGCGATCTTCCTCGGTCCGAACTCGCCCGTCAGCCTCGGCGACTACCTCGCCGGCTCCAACCACGTGCTGCCGACCGGTGGCCAGGCCCGATTCTCGCCGGGCCTCGGCGCGTACTCGTTCCTGCGCCCGCAGCAGGTCATCCGCTACGAGCAGGATGCCCTGCGCGAGGTCGCGGACCGCATCGTCGCGTTGTCCGGCGCCGAAGACCTCCCGGCGCACGGCGAGGCGGTCACCATCCGCTTCACAGACTGAACACCGGTAGAATATTCGTCATGTTCTGCCCTTTCTGCCGCCACCCGGACTCCCGCGTCATCGACTCGCGCACGAGCGATGACGGCCTGTCGATCCGGCGCCGTCGGCAGTGCCCGGAGTGCGGCAGGCGGTTCTCCACCACCGAGACCGCGAGCCTCAGCGTGATCAAGCGCAGCGGGGTGGTGGAGCCGTTCAGCCGCGAGAAGATCGTGCTCGGCGTCCGGAAGGCCTGCCAGGGCCGGCCGGTGACCGATTCCGACCTTGCTGTGCTGGCGCAGAAGGTCGAGGAGACCATCCGCTCGACGGGCGCATCCCAGATCGAGGCGAACGACATCGGGCTGGCGATCCTTCCGGAGCTGCGCGAGCTCGATGAGGTCGCCTACCTGCGGTTCGCGAGCGTCTACCAGGCGTTCGACTCGCTCGAGGACTTCGAGGACGCCATCCAGCAGCTCCGGGTCGCCCACCACGGCGAGCCGGCCGACGTCCAGGCCTGAGCGGGGACCGCGGCCGCGCCCGCGGTATTCTCGTACCGGCATGTATCGCACACTCTTCTCCCTCGTCCTGTCCAAGCTCGACCCCGAGCGGGCCCACCACCTCGCCTTCCTGGTGATCCGCGCGCTGCCCGCGGTGGGGCTCGGCGGCCTGGTGCGCCGGTTCACGGCGCCGGATCCGTCGCTCGCGGTCGAGGCGCTCGGCCTCCGCTTCGACTCGCCGTTCGGTGTCGCGGCGGGCTTCGACAAGGACGGCGAGGCCGTCCTCGGCCTCGGCGACCTGGGCTTCGGGCACGTCGAGGTCGGCACGATCACCGCGATCGCGCAGCCGGGCAACGAGAAGCCCCGACTGTTCCGGCTCATCCCCGACCGTGCCGTCATCAACCGGATGGGCTTCAACAACCGTGGCGCAGGCGTCGCCGCGAACCGCCTCCTGAGGGTGGTGCGCGGGCGTCGTCGACGCCCCGTGCTCGGCGTCAACATCGGCAAGAGCCGGGTCGTCGCGGTGGAGGATGCCACCGCGGACTACCTGACCAGCGCCAGGGCGCTCGCGCCCGTCGCCGACTACCTCGTCGTCAACGTCAGCTCCCCGAACACCCCCGGCCTGCGCGGGCTGCAGGAGCTGGAGCTGCTGGCCCCGCTGCTGCGCGCGGTCAAGGAGGTTGCGGGGGAGAAGCCGCTGCTGGTGAAGATCGCGCCCGACCTCACCGATGAGCAGGTCGAGAGGATCGCCGGCCTCGTGGTCGAGCTCGGCCTCGCCGGGATCATCGCCACGAACACCACCATCGCCCGCGACGGTCTCTCGACCGATCCCGCGGTCGTCGAGGCGGCCGGAGCGGGAGGCCTCTCCGGCGCACCGCTCGCCGAGCGCTCTCTCGCGGTCCTCCGGCTGATCCGGGCGAGCGTGCCCGCCGAGCTGTGCGTGATCTCCGTCGGCGGCGTCGAGACGGCCGAGGATGTGCAGGAGCGGCTGGACGCGGGAGCCACGCTCGTGCAGGGCTACACCGCGTTCCTCTACCGCGGACCGCTGTGGGCCCGGCAGATCAACCGCGGGCTGCTACGCCTCCGGCGTCCCCTGGTGGAAGCGTAGGCGCCAGCGGCCGCCGCTGCGCAGCCACAGCGAGCTGCGCAGACTGCCGCCGCGCGCATCCACCGTCCGTGCGGTGAGCAGGATCGTGTCGGAGCCGATGCGCTCGGTACCGAGCACGGCGAGTTCGGCCGCGGGCTCGTCCTCGTCGGCGAGGGCCTGCAGGATGGCGTCGCGGCCCCAGAGCCGGCCGGAGCGGCCGATCTCCTCGAAGTCGGGATGCAGCAGCTCGGCGACCCGCGCGGAGTCGCTGCGGACCGCGGGCTCGATGAGCTCGCGCTCCAGGCGGGCGACGACCTCCTCGTCCGTCTCCTCGGCGGGCAGGCCGTCGAAGAGGTCGAACTCGACCGTCGCGTTCTCGCGCGCGGTCGCAGACGCGGCCGCCTCGGCTTCCGCGGTCGGCGTGACGGCGCGCTCGGGTGCCGCGGCCACCGAACCGCCGGGCCAGCCGGGACCGATCGGGATGGCGTCGCCGTCGCGGTACGCGGTCGCCACAGCCCTGGCGCGCACGTCGGCGGCCTCGTTGAGCTCGTGGCCCGCGTGCCCCTTCACCCACTCGAAGGTGTAGCGGCGGCCCTGCAGCGCGCGGTCCAGTCGCTCCAGCAACTCGCGGTTGAGCACGGGGGAGCCGTCGGCCTTGCGCCAGCCCTTCCGCTTCCAGCCCGGCATCCACTTCGTCACCGAGTTGATGACGTACTGGCTGTCGCACAGGATGCGCAGGTCGTCGTCAACGTGCGCCGTCGACTCCAGCAGGTCGATGACGGCCATGAGCTCGCCCATGTTGTTCGTGCCGTGCGGCCATCCGCCCGCCGACCAGCGGTCGTCGTCGACGTACCAGGCCCAGCCGGCCGGTCCGGGGTTGCTGAGGGCGGAGCCGTCCGCCGCTGCGACGATCGTCACGTCAGCTGGGGTACTGGCCGCGTTTGACCTGCGGCTTCGGCAGGCGCATCACGCGCAGCTGGAGGGCGCGCATGGCGGCGTACCACTTGAGCCCGCGCTCGACCTTGGTCTTGCCGAACTTGTCGCCGATCTTCTTCGTCACCCGGAAGCCGAGGAACACGCAGTCGAGCACGGCGATCAGGAAGAACGCCCAGAGCGCGACGAGACCCCAGAGCTGCATGAAGGCCCACGGCAGGAAGCTCAGCACGATCACCAGCAGCATCACCGGGATGAGGAACTCGCCGATGCTGAATCGCGCATCCACGTAGTCGCGCACGTAGCGGCGCTGCGGCCCGCGGTCGCGAGCGGTCAGGTAGCGCTCGTCGCCTGCCGCCATGCCGACACGCGCCTTCTCGCGCGCCTCGGCCTGCTTCGCCCGCGCGTTCCTGGCCGCCTCCTTGCGGTCGTTCGGCACGAGCGGGCGCTTGCGCGCCGCCTCCTGCTCGCGGCGGGAGGGCGTGGGCACGCCCTTGCCCTGCTTGAGACGGTCGGCCGTCTCTTCGGGGGTCTCGACGACGGGCGTCTCCGCCTCTGTCGCCTGGTTCTGTCGTTTCGCCAACGCTCAGCCTTCGGTTCGTAGGGTCCGTTTAAGATTACCCGCATGACAGACACCCTTGAGACTCCGAACGCCGAATCCCCGAGCGCGGAGGAGCGCGTCCGCGCCGCCGTCGAGGCGGGACTGCCGGCGACGATCGCCGAGCTCTCCCGGCTGGTGCGCATCCCCTCGGTCTCGTGGGCGGCATACGACCCGGCGAACGTGCGCGCCAGCGCCGACGCGGTGGCGGCCATGCTCACCGAGACCGGTGTGTTCGAGCGCGTCGAGGTGAAGCAGGCGCCGATCCAGGGCGAGACGCTCGGCCAGCCGGCCGTGCTCGCCACCCGGGCGGCGAGGAACGGTCGCCCGACCGTGCTTCTGTACGCCCACCACGACGTCCAGCCGCAAGGGGACGCCGCGCACTGGGACACGCCGCCGTTCGAGCCGACGGTCCGCGGCGACCGGCTCTACGGCCGCGGGGCGGCGGACGACAAGGCCGGTGTGATGTCGCACGTCGCGAGCGTCCGCGCGCTCACCGAGGCCCTGGGTCCCGACTTCGACCTCGGCCTCGCCGTCTTCATCGAGGGCGAGGAGGAGTTCGGCTCCCGCTCGTTCGCGAACTTCCTCGAGCAGAACAAGGACGCACTGGCGGCCGACGCGATCGTC
Organism: Leifsonia sp. NPDC080035; assembly: GCF_040050925.1. NCBI lineage: Bacteria > Bacillati > Actinomycetota > Actinomycetes > Micrococcales > Microbacteriaceae > Leifsonia > Leifsonia sp. NPDC080035. The sequence goes on along the minus strand of NZ_CP157390.1, from coordinate 3,885,828 downwards.
GTGGCCGACTCCGACAACGTCGACGTGAACACGCCCGCGCTCACCGTCTCGCTGCGCGGCAACGTCACCTTCCGGCTCACGGTCTCCACCCTCGAGCACGCCTCGCACTCCGGAATGTACGGGGGAGCGGCGCCGGACGCGATGCTCGCGATGGTGAAGCTGCTCGCGACGCTGCACGACGACGCGGGCGAGGTGGCCGTCGACGGCTTCCTCTCCCACGACACCGCGGCCGAGCCACCGCACCTGAGCGAGGAGCAGTTCCGCGAGGAGGCGGCGCTCCTGCCCGGCGTCACGCCGATCGGGAGCGGCCCCATCCTGTCGCGGATGTGGTCGAAGCCGACCATCACGGTCACCGGCATCGACGCTCCGAGTGTCGCCGACGCCTCCAACACGCTGCTGCCGACGGTCGCGGTGCGGGTGAGCGCCCGCGTGGCGCCCGGCCAGTCCGCCGCCGATGCCTACGCGGCGCTGGAGCGCCACCTGCGCGCGCACGCGCCGTTCGGGGCGCACATCGAGATCGACGACGTCGACACCGGCGACCCGTTCCTCGTCGACACGGCCGGCTGGGCGGCGACGGAGGCCAAGCGCGCCATGACCGACGCGTGGGGCGCCGACGCGGTCGAGACCGGCATCGGCGGCTCCATCCCGTTCATCGCCGACCTGGTGCGTGAGTTCCCCGAGGCGCAGATCCTGGTGACCGGCGTCGAGGACCCGGACACGCGGGCGCACAGCCCGAACGAGTCGCTGCACCTCGGCGTGTTCAAGCGGGCGATCCTCGCCGAGGCACTGCTTCTGGCGCGCCTCGACGCCCGTCAGGGCTGACTCGACCTCTTTGCAGCAATCCGACGTAGAATCGACCCAGATCTCGCATCGCAACCCGTGAGGAGTCCCATGACCGACACAATTCTGACCGAGGCCAAGGCACACGGCGTCGGCCTCACCGACACCGCCGCCGCCAAGGTCAGGAGCCTGCTCGAGCAGGAAGGCCGCGACGACCTGCGTCTGCGCGTCGCCGTCCAGCCCGGCGGATGCTCCGGTCTGATCTACCAGCTGTACTTTGACGAGCGCATGCTCGACGGGGATGCGACGGTCGACTTCGACGGCGTCGAGGTCATCGTCGACAAGATGAGCGTGCCCTATCTGGACGGCGCCTCGATCGACTTCGAGGACACCATCCAGAAGCAGGGTTTCACCATCGACAACCCCAACGCGACCGGTTCCTGCGCCTGCGGAGACTCGTTCCACTGAGCCGTCCATAGCACACGCGAACGCACTGGGCCGCCCCTTCCGGGGCGGCCCTTTGTGTTCGAATCAGGGTGTCCGGCGGAGTAGGGTAGGTACAGCCACATACATTTGGATGTGAACTGTCCCAGAAGTCACTCGAAAGGTCACCGGTGCGTCACAATCGCCGTCTCCGATGGGCTGCCATCCCGATTGCAGCGACACTCGTCGTTGTACTCGCGGGATGCACGCAAGCACAGCTGCACGGATTCCTCCCGGGATTCGTCGAGGGCGAGTCGCCCGTCACCAACCACACCGAGCGGATCAGCGGCCTCTGGGTCACCAGCTGGATCGTGCTGCTCATCGTCGGCATCGTGGTCTGGGGCCTCATCCTCTGGGCGGTCATCGTCTACCGCCGCCGGAAGGGCCAGAGCGGCCTCCCGGTCCAGCTGCGGTACAACATGCCGATCGAGATCTTCTACACGATCGTCCCGCTGATCCTGGTGCTCGGCTTCTTCGCCTTCACGGCGCGTGACCAGAACGCCATCGAGCAGCCGTACAAGAACCCGGACCTGAAGATCCAGGTGTACGCGAAGCAGTGGGCGTGGGACTTCAACTACCTCACCGACAACGTCTACGACCCGGGAATCCAGGTCCAGCCGGACGACAACAGCGCGACCCCCGGCTCGGTCCAGGAGGGTGAGATCCCGACCCTGTACCTCCCCGAGAACAAGAAGATCACCATCCAGCTCGACTCGCGCGATGTGATCCACTCGTTCTGGGTTCCGGCGATGCTCTACAAGAAGGACGTCATCCCCGGCAAGACCAACTACATGTACTTCGAGACGACGGACCGTACCGGCACCTTCGTCGGCAAGTGCGCCGAGCTCTGCGGCGAGTACCACTCCGCGATGCTCTTCAACGTGAAGATCGTGTCGCAGTCGGAGTACGACGCCCACATCCAGTCGCTGCGCGACAAGGGCTTCGAGGGCTCGCTCGGCTCCGAGTACGACCGCAACACGAACCTGCCCGGCACGGGTGCACCCAAGGGTAACGAGTAGGACACAACGATGACGACGACAGCACCGGCGCCAGGAGCGACCACCGCGCCCGCTCCCCGGCCGACCATCCTCAGCGCCAACGGGGTGGAGCGCAAGGGCAACATCCTTGTGAACTACATCACGTCGACGGACCACAAGACGATCGGGTACATGTACCTCATCTCCTCGTTCGTCTACTTCCTCATCGGCGGTGTGATGGCCCTCATCATCCGCGCCCAGCTCTTCGAGCCGGGCCTGCAGGTGGTGCAGACCAAGGAGCAGTACAACCAGCTCTTCACCATGCACGGCACGATCATGCTGCTCATGTTCGCGACGCCGCTCTTCGCGGGCTTCGCCAACGTGCTCATGCCGCTGCAGATCGGCGCCCCCGACGTCGCGTTCCCGCGACTGAACGCGCTGGCCTACTGGTTCTACTCGTTCGGCTCGCTGATCGCGGTCGCCGGCTTCCTCACCCCGCAGGGCGCCGCGTCGTTCGGCTGGTTCGCCTACGCACCGCTCTCGAGTACGACGTTCTCACCGGGAGTCGGCGGGAACCTCTGGGTCGTCGGTCTCGGCCTCTCCGGCTTCGGAACCATCCTCGGCGCCGTGAACTTCATCACGACGATCATCACGATGCGCGCTCCGGGCATGACGATGTTCCGCATGCCGATCTTCACCTGGAACACCCTGGTGACCTCGATCCTCGTGCTGATGGCCTTCCCGGTCCTCGCCGCCGCCATGTTCGCCCTCGCGGCGGACCGGGTGTTCGACGCGCACATCTACGACGCCGCGAACGGGGGAGCGCTGCTCTGGCAGCACCTGTTCTGGTTCTTCGGCCATCCCGAGGTGTACATCATCGCGCTGCCGTTCTTCGGCATCGTCTCGGAGATCTTCCCGGTGTTCAGCCGCAAGCCGATCTTCGGGTACAAGACCCTGATCTACGCGACGATCGCGATCGCGGCCCTGTCCGTCACCGTGTGGGCGCACCACATGTACGTGACCGGCTCGGTCCTGCTGCCGTGGTTCTCGCTGATGACCATGCTCATCGCGGTCCCGACCGGTGTGAAGATCTTCAACTGGGTCGGCACGATGTGGCGCGGTTCGCTCACGTTCGAGTCGCCGATGCTCTGGTCGATCGGCTTCCTGATCACCTTCACGTTCGGTGGTCTGACGGGTGTCATCCTCGCGTCGCCGCCGCTGGATTTCCACGTGTCCGACACGTACTTCGTCGTCGCGCACTTCCACTACGTGGTGTTCGGAACCGTCGTGTTCGCCATGTTCGCCGGCTTCTACTTCTGGTGGCCGAAGTGGACGGGCAAGATGCTGAACGACCGTCTCGGCAAGTGGCACTTCTGGCTGCTGTTCATCGGCTTCCACACGACGTTCCTCATCCAGCACTGGCTGGGCGTCGTCGGAATGCCGCGACGGTACGCGACCTACCTGCCGAGCGACGGCTTCACCTGGATGAACCAGGTGTCCTCGATCGGTGCGGGCATCCTGGCGATCTCGATGATCCCGTTCTTCGTGAACGTCTACCTCACGGCGCGCAACGCGCCGAAGGTCATGGTCAACGACCCGTGGGGTTACGGCCGCTCGCTCGAGTGGGCGACTTCCTGCCCGCCGCCGCGTCACAACTTCACGTCGATCCCGCGCATCCGTTCGGAGTCGCCGGCGTTCGACCTGAACCACCCCGAGGCCGGCATCCCGATCGGTGTCGGTGGCGGCAAGGACGCCCCGGACGCCCCCGTGCTCGACGTCGCAGACAACAAGGTGAAGTGAACCAATGAGAGCTAACGCAATCCTCTTCTGGATCCTCGCGGTCTTCTTCCTCCTGTCGGCGGTCGTCTACACCCTGTGGAGCCTGCTCGACCCGATGCACCAGAAGGTCGAGTGGGTCGGCACCGTTGCGCTGCTGCTGAGCGCCATCCTGGCGGCGTTCATCGCCTTCTACGTCGGCCGCTCGCACGCCTCGCAGGGCGGGGAGCTGCCGGAGGACCGTCTCGACGCCAACATCGACGACGGCGACCCGGAGCTCGGTCACTTCTCCCCGTGGAGCTGGTGGCCGGTGGCCCTCGCCTTCGGAGCCGGACTGGTGATCCTCGGTCTCGCCGTCGGCTTCTGGATCTGCTTCATCGGTGTCGCGTTCGCCCTGGTCTGCATCGTCGGCTGGGTCTACGAGTACTACCGCGGCTACTTCGCCCGGTAACCCGATTCCGCACGCGAAAGGCCGCTTCCCTCGGGAGGCGGCCTTTCGCGTTGTCGCGGGCCCGGCGCCCGGGGCGGCCGAGACGACTGATGCCGTTCGGTACGACTGCCCGTGCTCGCGCACGAGCAGTCGCACCGCGGAAGGACAGTCGCAGGGCGTGGCGGGCGCTCAGGCTCGCTCGGGCGCCCGGACGAGGGTGAGGACGTCGACGGAGACGCGGGTTGCGGCCGGGGCGGTGGCGGCCGCGAAGTCGGATGCGGCGCCGGCGTCGGACGCGTGGCGGGCGGAGGGGCCCATGCCGCGCAGAGCGCCCACGAGCTCCGGAGTCACCGGGAGGTCATAGGCGACGTGTTCGCGCGTGAGCGGGGCGTACAGCGCCGCTGAGGCGGCCAGGACGTCGTCCGCCTTGTCCGCGGGGATGTCCAGCATCGCGCCGTCCGCACGGAGGGAGCCGAGGTGGTCGGCGCGGGGCACCACGACGACCAGACGACCCGCGGGCCGCAGCACGCGGTGGAACTCGGGCAGGTTGCGCGGCGCGAACACGTCCAGGACGACGTCCGCCGTGCCGGAGCGGACCGGGAGCGGGCGCCAGGTGTCTGCGACCAGGCCGTCGATGCGGTCGCTCGAGCGTGCGGCCCTGCCCACGGCGGCGGGGGAGAGGTCCATGGCGAGCCCGACGGCGTCCGGGGCGGCGGCGAGGACGGCGCGGAGATAGTGGCCCGTGCCGGCACCCGCGTCCAGGATGCGCGCGGGCGCGGCGCCGGACGCGGCAGTGGCGACGGCATGGGCGATCGGGTCGTAGGCGCCGGAGGAGAGCACGCGGTCCCGATCGTCGAGCATCTCGGCGGTGTCACTGAGGTGACGGCTTCCGCCGCCGAGAAGGGACGCGTACCCGCGCTTGTTCACGTCGTGCCGGTGACCGTTGCCGCAGCCGAGCACCAGCCGGTCGACCGGCACGAGGTCGTCGCCGCAGACGGGGCAGCGCAGCCAGCCGGCCAGCCGCTCGATGTCGCTCATCGAATCCTCCGGGGTGTACGCGAAAGCGCCGGCGCAACGAGTGCGACCGGCGCTTTCAGCGTGATGGATCGGATCAGTGGTGACCGTGTCCCGACTCGAGCTCGCCACGGGTGGGCGGCACGATGCGGTCCTCGAAGAACCACCGGGACAGGCTGGAGCGCATCCGCTCGCCCGCCGTGATCTTGCCGCGCTTGTTCGGGCGGAGCATCAGCGGCTCGTAGGCCTCGAAGCTCACCAGACGCCAGCGCTCGTAGTCGCTGAGCTGCTCGTGCACCTCGATGAACTCGCCACCGGGCAGCTTGACGATGCGGCCGGTCTCGTAGCCGTGCAGCGCGATCGACCGGTCCTTCTTCTGCAGCGCGAGGCAGACGCGCTTGGTGAGGAAGTAGGCGATGATCGGGCCGAGGATGAGCAGCGCCTGCAGGGAGTGGATCACGCCCTCCATCGTCAGCTTGAAGTGCGTCGCGATGAGGTCGGAGCTCGCCGCCGCCCAGAACACGGCGTAGAAGGTCACGCCGGCGGCGCCGATGGCCGTGCGGGTGGCCGCGTTGCGCGGACGGTCGAGGATGTGGTGCTCACGCTTGTCGCCGGTGATCCACGCCTCGAGGAACGGGTAGATCATGACGGTCACGATGAACAGACCGAGGATGGCGACCGGGACGATGATGTTGAACGACCAGGTGCGGTCCAGCCAGACGAACTCCCAGCCCGGCGGGACGAGACGCAGCGCGCCGTCCGCGAAGCCGATGTACCAGTCCGGCTGGGTGCCCGCCGAGACGGGGGAGGGGTCGTACGGGCCGTAGTTCCAGATCGGGTTGATGGTGAAGAACGACGCCATGAGCGCGATGACACCGAACACGATGAAGAAGAAGCCGCCGGCCTTCGCCGCGTACACCGGGAGCACCGGGTAGCCGACCACATTGCCCTGCGTGCGGCCGGGGGCCGCGTACTGCGTGTGCTTGTGGATGACCACGAACATCAGGTGCAGGGCGATGAACGCGAGCACCAGTGCGGGCAGCAGCAGGATGTGCAGCGTGTACAGGCGTCCGACGATCGCGGTGCCGGGGAACTCGCCGCCGAAGAGCAAGAACGAGATCCAGGTGCCGACCACCGGCAGGCCCTTGATGAGGCCGTCGATGATGCGGAGGCCGTTGCCCGAGAGCAGGTCGTCCGGGAGCGAGTAGCCGGTGAAGCCCTCGGCCATCGCGAGGATGAAGAGGACGAAGCCGATCACCCAGTTGAGCTCGCGCGGCTTGCGGAACGCACCCGTGAAGAAGATGCGGAGCATGTGCAGGCCGATCGCGGCGACGAACAGCAGGGCGGCCCAGTGGTGGATCTGACGGACCAGCAGACCGCCGCGCACCTCGAACGAGATGTCCAGCGTCGACTGCATCGCCGCGGACATGTGGATGCCCTTCAGCGGCACGTACGAGCCGTTGTAGACGACCTCTGCCATCGACGCCTGGAAGAAGAACGTCAGGAACGTTCCCGTGAGCAGGATGACGATGAAGCTGTAGAGGGCGACCTCACCGAGCAGGAACGACCAGTGGTCGGGGAAGATCTTGCGGCCGAACTCCTTGACGGCGCCCGAGATGCTGGTGCGGTCCTCGATGTAGTTCGCGGCCGCCGCCGTGAAGCCACCCTTTTTGACCGTGATGGGTGCCGCGGGTGCCGCGGCGGTCGTGGTGCTCAATGGCGCTCCCAGAAGCTCGGGCCGACGGGCTCGTGGAAGTCGCTGCGGGCGACCAGGTAACCGTCGGCGTCAACGGTGATCGGCAGCTGCGGCAGTGGCCGCTTCGCCGGTCCGAAGATGACCTCGGCCTCGTGCGTGATGTCGAACTGCGACTGGTGGCACGGGCAGAGCAGGTGGTGGGTCTGCTGCTCGTAGAGCGCCACGGGGCACCCGACGTGCGTGCAGATCTTGGAGTAGGCGACGATCCCGTCGTAGTTCCAGTTCTCGCGGCCCTTCGACACGTGAAGGTCCTCGGGCTTGAGGCGCATGAGCAGGACGGCGGCCTTGGCCTTCTGCTCGAGCATGTCCTCGGCGTCGTTCAGGCCCTCGGGGATGACGTGGAACACGCTGCCGAGGGTGACGTCCGACGCCTTGATGGGCGTTCCGGAGGGGTCGCGGGTGAGCTTGACACCCTTGGCCCACATGGTCTGGGAGAGCGCCTCGACCGGGTCGACGTTCTGCGGCGCGAGACCGCGGAACAGGACGACGGCGGGAAGCGGGAAGGCGATCAGTGCGCCGATCAGGCTGTTGCGCACCAGGGTGCGGCGGTTGAAGCCGGACTCCTCGTCGGCCTGGCGGAAGATCTCGGCGGCACGCTCGGTGGTCGCCTCCTTGCCGCGGACGGGGTGGCGGAGGTCGACGCCCTCCTTCTCGTGCATGAGGGCCTTGCCCCAGTGCACGGCGCCGATGCCGATGGCGAGCAGCGCGAGCGCGATGCCGATGCCGATGAACAGGTTGTTCAGACGGACCGATCCCGGGTCGCTGTCATCGATCGGGAACGCCATGTAGGCGGCGACCGCCCAGACGCTGCCGACGATCGACAGGTAGAACAGGGTGTAGACCGTGCGCTCTGCCCGACGCTCCTTCTTGGGGTCGAGGTCGGTGACCCGCGGGCGGTGCGGCGGGAAGCCGGGGTTCTCGACGGCGTCGTGAACGATCACCGCCGTCCCGGGGTCGCCGGTCCGGTGCACGTCGACGGCTGACGAACTGGCTGGCGTCAGCTCGTGACCGCCGTTCTCGTCCTGTGCCATTGTTCTCCTTCTTACGCTGTGCTTCTCGACAAGTACGACCGGCTAGTTTGCCGACTTGCCTAATTAGATTTCGCCGTGATCCACACGGTCAGCGCGACGATGGCGCCGAGACCGAAGATCCACAGGAACAGACCCTCGGCCACCGGGCCGAGCGAACCGAGCTCGAAGCCGCCCGGCGACGGGTTGTTCTGGATGTACTTGAGGTACGTGATGATGTCGGCCTTGCCCTGCGGGTCGATGTTCAGGTCGTTGAACACCGGCATGTTCTGCGGGCCGGTGACCATGGCCTCGTAGATGTGCTTGGCGGTGACACCGGTGAGGGCCGGGGCGTACTTGCCCTCGGTGAGCGCGCCACCGGCGCCGGCGACGTTGTGGCACATGGCGCAGTTGACGCGGAAGAGCTCGGCGCCGCGGGCGGCGTCGCCCTTGCCCGCCAGGTACTTCTGCTCCGGGATGGACGGGCCGGGGGCCAGGGAGGCGACGTAGTCGGCGAGGGCCGTGACCTGCTCGTCGGTGAACTGGACCGGCTTCTCCGGCGCCTGCGGGCCCTGCATCTGCATGGGCATGCGGCCGGTGCCGACCTGGAAGTCGACCGCGGCAGCCCCGACGCCGATGAGGCTCGGAGCGTTGGTGGTGCCCTCGGCGTTCATGCCGTGACAGGTGGCGCAGTTGGCCTGGAAGAGCTTCTGGCCCTCGTCGACGGACGACTTGGTCGCCGACTGGACCTGCGGCTGCTCGGCCGACGCGGTCGTGGTGGTGAAGGCGGCGTAGGCGCCGCCGGTGAGGCCGAGGCCGATGGCGAGCAGCGCGACGGTGGCGAGCGGGTGACGACGGCCGCCCTTGCGCGCTGCGGTGCTGGTGCGAGCGGTGCCGCGCTTGGCTGTTCCGGAGAGTCGGGGACGCATGAGGTGTAGAACGCTCCTGTTGTTATCTGATGATGTAGATGACCGCGAACAGGCCGATCCACACGACGTCGACGAAGTGCCAGTAGTACGACACGACGATGGCGCTCGTCGCCTCCTTGTGGCCGAACACCTTGACGGCGAACGCACGGCCGATGACGAGGAGGAAGGCGATGAGGCCGCCGGTGACGTGCAGGGCGTGGAAGCCGGTGGTGAGGTAGAAGGCGGAGCCGTACGCGTTGGAGCTGAGCGAGATGCCCTCGGAGACGAGCGTCGCGTACTCGAGCACCTGGCCGGAGACGAAGATCGCACCCATGATGTACGTGAGCGTGAACCACTCGACCATTCCCCACCTCCAGAACTGGAGGATGCCCCCGGCGCGGCGCGGCTGCATGCGCTCCGCGGCGAAGACGCCGAACTGGCAGGTGACCGAGCTCAGCACCAGGATGAGCGTGTTGGTCGCCGCGTACGGGATGTTCAAGTGCTGCGTCTCGGCTGCCCACAGATCGGGGGAGGTCGACTTGAGCGTGAAGTAGATCGCGAAGAGTCCCGCGAAGAACATCACCTCGGAGCCGAGCCACACGATCGTGCCGACGGCCACGACATTGGGCCGGTTGATGGCCGGCGCACTCGTAGTAGGGGTAATGGAAGTGCTCGTCACGTAACCCATTATGGCTGAAAAGAAGCCGTGGTTTTCTCACCTGATCGATCCGAATCCGCCCCGATTCCGGTAAGGGCAGCCTTAGTCGGGGCCGGAAGCCGTGGCTCCCCGTGGCGTGTCGTCCCCAATAGGATCGCTTTATGACGGAAAAGCAGTCCTGGTCGTCCGTGCTCACCTCTCTCCTCGCACGCGAGGACCTGAGTGTCGCGGACGCGGCGTGGGCCATGGACCAGGTCATGACGGGTGAGGCGACGGAGGCCCAGCTCGCCGCATTCCTCGTCGCGCTGCGCGCCAAGGGCGAGACCGTCGACGAGATCGTCGGCTTCCGCGACGCCATCCTCGACCACGCCGTCCCGCTGCCCGTCGACCCGATGGCGCTGGACATCGTCGGAACGGGCGGCGACCGGTTCGGCACGGTGAACGTGTCGACGACGGCGTCGATCGTCGCCGCGGCCGCAGGCGTCCCCGTCATCAAGCACGGCAACCGCGCGGCCAGCTCGTCCTCCGGCTCCTCCGACGTCCTCGCGGCGCTCGGCATCGACCTGACGCTGCCTCCGGAGCGGGTCGCCCAGGTGCTGCAGGAGACCGGGATCACGTTCGCGTTCGCGAGCGCGTTCCACCCCGGCTTCGCCAACGCCGGCCCGGTGCGCTCCCAGCTCGGCGTCCCGACGGTCTTCAACTTCCTCGGCCCGCTGTGCAACCCGGCGCGGCCGGAGGCGTCCGCGGTCGGCGTCGCGTCGCTGGACCGCATCCCGCTCATCGTCGGCGTGTTCCAGACCCGCGGCGCGACCGCGCTGGTCTTCCGTGGCGACGACGGGCTCGACGAGCTGTCGACCACCGGTCACAGCCACGTCTGGGAGGTCTCGCGAGGCCTCGTCACCGAGCACGACATCGACCCACGCGACCTGGGCCTGCCCCGCGCGCGGATCGACGACCTGCTGGGAAAGGACGCCGCGTACAACGCGGCGGTCGTGCGTGCCGTGCTCGCGGGCGAAGAAGGCCCCGTGCGCGACATCGTCCTGCTCAACGCGGCGGCCGGGCTCGTGTCCTACGAGCTCGCGTCCGACCCGTCGAGGGTCCAGGTGTCCATCCTGGATCGGTTCCGTTCGCAAATGGCGGTCGCCGCCCAGGCGGTCGACTCCGGGGCCGCGGCCTCGAAGCTCGACGAATGGGTCGCGGCGACGCACTGACAGCAGTGGAAGGAAGGGTTTCGATGAAGAAGCTCATCAACGACGTACCCGACGTCGTGGCGGAGTCCCTCGCGGGCTTCGGCCGAGCTCACGCGGACATCGTCCGGGTGTCCCAGGACCCCCGCTTCGTCTCCAGGGCCGACGGCCCGGTGCGCGGCAAGGTCGGTCTCGTCAGCGGCGGTGGCAGCGGCCACGAGCCTCTCCACGCCGGCTTCGTCGGGAAGGGGATGCTGGATGCTGCAGTGCCGGGCGAGGTGTTCACATCGCCGACGCCGATGCCGATCGTCGAGGCCACCAAGGCCGCCGACGGCGGAGCGGGCGTGCTGCACATCGTCAAGAACTACACGGGCGACGTGCTGAACTTCGAGACCGCGGCCGACCTGGTCGGGGCGGAGGGCATCACGGTCAAGGCGGTCGTCACCAACGACGACGTCGCCGTGCAGGACTCGTTGTACACCGCGGGCAGGCGTGGCGTCGCAGGCACCGTGCTCGTCGAGAAGATCGCAGGCGCGGCGGCCGAGCGCGGTGACGACCTCGACGCGGTGACGGCGGTGGCGGAGAAGGTGAACGCCAACGTCCGCTCGATCGGGCTGGCGCTGACCGACGGCACCGTGCCGCACGCCGGCGAGCCCGGGTTCGTGCTGCCGGAGGACGAGATCGAGTTCGGCGTCGGCATCCACGGCGAGCCCGGCCGCGAGCGGATCAAGCTGGAGCCGGCTGACCGGCTCGTCGACCGGATGATGGACGCGATCCTCTCCGACCTGCCGTTCTCCTCCGGCGACACCGTGCTGCTGTTCGTGAACGGGATGGGCGGGACGCCGTTGTCGGAGCTGTACATCCTGTTCCGCCGCGCCGCCGAGATCCTCGACGAGCGGGGCATCACGCTCGGCCGCTCCCTCGTCGGCGACTACGTCACGTCGCTCGAGATGCAGGGCGCCTCCATCTCCGTGCTGAAGCTGGACGACGAGCTGACCGCGCTCTGGGATGCTCCCGTGCACACCGCCGCCCTCCGCTGGGGCCTGTAGAAGGAAGGATGCGTCGATGACGCTGGACACGAACTGGGTCACGTCCTGGATCTCGGCCGCCGCGGCCGCGGTGGGCGATCACAAGCAGGAGCTGAACACCCTGGACAGGGAGATCGGCGACGGCGACCACGGCGAGAACATGGACCGCGGGATGCGCGCCTCCGTGGACGCCCTGGCGAAACTGCCGGACGACGCGACGCCGAACGCGGCACTGCGCTCGGTGGCGATGACCCTCATCTCGACGGTCGGCGGTGCATCCGGGCCGCTCTACGGCACGGCCTTCCTGAAGGCCGCGGAACCGGTCGGCGACCGTACCGATATCGACGGCGACGCGCTCGTGGCGATGCTCACCGCAGCGCGCGACGGCATCGTGTCCCGCGGCAAGGCGGAACCGGGCGACAAGACGATGGTCGACGCCTGGACCCCCGCGGTGGAGGCGGCCTCGGCCGCCCTCGCCGCGGGGGACGCCCCTGCGGCCATCCTCTCCGCCGCTGCGGACGCGGCGGAGCAGGGTGCCGCGGCGACGGAGCCGCTCGTGGCCAGGAAGGGCCGCGCCAGCTACCTTGGCGAGCGCTCCGCCGGTCACCGCGACCCCGGTGCCCAGTCGACCGCGCTGCTGCTGCGCGCCGCCGCCGGCGCTGCGGAGTGAGGGACGCGGATGGCTGACAAGGTCGGGATCGTCTTCGTCTCGCACAGCGTGCAGATGGCCGAGGGCGCCGTGGCGCTCGCCGGTCAGATGGCTCCGTCCGTCCGCCTGGTCGCGGCCGGCGGTACGGACGACGACGGCATCGGAACGAGTTTCGCGAAGGTGATGACGGCGGTCGGCGAGGCCGACGGCGGCGCGGGGGTGGTGGTCGTCAGCGACCTCGGCTCCGCCCTCCTGACGGCGGAGACCGTGCTCGACATGCTGCCGGACGAGGAGCGCGAGCGTGTCCGGGTCGTCGACGGGCCGTACGTCGAGGGCGGGATCGCCGCGGCCGTCGCCGCGGAGACCGGTGCCGACCTCGCCGGGGTCGCCGCGGCGGTGGAGGGGGCACGGTCGACGTGGGCGGGAGCGGAGACGGCGACCGAGCCGGCCGCCGCGCCCGAGCCCGCTGCTGCATCAGCCCCCGGCGCACCGACCCCCGGCGCACCGACACCCGGCGCTGGATACACGCGCGAGGTGCTCGTCCGCAACCCGCAGGGGCTGCACGCGCGTCCCGCGGCCGAGTTCGTGAAGCTCGCGAACACGTTCCCGGTGAAGGTGACCGTGAACGGCAAGGACGCGAAGAGCCTCCTCGGCGTGATGTCGCTCGGCCTCGTCGCAGGGTCCACCGCATCCATCGCCTCCGCCGACGACGGGGGAGCGGAGGCCGTCGACGCGCTCGCCGACCTCGTCGAGACCGGGTTCGGCGAGGCCTGACCCGGCGGCTACAGGTCGATGGCCATCTCGCGTTCGAGGGTGCTGCGATCGAGCGGATACGGCTGCGTGCGGCCGGTGAAGGCGAAGCCGTGCCGCTCGTAGTAGCGGATGGCCGTGGCGTTGTGCTCGTGCACCTCCAGCAGCAGCCGGCCCGAGCGCGGGCGCGCCCAGGCGACGACCGCGTCCAGGAGCGCGTCAGCCATCCCGTGCTCGCGGCCGCGGAACGCCGGCGTCACGTACACGCCGACCAGGTGCGGGTCGCGCGATCCTGAGGCGTGGAAGCCGCCCATCGTGCCGAGCCAACGGCCGTCGTCGTCCACGGCGGCGAAGAGCCGGCTGGACGGCGACGTGTTGGCGGCGCGCCGCCTCCAGTGCTCCTCGGGGTGCCGGCGGGCGGTCTCCAGCGTCTCGAGGAACGCCAGCGGCGTGTCCTCCAGCATCTCCAGCCGGAGCGCGCGGTAGGCCACCCAGTCCGACTCGATGCTCGGCCGGACGACCCAGCCGGTCACGTCAGTTCCGCTCGGCCAGCAGCGCCTCTGCCTCCGCCAGGAGGATGGCCGTGCACAGCCCGTCGAGCGCCGTCTTCAGTTCGCCGAGAGGGGGGAAGGTCGGCGCTATGCGGATGTTCGCATCCCGCGGGTCCTCCCCGTACGGGAACGTCGCGCCGGCGGGAGTGACGGCGATGCCGGCCTCCTTCGCCAGCTGGACGGCGCGCTTGGCACAGCCGTCGAGCACATCGAGGCTCACGAAGTAGCCGCCCTTCGGTGCGTTCCACGCTCCGGCGCCCCACGGCGCGAGCCGGGCGCGAAAGGCCTCGTCGACGGCGTCGAACTTCGGCTCGATGATCGCGCGGTGCTTCTCCATGTGGGCGCTGAGCCCGGCCTCGTCCTTCAGGAACTGCGCGTGGCGCAGCTGGTTGATCTTGTCAGGGCCGATGCTCTGCGCGGCGGAGTTGCGCTGGAACCAGGCGATGTTCGCCTCCGAGCCGCCGACGAACGCGACACCCGCCCCCGGGAAGGTGACCTTCGAGGTGGAGGCGAAGATGAGCGGACGGTCCGGGTTGCCCGCCTCGGCCGCGAGCGCAAGCACGTCGATCGGCTCCGGCCGCTCGTCGCTCAGGTGGTGCACGACGTAGGCGTTGTCCCAGAACAGGCGGAAGTCGTCCGCCGCGGGGAGCGAGACGAGCGCGCGCACGACCTCCTCGCTGTAGACCGCGCCGGTCGGGTTCGAGTAGACGGGCACGCACCACATGCCCTTGATGCTGTCGTCGGTCGCGAGCAGTGTCTTCACCGTCTCGATGTCCGGCCCGTCGTCGTTCATCGGGACGGGGATCATCCGGATGCCGAAGCGCTCGCAGATCGTGAAGTGGCGGTCGTATCCCGGCACCGGCGCCAGGAAGCTGATCGACTGGTTCGCCCACGGCAGCTCGCCGCCCGGCACGCCGTGCAGCAGCGCCTGCGCGAGCGTGTCGTGCATGATCGTCAGGCTCGAGTTGCCAAGCGCGAGGAGCTGCGGCACGGGAACGCGCAGCGCGTCCGCGAAGATCGCGCGGAGCTCCGGGAGCCCGTTCGGGCCGCCGTAGTTGCGGAGGTCGGTCCCCGCGGCGTCGCGGTAGTCGCCGTCCGGCAGGTGCAGGAGGTCGTTCGAGAGGTCCAGCTGCTCGGCGGACGGCTTGCCGCGCGTGATGTCGAGGGCGAGGCCGGCGGCCTTCAGGTCGTCGTACGCGCGTGCGAAGTCGGCGTGCGCGGCGCGGAGCGCTTCGGTGTCGAGGTCGGTGAGGGGTGCGGCGGGGGAGGTCACGTTCCGATCGTACCGGCGCGCTGGGCGTGGCGCTCGGCCGCCCTGTGCGAACATCCCGAATGTGACCGACGAAGTGGTGAAGGGCCGGGGCAGGTCCCAGGTGAGGATGTATGTCGCGCTGGCGGTCGGCGTCGTCGTCGGGCTGGGCGTCGGCCTGGCCGACGCCTGGCACTACGCCGCGATCGCCGGCTGGGCGGCGGCGTGCGTCGTATATGTCGTGTGGGTGTGGGTGAAGGTCTGGGGCCTGGACGCGGAGATGACGCGCAGCCACGCGACGCTGGAGGATCCCGGACGCCGGACCGCCGACTTCGTGCTGCTGCTCGCCGCGCTCGCCGGCGTGCTGGCCGTCGTCTACAACCTGGTGGACGCCCGTCAGCTGAAGGGCGGCGCCCAGCTCGGCGTCGCGCTGCTCGGGATCGTGAGCGTCGCGCTGTCGTGGGTGCTCGTCCACACGCTCTACATGCTGCGCTACGCCCGCATGTACTACCGCAGCGACGGTGGGGTCGACTTCAACCAGGACGAGCCGCCGCAGTACAGCGACTTCGCCTACCTGGCGTTCACGCTCGGGATGACGTTCCAGGTCTCGGACACGAACATCACCAGCTCGTACATCCGCAGGGCGATCCTGCGGCACACGCTGCTGTCGTACCTGTTCGGCACGGTGATCATCGCCGCGACCGTGAACCTGGTGGCCGGGCTCACCTGAGGTAGCGGACGAAGCGGTAGCGCATCCCGTTCGCGGCGTCCTGCCAGGGGCCGGGATGCGGGGTCCACTCGTCGCCGAGTTCCGGCGCCGCCGTGTCGCCGTCGACGTCGAGGTCGATCTCGGTGACCTCGACGCGGTCCGCGACGGGGAGGGTCTGCCGGTACAGCTCGGCGCCGCCGATCACCCAGACGGTGCCGTCGCCGACGCCGGTCAGCGCGTCGTCGAGGGAGTGGACGACCCTCGCGCCGGGTGCGACGAAGTCGGGCCGGCGGCTGACGACGACATTCTCCCGCCCCGGCAGCGGGCGGAAGCGCTCGGGGAGCGACTCCCAGGTGCGGCGTCCCATCACGACGGGGTCGCCGTCCGTGAGCTCGCGGAAGTGCCGCAAGTCCTCCGGCAGGTGCCAGGGCATGACGCCGCCCGCGCCGATGACGCGGTCGTGGGCCTCGGCCCAGATCAGCGCGATCGTCATACCGCGACGGCCGCGCGGATCGCCGGGTGGTGCTGGTAGCCCTCGACGATGAAGTCCTCGAAGCGGTAGTCGAAGATGCTCTCCGGCTTCCGCGCGAAGCGCAGCGTCGGTGCGGGATACGGGTCGCGGGTGAGCTGCTCGGTCACCTGCTCCACGTGGTTGTCGTAGATGTGGCAGTCGCCGCCGGTCCAGACGAACTCGCCGGGCTCCAGGCCCACCTGCTGCGCCACCATGAGCGTCAGCAGCGCGTAGCTGGCGATGTTGAACGGGACGCCGAGGAACATGTCGGCGCTGCGCTGGTAGAGCTGGCAGGAGAGCTTGCCGTCGGCGACGTAGAACTGGAAGAAGGCGTGGCAGGGCGCGAGCGCCATGTCCGGGATGTCCGCGACGTTCCATGCCGAGACGATGATGCGCCGGGAGTCCGGGTTCGTCCGCAGGGTCTCGATCACCTGCTGGATCTGGTCGATGTGCGTGCCGTCCGGCGCGGGCCACGACCGCCACTGGACGCCGTAGACGGGGCCGAGCTCGCCACGCTCGTCCGCCCACTCGTCCCAGATGGTGACGCCGTTCTCGCGCAGCCAGTTCACGTTGCTCTCGCCGCGCAGGAACCAGAGCAGCTCGTACGCGATCGACTTGAAGTGCACCCGCTTGGTGGTGATCAGCGGGAAGCCGTCGGCGAGGTCGAACCGCAGCTGCCGGCCGAACACGCTGCGGGTGCCCGTGCCGGTGCGGTCGGACTTGTGGCTGCCGGTGGCGAGGACGTCGCGCAGCAGGTCTTCGTACGGAGTCGGGATCGGCGTGCTCATCCCTGCGATCGTACTTCGCCGGGGACCGGATTGCCCCCCTGACCCGCGGGTGCGGCCGGTCGTAGAGTCGGGGTATGGAGCGGCCTGACGACGGCGAACGGCACGACGACGACGAACTCGCCAGTGCGCTGGAGGAGCAGGTCGCCGCCATCACGTCGGCGATCCCGATCATGGCCGGTCCCGTGGTCGTGCGGCCCGACGCCGCGGCGCTCACGGACGACGAGGTGACCGCGCTGGTCGGCGCGGACCTCGACTCGCACGACACGCTCGCGGCGATCGACCACCTGCAGACGGTGCTGGATGCGCGGGCGGCGACCTCGGCGATCCCTGTCGTCGGCGGTGCCGCGGAGGGGACGGCCGAGCCGGGCGAGACGGCCGAGCCGGACGATACGGCCGAGCCGGGCGAGGAGGACGACGGGGCCGGGGCGCCGACGCAGCTGATCAGCTTCGACGACCTGCCGGTGCCGCGCGACCCGGCGGGACCGCTTCCGACGTTCAGCGCGTGGGTCGGAGCGGCGGCGCCCGCGCGGACGGTTCAGGAGCGCGAGCCCGCGCCGGTCACGCCGTCCCGCGCCGAGCCGCTCGGCCTGGTGCCCGAAGAGTTCGCACCGCGCGACTCCGAGCCGGTGCCGTTGGTCGTCGAGCTGCCGGAGTCGTCCGAACCACCGGGGTCGGCGGAACCGCCGGAACCGCCCGAGCCGCCGATCGTGCCCGTGCTCGCCATCGCCGAGCCCGTCGTGAGCCACCACCTCGGCCCCGCCGACCGCACCCCCGATCACATCGACACGGATGTCGCCGACGACGCCGACGACGTCGTCGTCTCCGCGGACTCGCGGCCGATCGCCACGCCGCGCGTGCCGGAGGGAGCCGCCGTCGTCGCGGGCGGACCGGCGGGACCGCGCCCGTTCGTCCCGGAGCCGGTCGACCTCGAACCGACACCGCTGGAGCGCAGGGTGGGCCGCGCATCCCGGCTGTTCTGGCTGTGGTTCGCCGGCACGTCATCGCTCATCAGCGTCGGGGTGGGGGCCACCCTGTTCGAGCTCGGGCTGAGCCTGCGTCAGCTCCTCGTCGCGACGCTCGTCGGCGTCGCCCTGTCCTTCCTCCCGCTCGGCCTCGGAACGCTCGCAGGCAAGTGGAGCGGCCAGCCGACGATGGTGGTCTCCCGCGCCGTGTTCGGCCTCCGGGGAAACGTCATCCCCACCGTCCTCGCCCTCGTCACAAAGCTGTTCTGGGGCGCCGTCCTGCTCTGGCTCGCCGGGTCGGCGGCGGGGTCGCTGTCCACGGCGGAGGGCTGGTCGAGCGGACCGGCGGCGCCGACGATGCTGGCGCTGACCGTGACCATCCTGGCGGCGGGGGCGGTCGCCTACTTCGGGTACGGGCTGGTCGCCCGCGTTCAGCTCGTACTGACGATCGCGTCCGCCGTGCTCATCGTCGTGATGGTGATGGCGACCTGGCGGCACGTCGACCTCGGGCTGGCGCTCGCCGTGCCCGACGCCCTGTGGACGCACGTCGTCACCGGAGCGGTGCTGGTCTTCAGCTACCTGGGTCTCGCCTGGGCGATGAGCAGCTCCGAGGTCGCCCGCTACCAGCGGCCGACCTCGTCGGGCGCGACAGGGATGCTGTGGGCGACGTTCGGCGCCGGTGTCCCGCCGTTCGTCCTCGTGTCCTACGGCGGGCTGCTCGCCGCATCCAACCCGGGCGCGTCCGACGATCTCGCGGGGGACCCGGTCGGGGCGCTGGAGCGGCTCGGGCTCCCCGCCTGGTACTCGGTGCCGCTGCTGCTCGCCGTCGGCCTCAGCCTGATCTCGGCGCTCGTGCTCACCATCTACTCGGCGGGGTTCACCCTGGATGCGCTGGGCGTGCGGCTGGGCAGGCGGTGGAGCACCCTCGTCGTCGGCGGGGTCGTCGCCGTCTCCGGCTTCGTGCTCGCGGCGACGGTGGACGAGCTGGACTCGGTGATCCGCGGCGTGCCGACCGCACTGTCGGTGCCGGTGGCCGCCTGGGCGGGGCTGTTCGCGGGCGAGACGATGCTGCGCACACGGCGCTTCCACCAGCCGTCGCTGCTGCGCCGTGGCGGGGTGTACCCGGACTGGCGCTGGCCCAACGTGGTGATGCTCGTCGTCGCGACGGTCGTCGGGCTCGGGCTCGTCAGCTCCCCGCTGCCGTGGCTGGCGTGGGAGGGGTACCTGTTCCGGCTGGCCGGGGTCGACCCGCACGCCGGGATCGGGGCGAGCAACATCGGCGTGGCCCTCGCGCTCGTGCTCGGCCTGGTGACGCCGATGCTCACGGGCATCCGCGAGGTGCGCCGCCAGGAGCGTCTGGAGGCGTGAGGCCGGATCCGCGACCCGGCTCCAGGGACGCGACACGCCGCGTCGACGGCGGTGACGCGGCGTGTCGCGACCCCTGGAGGGGAACGGCAGCGCGCAAAGCGGCGTCCCTCAATTAGGCTCGTTGCGTGCCGCACACCCTCCACTCCGTCCGTGAGACCGTCGAGACGCTCTGGCCGCTCGCCGGCGCCGAGGGCTGGGATGCGCCCGGGCTGCTCTCCGGCGACCCGGCGGCCCCCGTGGAGCGCATCCTGCTCGCCGTCGACGCGGTCGCCGCGACCGTGGACGAGGCGGTCGAGACGAACGCGGACCTCCTGATCGCCCACCATCCGCTGCTGATGCGCGGAGTGACCACCGTCGCCGAGGACCGGTACAAGGGCTCCCTGCTCGCGAAGCTCATCCGCAACGACTGCGCCCTGATCGCCGCCCACACCAACGCGGACGTGGTGGCCGAGGGCACGAGCGCCGTGCTCGCCGCCAAGCTCGGCCTCACCGACACCGCGCCGATCGCGCCGGCGGCCGACGGCGTCACGGGCATCGGCCGCGTCGGGACGCTCACCGAACCGACAACGCTCGGCGCACTCGCCCGTGTGCTCGCCGACCTGCTCCCGCCCACCGCCGGAGGGGTGCGCGCGGCCGGTGACTACCACCAGCCGGTCTCCCGGGTCGCCGTGTGCGGCGGAGCGGGCGACTCGCTGCTCGGCGCGGACGCCGTGCGCGGCGCCGACGTCTACATCACGGCCGACCTCCGCCACCACCCGGCGTCCGAGGCGCGCGAGCAGGCCGTGCTGGGCGGCGGCCCGGCGCTCCTCGACGTCTCGCACTGGGCCAGCGAGTGGCTGTGGCTCGAGACCGCTGCCCGGCAGCTGAGGGATGCCCTCCCCGGCGTCGAGGTCGAGATCAGCGAGCTGCGCACCGACCCGTGGGACTTCGCCATCCTGCAATGACCGACACGCACGAAGAGAGCAGAGCACTGTGAAAGCCAGTCCGACCGACCAGAACGAGCTCCTGCGACTGCAGGCAGCGGACACGCGCCTCGGCCAGCTCGACCACGCCGTCCGCACCCTCCCGCAGGCGGCGGAGCTCGCGGCGCTGCAGCCGCAGGTTGACGCCCTCCGCGCACGCTGGATCTCCGCCACGGGCGAGCTGGAGGACGCGCGCGCCGAGCTCGGCCGCGTCGAGTCCGACGTCGCGCTCGTCGAGGCGCGCATGAAGCGCGACAACGACCGCGTGCAGCAGACCGCCTCCATGAAGGACGTGCAGGCGCTCGAGGCCGAGCTCGCCTCGCTCGCCAAGCGCCGCGACGACCTCGAGGAGATCGAGTTGACCGTCATGGAGCGCGTCGAGGGGCTCGAGGCGGCGCTCGCCGCCGTCGAGGCCGAACGCACGGAGCTCGACGCGAAGGTCGAGGCGCTGGAGTCGGCGCGCGCCGAGGAGGCGGCGAGGATCGCGGGCCAGCGCGAGTCCCTCGCCCGCGACCGCGCCACGATCGCAGGCTCCCTGCCGGCCGACCTCGTCGAGCTGTACGAGCGGCAGCGCTCCCGCTACGGACTGGGCGCGGCCAAGCTGCAGTACGGCGTGTCCCTCGGCTCGAACGTCAAGCTGACCGAGTCGGACCTCGCAGAGATCCGCCGTGCGGCTCCGGACGACGTTGTGCTGTGCCCCGACAGCAGCGCCATCCTGGTCCGCGGCGAGGACTCCGGGCTCTGACCGAACCCCCGGTCGGCTCCCAGGGGCGCCGCGGCGCGCTGCGCTAGGGTTGCCTACGGAATGGGTCGGCAAGACGGTCGCGTCGGTCCGCGAGAGCGGGCCGCCGAGGAACGTCCGGGCTCCACAGAGCAGGGCGGTGGGTAACACCCACCCGGGGCAACCCGCGAGACAGTGCAACAGAAAGCAGACCGCCGCAGGCTTCGGCCCGCGGTAAGGGTGAAACGGTGGTGTAAGAGACCACCAGCGGCCGGGGTGACCCGGTCGGCTCGGTAAACCTCGCCCGGAGCAAGGTCAGACAGGGGACAGTGAGGCGGCTCGCCGAGTCCCCGGGTAGACCGCTAGAGGGCGGCGGCAACGTCGTCCCGAGAGAGATGGCCGTCCGCGGCGCGCGAGCGTCGTGACAGAACCCGGCGTAGCAGCCGGCCCATTCCCCGCACGGCAGCCAGCACGGCACCCGCACGGCAGAGGGGGGACAACGCGTGACCGAGGAGCGCACGGCAGCGATCGCGACGAGAGCGTCGCTGCTCGCGGCGTGCGTGCTCACGCTCGTGGCACTCGGCTACGCGCTGTGCTTCGGCGTGCTCTGGGTCTGCCCGGTGATCGTGCCGTCGCCGGAGGTCTGGATGACCGTCGCCAGCACCGACGAGGTGTTCCGGCTCTCCATCGCGAACCTCCTCTACTGGATGGTCGCGCTGTGCGTCGCGATCGCGCTCGCCGTGCTGATCACCCTGCTCGGCGCGCGGACCCTGCGCGCCCTCGGCGAGCTGGGGACGGACGGGTCCTCCGAGGCCGGTCAGGCATCGCCGGCATCCGCATCCGCATCCGCGTCGGCGTCCGTGTCGGGCGAGAAGCGGTAGCCCATCCCCGGCTCCGTCAGCAGGTAGCGCGGGCGCGACGGCACCGGCTCCAGCTTCTTGCGCAGCTGCGCGAGGTAGAGCCGGAGGTAGCCGGTGTCGCTCGTGTACTGCGGACCCCACACCTGCGTGAGCAGCGCCTGCCGCGTCACCAGCCGTCGCGGGTGCCGCACGAGGACCTCGAGGATCGCCCACTCCGTCGGCGTCAGCCGCACCGGGGCGTCACCGCCCGGCGCGTGCCTGGTCACCTGCCGGGCGGAGAGGTCGACGCTCACGTCACCGAAGCGGACCACCGGCTCGTCCGCCGACCCGGTCTGCCGCCGGGTGAGCGCGCGAATGCGGGCGAGCAGCTCGTCGGCGGCGAACGGCTTGGTGACGTAGTCGTCGGCGCCGGCGTCCAGCGCATCCACTTTGTCCGCCGAACCGGTGCGTCCCGACACCACCAGGATCGGCACGGACGACCAGCCGCGCAGGCCCTCGATCACCTCGATGCCGTTCAGCTCGGGCATCCCGAGGTCGAGCATGACGAGGTCGGGATGGTGCTCCACCGCCTCCGAGAGCGCCTCGGCGCCGGTTCGGGCCGTCAGCACCTCGTAGCCGCGGGCCGCGAGCAGGATGCGCAGGGCGCGCAGGATCTGCTGGTCGTCGTCGGCGATCAGGATCCTCATACGCTCGGTCCGTCCTCGGGGGTCGTGGTGATCTGGGTCGCGGTCGCCGCCGGCAGGGCGACCACCATCGTCAGCCCGCCTCCCGGGGTGTCCTCGGCCTCCAGCGTCCCGCCCATCCCCTCGACGAACCCCTTCGACAGGGCGAGGCCGAGGCCGATCCCGGTGTCGTTGTCGGTGTCGCCGAGACGCTGGAACGGCACGAACACCGCCTCGCGGCGCTCGCCGGGGATGCCGGGACCGTGATCGATCACGCGCAGCTGGACCGTGCCGCCGAACTCGCTCGCGGCGATCACGGGACGCCGGCCGGCGGGGGAGTAGCGCAGCGCGTTCCCCAGGAGGTTCACCAGGACGCGCTGCAGCAGCACGCCGTCGGCGAGGATCGGCGGCAGTCCATCGGCGATGTCCAGTTCCACGTCCGCCGGGCCGAGGCCGAGCTCGTCGAGAGCCGGAGGCACGACGTCGTCCAGCTCGGTCGGGGCCAGCGAGACCGCGAGCACGCCCGCCTCCACCCTGCTGACGTCGAGGAGGTTCGTGACGAGCGAGGCGAGACCGGCCAGGCTGTCCTCCGCCGTCTCCAGCAGCGACTCCCTGTCGTCCTCGCTCAGGGCGAGATCGCGCTGCCGCAGCGTCGTCACCGATGCCGTCGCCGCGGCGAGCGGCCGGCGCAGGTCGTGGCCGACGGCGGCGAGCAGGGCGCTGCGCACCCGGTCGGCCTCGGCGAGCGGGCCGAGCTCGCTGGCGGTCGCGGTCAGATCGCGGTGCTCCAGCGCGGCGTCGAGCTGCGCGACGATGGCGGCGAGAAGCCGCCGGTCGCCCGCCTCCAGGTCGCGCCCGGAGAGCTCCAGCGAGCCACGCGTGCCGACCGGGATGCGCTGGGTGTGCGCCTCGTCCGCCGGCTCGCCGTCGGTGGAGACGATCTCGTCGCCGTCGATCAGGCGCACGCCGCTCAGTCCGAACGCCTCCCTGGTGCGGGTCACCAGCGCCTGCAGGGCGTCCTCGCCGCGGATCACGCCCCCGGCCACCGTCGCGAGCAGTTCCGCCTCCGCGGCGGCGCGCTGTGCGGCACGAGTGCGGCGTGCGGCCTGGTCGACCACGACGCTCACCAGCGCAGCGATCACGAGATAGAGCAGCAGGGCGATCAGATGCAGCGGCTGCGAGATCGTGATCGTGTAGAGCGGCTCCACGAAGAAGAAGTCCAGCGTGACCCCGGAGAGCAGGGCCGCGAAGAGTGCTGGCCAGATGCCGCCGACGAGCGCGACGACGACCACGAGCAGCTGGTAGCTGAGCACGTCCGCCGTCATCGACTCCGGGGAGCGGAGGTTCACCAGCAGCAGGGTGAGCAGCGGACCGCCGATCAGGGCCAGCGCGAAGCCGTACACGCGGCGGCGGACCGTGAGCCCGCCCTTCGGCCGCGGCAGTGAGAAGCGGCCGCCCGCGCGGGCGTGCGAGACGATGTGCACGTCGATGTCGCCGGACTCGCGGATGACCGTGGAGCCGATGCCGGGGCCGGTGAGGAAGGCGGCGAGCCTGCTGCGGCGGGAGACGCCGATGACGAGCTGCGTCGCGTTCTCCCCGCGCGCGAACTCGACCAGTGCGCGCGGGATGTCGCTGCCGACGACCTGGTGGTAGCTGCCGCCGAGTTGCTCCACGAGCGCGCGCTGGGCGGCGAGGGCGCCGGGCGTCGCCTCGCGCAGGCCGTCCTGGCTCGTGACGTGCACGGCGAGCAGCTCTCCGCCCGCCGAGCGCGCGGCGATCCGCGCTCCACGCCGCAGCAGCGTCTCGCCCTCCGAGCCGCCGGTGAGCGCGACGACCACGCGTTCGCGCGCCTCCCATTTGCCGGCGATGCCGTGCTCGGCACGGTAGCGCTGCAGCGCGCTGTCCACCTCGTCGGCCAGCCAGAGCAGGGCAAGCTCGCGCAGCGCCGTCAGGTTCCCGAGGCGGAAGTAGTTGGAGAGCGCCGCATCCACCCGGGCCGCGGGATAGACGACGCCCTCCGCGAGCCGGTCGCGCAGCGCCTGCGGCGCCAGGTCGACGACCTCGATCTGGTCGGCGCGACGGAGCACGGCGTCCGGGATGGTCTCCCGCTGTTGCACGCCGGTGATCTGCTCGACCACGTCGTTCAGCGACTCGATGTGCTGGATGTTGACGGTGGACATCACGTCGATGCCCGCCGCGAGCATCGCCTCCACATCCTCCCAGCGCTTCCCGTGCTCGAGGCCGGGAGCGTTCGTGTGCGCGAGCTCGTCGACGAGCGCCAGCTGCGGGGCGCGCGCCAGCACGGCGTCGAGGTCGAGCTCGCTGAGCTCGACCCCGCGGTGCTCGACCGTGCGCCGCGGTACCACCTCCAGGCCCTCGAGCATGGCGGCGGTGGCGGCGCGGCCGTGGGTCTCCACGACCGCGACCACCACGTCCTTGCCGAGCGAGGCCAGCCGCTTGCCCTCCTCGAGCATCGCGTAGGTCTTGCCGACGCCGGGAGCGGCGCCGAGCATCACCCGGAGGCGGCCACGGGCCATCGTCTACTCGTCCCTCTGTGTCATCGGTTCCGTGTCAGCTCTCCCGCGTCAGCGATCCAGCTGCGCCAGCGCCAGGTTCAGTTGCAGAACGTTCACGGTCGGGTCCCCGAGGTAGCCGAGGTCCCGCCCCTGAATCCTAGACTCGACGAGTTTCCGGACCGTGTCCTCCGGCAGGCCGCGCGCGTCGGCGACGCGCTTCACCTGCAGCAGAGCGTAGGCGGGGGAGATGTGCGGGTCGAGGCCGGAGCCGGAGGCGGTGACGGCGTCGGAGGGGATCTGCGCTGCCGTCACGCCGTCCCGTTCCTCGATGGCGGCGGTGCGCTCCTTCACCGCCTTCACCTGGACGGGGTTGCCGGCGGCGAGGTTGCTTCCGGAGGACGCTTCCGCGTCGTACCCGTCGCCCGCCGCCGAGGGACGCGACTGGAACCACTGCGCCAGGGGCTTCCCCTTCCCGTCGGTGAAGCTCTGACCGATGAGGGCCGAGCCGACGACGCGGCCATCGGAGCTGATCAGCGAGCCGTTCGCCTGCGCGGGAAGGGCGAGCTGGCCGATCCCGGTGACGACGGCGGTGTAGCCGACGCCGAGCACGACGGTGAGGACGAGCAGGGCGCGCAGTGCTACCCAGTAGTGGCGCCAAGCGCCGCGGAGTCGATTCATGGTGTGTGACTCGCTTTCGGTCAGAATCCGGGGATGAGGGCGACGACGAGGTCGATCAGCTTGATGCCGATGAACGGGGCGATGATCCCGCCGAGGCCGTAGATCAGGAGGTTGCGGCTGAGCAGTGCGGACGCGGCGACCGGCCGGTAGCGCACACCGCGCAGCGCGAGCGGGATGAGCAGCACGATCACGATCGCGTTGAAGATCACCGCCGAGAGGATCGCCGAGGCAGGGGAGTGCAGTCCCATCACGTTCAGCGCCGCCAGGCCAGGGAAGGCCCCGACGAACATCGCGGGGATGATCGCGAAGTACTTCGCCACGTCGTTCGCGATGGAGAACGTGGTGAGCGCGCCGCGGGTGATCAGCAGCTGCTTGCCGATGCGCACGATGTCGATCAGCTTGGTCGGGTCCGAGTCGAGGTCGACCATGTTGCCGGCCTCCTTGGCGGCCGATGTGCCGGTGTTCATTGCGACCCCGACGTCGGCCTGCGCGAGCGCCGGAGCGTCGTTCGTCCCGTCGCCGGTCATGGCGACCAGCGCGCCGCCCTGTTGCTCGCGGCGGATCAGCTCCAGCTTGTCCTCGGGCTTCGCCTCGGCGAGGAAGTCGTCGACGCCGGCCTCCGCCGCGATCGCCTTCGCGGTGAGCGGGTTGTCGCCGGTGACCATCACGGTGCGGATGCCCATCCTGCGCAGGTCGGCGAACCGCTCGGCCAGTCCCTCCTTGACGATGTCCTTCAGGTAGACGACGCCGAGCAGCTCGGCGCGCCCGTCGGCCGTGCGCGTCGCGACGGCGAGCGGGGTGCCGCCGACCTGCGAGATGCGCTCCACCTGCTCGTCGAGTTCGCGGAGCACCTGCGCAGACGGCGGCGTCGACTCGCGGACCCAGGAGACGACGGCGCTCGCGGCGCCCTTGCGGACCTGGGAGCCGTCAGGAAGGTCCAGGCCGCTCATCCTGGTCTGCGCGGTGAACGGCACGATGTCGCCGTCCACCTGCTCCGGCCGGCGGTAGCCCAGCGTCTCGGCGAGCTCGACCACCGAGACGCCCTCCGGCGTCGGGTCGCTGAGCGAGGAGAGCGCGGCCGCGCGGACCAGCGCGTCCGGCTCGGCTCCGCCGACGGCGGTGAACTCGCTGGCGCGGCGATTGCCGTAGGTGATGGTGCCGGTCTTGTCGAGCAGGAGCGTCGTGACGTCGCCCGCCGCCTCCACCGCGCGGCCGGACATGGCGAGGACGTTGTGCTGCACCAGCCGGTCCATTCCGGCGATGCCGATGGCCGAGATGAGCGCGCCGATCGTGGTCGGGATGAGGCAGACCAGCAGGGCGACCAGCACCGGGACCGTCGGAGACGCGTCCGAATAGCCGGCGACCGGCTGCAGCACGAGCACCACGATCACGAAGATGATCGAGAGGCTCGCGAGCAGGATGTTCAGCGCGATCTCGTTCGGCGTCTTCTGGCGTGCCGCGCCCTCCACGAGCCGGATCATCCTGTCGACGAAGGTCTCGCCCGGCCTGCTGGTGATCCGGACCACGATGCGATCGGAGAGCACCCGCGTACCGCCGGTCACCGCGCTGCGGTCGCCGCCGGACTCGCGGACGACGGGCGCGGACTCGCCGGTGATCGCCGACTCGTCGACGGTCGCGATGCCGTGGATGACGTCGCCGTCGCCGGGGATGAGCTCCCCGGCGGTGACGACGACCACGTCGTCGAGCCGCAGCTCGCTGGAGGCGATCTGCTCCACTCCGGCGCGGAGGGCGTCCGGATCCGCGGCGCCGTCGTAGCCGGTCACCCGGTTCGCGACCGTGGTCGAGCGCGTCGCGCGCAGCGTCGCGGCCTGGGCCTTGCCCCTGCCCTCGGCGACCGACTCCGCCAGGTTGGCGAAGACCACGGTCAGCCAGAGCCAGACCGCGATGCTCCAGGTGAAGGCGAGCGTCGCGGGACCGGTGCCGCCGGCGCCGAGGAACGGCTGGGCCAGCGCGACGACGGTGGTGAGCGCTGCTCCCACCTCGACGATGAACATCACGGGGTTGCGCCACATCTGGCGCGGGTCGAGCTTGCGCAGCGCCCCGGGGAGCGCGGCGAGCAGCTGTCGTCCGGAGAACGCTCCGGCGGGGGTGGACGGGTGACTGGTGCGGGTGGTGGTTGCGGTGGTCATGGTCAGTTCAGTCCTTCCGCCAGGGGGCCCAGCGCGAGAACGGGGAAGTAGGTGAGTGCGGACACCAGGACGATCGTCCCGGTGAGGAGCCCGACGAACTGCGGGCGGTGGGTGGGCAGCGTCCCCGCGGTGGCGGGCACGGAGCCCTGCTGGGCGAGGGAGCCGGCGAGGGCGAGCACGAACACGATCGGCACGAACCGGCCGAGGAACATCGCCACGCCGAGCGCCGTGTTGAACCACGGCGTGCTCGCGGTGAGCCCGGCGAACGCGGAGCCGTTGTTGTTCGCGGCCGACGTGAACGCGTAGAGCACCTCGCTGAAGCCGTGCAGCCCGGGGTTCAGGATGGAGGTCTTCTCGACGTCCGCCCGGATCGCCGGGACGGCGAAGCTCAGCCCGGTGCCGATCAGCACCAGCGTCGGGGTGGTGAGGATGTACAGGCTCGCGAGCTTGATCTCGCGCGGCCCGAGCTTCTTGCCGAGGTACTCCGGGGTCCTGCCCACCATCAGCCCGGCGATGAACACGGCGATCACGGCGATCACCAGGATGCCGTACAGGCCGGAGCCGACGCCGCCGGGGACGATCTCGCCGAGCATCATGTTGATCATCGCCATCATCCCGCCGAGCGGGCTGTAGCTGTCGAGCATGGAGTTCACGGCGCCGGTGGAGGTGGTGGTGCTGGTCGTGTTGAACAGCGTCGAGCCGAGGACGCCGAACGCCGTCTCCTTGCCCTCCAGCGAGCCGGAGGCCGACTCGAAGGCGGTCATGGCGATCAGCGAGACCACGAACAGCAGCCCCATCGTGCCGAGGATCGCGTAGCCCTGCCGCTTGTCGCCGACCATCGTGCCGAACGTGCGCGGCAGCGAGAACGGGATGAGCAGCATCAGCAGCACCTCGACGATGTTCGTCCAGGCGGTCGGGTTCTCGAACGGGTGCGCCGAGTTGGCGTTGAAGAAGCCGCCGCCGTTGGTGCCGAGCAGCTTGATCGCCTCTTGGGACGCCACGGGGCCGCCGGGGATGGACTGCGTCGCGCCCGCGATCGTCGACACGTGCTCGGCGCCGGCCAGGTTCTGGATGGCGCCCCCGGCGATCAGGACGACCGCCGCGATCAGCGAGAGCGGCAGAAGGATGCGCACGGTGGCCCGAAGGAGGTCCACCCAGAAGTTGCCGATGGTGCCGGTGGAGCGCGAGGCGAAGCCGCGGACGAGCGCGATCGCCACGGCGATGCCGACGGCGGCGGAGACGAAGTTCTGCACGGCGAGGCCCGCGGCCTGCACCGTGTAGCCGACCGTCTGCTCCGGCGAGTACGACTGCCAGTTGGTGTTGGTCACGAACGAGATGGCGGTGTTGAACGCCGTCCCCTCCGGCACCGCCGGAAGGCCGAGGGCGTAGGGCAGGAACTGCTGGAGCCGCTGCAGCGCGTAGACGAGCAGGACGCCGAGGACCGAGAACGCGAGCACCCCGCGCAGGTACGCGGGCCAGGACTGCTCGGAACGCGGGTCGACGCCGATCAGGCGGTAGACGCCCCGCTCGACACCGAGGTCCGTGCGCGAGGTGAACACGCGGGCCATGTAGTCGCCGAGCGGGCGATAGGCGATCGCGAGCAGCAGCACGAGCGTCGCCAGCTGGGCGACGAACAGCCAGATCGCCATCTCAGAACCGCTCCGGCTTCACGAGGGCGACCACCAGGTAGGCGATCGCGGCGACGCCGAGGGCGGCGGCGATCACGGTGACGACGATCACAGCTTCTCGACCCCCCGGCCGACGAGCGCGACGAGGAACGCCAGCGCTGCGACGGCGAGAAGGTAGACGAGGTCAAGCACGACTCTCTCCATCTTTCGATACACCGCGGCCGGGTGGCCGCAGCAGGAGAGAGTCCACACCCGCGCGCGCCGCGAGGGAGCGGTCCTAACGCATCCCTAACGCGTGCGCTGTCATCCCTAACGGGATGCTGACGACGCCGGTTTCAGCCCTTGGTCGCGAGGGCCGCCGCGCCCAGGATCCCCGCGTTGTTGCGGTGCACGGCGGGCACGATCTCGGTCTTCAGATCGAGCAGCGGGAGGAACTCCTGGTAGTTCTTGGACACGCCGCCGCCGACGATGAAGAGGTCGGGCGTGAACAGGAACTCCAGGGTCGAGTAGTACTTCTGCAGGCGCTTGGCCCACTTCTCCCACGACATGTCCTCGCGCTCCTTCGCGGAGTAGGCGGCGCGGGACTCGGCGTCGTGGCCGTCGATCTCCAGGTGCCCGAGCTCGGCGTTCGGGATGAGGACGCCGTCGTAGATGAGGGCGGAGCCGATCCCGGTGCCCAGGGTGGTCATGATGACGAGGCCGTCGCGGTCCTTCGCGGCGCCGAAGCGGGTCTCGGCGTAGCCGGCGGCGTCGGCGTCGTTGACGAAGTGGATGTCGCGGCCGAGGCCCTTCTCGAACAGGTCCTCCGCGCGCAAGTCGATCCACTTCTTGGAGACGTTCGCCGCCGAGAGGGTGACCCCGTGGCTGACGATCGCGGGGAAGCAGACGCCGACCGGCGCATCCGGCTCCTCGGCCGCAAGCTGGTCGACGATCTTCTTGGTGGTCTCGACGATATCGTCGGGCTTGCCGCCCTCGGGCGTCGGCAGCTTGACCCGGTCGCTGACCAGCTCGCCGCTGTCCAGATCCACCAGCGCGCCCTTGATGCCGGTTCCTCCGATGTCGATGCCGATTGCGTGCTTCTGACCGCTCATGCCCACGAATCTACCCTGCGGCGGCCCCGCGGGTAGCGAGCGGCATGAACACCTCGTCGACGATCGCGACCAGGGTGTCGTCCTCGGCCGGCGCCATCCGCATGAGCAGCTCGTGACGCAGAAGCTTGAACGGCAGGTCGACGATCATCGGCGTCAGCGCCGCCCGATCGATCTCGCCGCGCTCCTCCGCGCGCGCCAGGATCGTGTCCATCGACGTGGGGCGGGAGTCGATGAGCTGGTCGCGCAGCGCCGCGAGACCGCCGGCGCTGCCGTCGACGAGGCCGGAGAAGCGGAGCATGAGCGGGCTGATCAGCTGGCTGCGGCGCACGTTCGCCTGGCGCAGCAGGTCGAGGGTGTCGTCGCGCAGGCTGCCGATGTCGGCGAGCTGGATGGGGTCCGCGTCGAAGCGCTGGCGGATGGCCGCGAGGGCGAGCTCGCTGCGCGTCGGCCAGCGCCGGGCGAGCACGGGACGGCTGGTGCCGGCTCGCGCGGCGACCGCCTCCATCGTGAGCCCGGCGTAGCCGTTCTCGTCCAGTTCCGCCCAGGCCGCATCGAGGATGGCCGCCTCCAGTTCCGCGCCGCGCCGACGGCGGGCGGGGGAGTCGTCGCCCTTTGGAAGATCCATTTGCGCATCTTATCGAACGAGAGCTATTCTCGTCATTAGATGCATTAGCGCATCTTAAAGGGAGACTGAGATGGCTGCGGAGAAGCTCGATCGGACCGTCGTGAGGACGGCGACGGCGCTGATGGTCGGGGCGCTGGCGGTGGTGTTCGACACGACCATCCTGAGCATCGCGCTGCACACGCTCGCCACCGACCTGCACGCCACCGTGGCCGAGATCCAGTGGGTCACGACGGGGTACCTGCTCGCGCTCGCCGCGACGGTGCCGCTGTCGGCGTGGTGTCTCGCGCGGTTCGGCGGAAAGCGCGTGTGGATGGTCGCGCTCGGCATCTTCCTGCTCGGCTCCATCCTTTCCGGCCTCTCCTGGGACGCGGGCAGCCTGATCGTGTTCCGGATCGTGCAGGGCATCGGCGGCGGCCTGATGCTCCCCGTGATGACCACGATGGTGATGGAGGTCGCGGGCGGCAGGAACCTGGGCCGGGTCTCGGCCGTCGTGGGGCTCCCCGCCATGGTCGGACCCGTCCTCGGCCCGGTGCTCGGCGGCCTCATCCTCGCCATCGGGGACTGGCGGTGGATCTTCTGGGTCAACGTGCCGTTCTGCGTCGCCGGGCTCGTGCTCGCGATCCGGATGCTTCCCGCCGACCGTCCGCGCGATCCGCGCCGCCGCCTCGACATCGTCGGCGTCCTCCTGCTCGTGCCCGGGCTCGTCGGCGTCCTGCTGGGGCTCAGCGACTCGGCGCAGCCCGGCGGCTTCGGCAGGACGGACGCCTGGTTGCCGCTCACGCTCGGGGTCGCTCTGGTCGCGGCGTTCACGGCGTGGGCGCTGCGGCGCGGCGGCCGGGCGCTCGTCGACATCGGACTGCTGCGCATCCGGTCCGTGTGGTCGGCGTCGACTCTGCTGTTCCTCTCGGGTGTCGCGCTCTACGGTGCGATGCTGCTGCTCCCGCTGTTCTGGCAGCAGGAACGGGGGATGGATGCGCTCGGCGCCGGCCTCCTGCTCGTGCCGCAGGGATTGGGCACGCTGGCGTGCCGTCCACTCGCCGGGCGGCTGACGGACCGGATCGGCCCGCGCTGGATCGTCGTCGCGGGCTTCGCGATCGTCGCCGTCGCCACCTTCCCGTTCGCGCTCGGCCTGCCCGCCGCTGCGGACCCGCTGCTGATGGTGGTGCTCTTCGTGCGCGGCTTCGGCCTGGGCGCGGTGACGATGCCGCTCATGGTCGCCTCGTACCAGCAGCTGGAGGGCGAGCAGATCGCGCACTCCAGCATCCTCACCCGCACGGCGCAGCAGCTGGGCGGCTCGTTCGGGACGGCGCTCTTCGCGGTGGTGCTGCAGACCGCCGTGACGCAGGGGGCGAGCGTGCCGGACGCGTTCACGCTGGCGTTCTGGGGAGCGACGGCGCTCACCGCCGTGGCGGCGCTGATCGGCCTGGTGCTGCCCGGCTCGCGGTCCGGACGGGCGGCAGCGCGTCCCGCGACGGAGCCGACAGCCGGGCCGGCGCCGGTCACGGCAGGGTCAGGATCTCCGCGCCGCGCTCGGTGACGACGATCGTGTGCTCGAACTGGGCCGTGATGCTGCGGTCGCGCGTCACAACCGTCCAGTCGTCCGCCCACATGTCCCACTCGTGCGTGCCGAGCGTGAGCATCGGCTCGATGGTGAACACCATCCCGACCTCCATCACGTCGTCGTACTGCGGCGCCGCGTCGTAGTGCGGGATGATCAGCCCGGAGTGGAACGCACGGCCGACGCCGTGCCCGGTGAAGTCGCGGACGACGCCGTAGCCGAACCGCTTGGCGTACGACTCGATGGCGCGGCCGATCACGTTGACCTGACGGCCGGGGGCGACCGCCTTGATGCCGCGGTTCAGGGACTCGCGGGTGCGGTCGACGAGCAGCTCGACCTCCTCGCTCGCCTTCCCGACGACGAAGGTCTGGTTGCTGTCGCCGTGGTAGCCGTTCTTGTACGCGGTGATGTCGATGTTGACGATGTCGCCGTCCTCGAGCACCGTGTCGTCGGGGATGCCGTGGCAGACCACCTCGTTGACGGAGCTGCAGATCGACTTGGGGTAGCCGCGGTAGCCGAGCGTCGAGGGGTAGGCGTCGTGCTCGATCAGGAATTCGTGCCCGATCGCGTCCAGCTCCTCGGTCGTGACGCCGGGGCGCACGGCCTCGCCGACGCGCTCGATGGCCCGCGCGGCGATCCGGCCGGACTCGCGGATGAGCGCGATCTCCTCCGGTGTGTAGAGGTCGCCCGCCGTGTACGGCGCGGGTCCCGGCTTGCCAACATACTCGGGCCTCCGGATGCGGGAAGGGACGGGACGCATCGCGCTGACGCGGCCGGGAACCAGGTGACCGGCGGAATCCTTGGGCATAGGATCAAGCTTATGACCGGCGACAACTACGGCATCGAGCAGAACGCCGAACACAAGTACTGGTACAACATGAAGACCGGCCAGGTCGAGCAGGGCTTCGTCTCGCCCGCTCCGGACCGCGTCGGCCCGTTCGACACCCGCGTCGAGGCCGAGCACGCGCTGGAGAAGCTGCGCGAGAACAGCGCCAAGTGGGCGGAAGAGGACGCCGAAGAGGGCCGCTAGCCGCCTCGATCCTCGCGCCCGCGCCGCCACCCGTTCCGGAGTTCTTCACGCGACACGCCGCTGCTGAGCGTGAACAACTCCGGAAGCGATGGCGAGGGGCTTAGAAGCTGTGCTCGGAGGTGGGGAAGGTGCCGCCCTGGACGTCGGCCTTGTATGCGCGCGCCGCGTCGGCGAGCACGCCCTTCAGGTCGGCGTACTGCTTCACGAAGCGGGGGATGCGTCCGGTGCTCAACCCCGCCCAGTCGGTCCAGACCAGCAGCTGGCCGTCGGTGTGCGGGCCAGCGCCGACGCCGATCGTGGGGATGCGCAGCTCCTCGGTGACGCGCTTGGCCACGTCCGCCGGCACCATCTCCATCACGACCGCGAACGCGCCGGCGTCCTCGACCGCGTGCGCGTCCGCGAGGATCTGCTCCGCGCCAGCGCCGCGGCCCTGCACCAGGTGGCCGCCCAGGCCGTGCTCGCTCTGCGGGGTGAAGCCGATGTGCGCCATCACCGGGATGCCCGCATCCACGATCCGGCGGATCTGCTTGGCGCTGCGCTCACCGCCCTCCAGCTTGACCGCGTGCGCGCCGGTCTCCTTCATGAACCGCACCGCCGTGTGCAGCGCCTCCTGGGCTCCGGTCTCGTACGAGCCGAACGGCATGTCCGCCACCACGAACGCCCGCTTGACCGCCTTCGCGACCGCGCGGGTGAGCGGGATCAGCTCATCCACCGTCACCGGCAGCGTGGTGTCGTAGCCGAGCACGTTGTTTCCGGCCGAGTCGCCGACCAGCAGGAAGTCGATGCCCGCCTCGTCGAAGATCTGGGCGGTCAGCATGTCGTAGCTGGTCAGCCCGGTGAACGGAGCGCCCTCCTCCTTCGCGGCCTGGAAGTGACGGGTCCGCACCCGCTTCAGAGACTGCATCGACGAGGTTTCGGGGTGGACGGAGGGCACAGGGGACTGCTCGCTCATGCGCCTCAGTCTAGTGACGCGCCCAGCGGGTCTCCCTGCCCGGCGAACCACTAGTCTGGAGGGGCTGACGAAAGGGGCAGGATGGACAAGCAGCGCGACTTCGTTCTTCGCACGATCGAGGAACGCGGCGTCAAGTTCGTGAGGCTGTGGTTCACCGACGTCGTCGGCACGCTGAAGTCCGTCGCGATCGCACCCGCGGAGGTCGAGGGCGCCTTCGCCGAGGGCCTCGGCTTCGACGGCTCCGCGATCGAGGGGCTGACCCGCGCGTACGAGTCCGACCTGCTCGCGCATCCCGACCCCACCACGTTCCAGATCCTGCCGTGGCGCGGCGAGGTCGACCCGACGGCGCGGATGTTCTGCGACATCACCACGCCGGACGGCCAGCCCTCCGTGTCCGACCCGCGCAACGTCCTCAAGCGCACGCTGGAGAAGGCGGCCGACCGCGGCTTCACCTTCTACACGCACCCCGAGATCGAGTTCTACCTGCTGAAGTCCTCGCGCTTCGGCGAGGAGGGGCCGGAGCCCGTCGACTCGGCCGGTTACTTCGACAACGTCCCGGGCGGCACGGCTCACGACTTCCGCCGCCGCTCGGTGCGGATGCTCGAGGACCTCGGCATCTCGGTCGAGTTCAGCCACCACGAGGCGGGTCCCGGCCAGAACGAGATCGACCTGCGCTACGCGGACGCGCTCACCACCGCCGACAACATCATGACCTTCCGCACGGTGGTCAAGGAGGTGGCGATCGAGCAGGGCGTCTACGCGACCTTCATGCCGAAGCCGCTCTCCGGCCACCCCGGCTCCGGCATGCACACCCACATGTCGCTGTTCGAGGGCGACACCAACGCGTTCTTCGAGGCGGGCGCCCAGTACCAGCTCTCGAAAGTGGGCCGCCAGTTCATCGCCGGTCTGTTGCGGCACGCACCGGAGATCACGGCGGTCACCAACCAGTTCGTCAACTCCTACAAGCGACTGTGGGGCGGGGACGAGGCACCGAGCTTCGTGTGCTGGGGCCACAACAACAGGTCCGCGCTCGTGCGCGTGCCGCTCTACAAGCCGAACAAGGGCCAGAGCTCGCGCGTCGAGTACCGGGCGATCGACTCGGCGGCCAACCCCTACCTCGCGTTCTCGCTGATGCTCGCCGCCGGGCTCAAGGGCATCGAGCAGCAGTACGAGCTGCCCCCGGAGGCGGAGAACAACGTCTGGGCACTCTCGGACGCCGAGCGCCGCGCCCTCGGCTACAACCAGCTCCCGGCGAGCCTCGACCACGCCATCTCGCTGATGGAGGACTCCGAGCTGGTGGCGGAGACGCTGGGGGAGCAGGTGTTCAACTACGCGCTGCTGAACAAGCGCAAGGAGTGGGCGGAGTACCGGGCGCAGGTCACCCCGTACGAGCTCCGGACGAACCTCGAGATCCTCTGACCAGAACGTGACGCGCGAGCAGCTCTCTCTCACGGCCTTGGCACGCGCCGGCTTCGTGGGGTTGAGCTCGGTGCGCACCGAGCTGGTCGAGCTGTCCGAGCTGACCGGGTTCCCGATCGACGACCTGCTGCCCGCCTTCTCGGCGGCGGCCGACCCGGACAATGCGCTGCAGCTCGCACTGCGCCTGCTGCGTCACGCCCCGGTTCAGACCGCGCGCTACGTGCCGTCGCGTAACGACGCTCGCCGGCTGCTGCGGGTCGTCGGCGCGTCGGAGGGCGTTGCGGAGTTCTTCCTCCGTCAGCCCGCGGAACTCGCCGCCCTTGACTTCCCGGTCACCGCGCTCCCCGGCGCCGGCGAGCTGCGCGCCGACCTGCTCGACGCGGTCGGCGCGGTCGACGGCTTCGCGGAGCTCGTCGAGGAGGAGGCGTGGACGGCCCTGCGCGTCCGCTACCGCCGCCGCCTCGTCCAGATCGCGAGCTTCGACCTGGAGCAGGAGGACCCCGTCGCCGGATTCGACGCCGTGGCGGCGACGCTCTCCGACCTCGCCGCGGCAGCCCTCGAGGCCTCGCTCGCCGTCGCGCGCCGGCAGACCAGCGGAACCGGGCCCGGCCGTTTCCCGGAGGAGGAGGTGCGGGCGACGCCGTTCGCGATCATCGGGATGGGCAAGGCAGGCGCCCGCGAGCTCAACTATGTCAGCGACGTGGACGTCATCTACGTGACGGAGGGCGCGGAGGAGACAGGACTCTCCTCCGGCCGCGCTGTCGACATCGCGACCCGGCTGGCCGTGCTGACGCAGCGCGGCATCCACGACCCCGCGATCGAGCCGGGACTCTGGGAGGTCGACCCGAACCTGCGGCCGGAGGGCAAGGACGGGGCGCTGGTGCGCACACTCGAGTCGCACATCGCGTACTACGACCGCTGGGCGAAGGGATGGGAGTTCCAGGCGCTGCTGAAGGCGCGTCCGCTCGCGGGCGACGCCGACCTCGGCCGCCGCTACGCGGACGCTCTCGCGCCGAAGGTGTGGAGCAGCGCGTCCCGGGAGAACTTCGTGGAGTCGGTGCAGAGGATGCGCGAGCGCGTCACCGACAACATCCCGGACGACGAGGTGCACTACCAGCTGAAGCTCGGGCCGGGCGGCCTGCGCGACGTCGAGTTCACCGTCCAGCTGCTGCAGCTCGTCCACGGCCAGACCGACGACAGGGTGCGCCAGCGCGACACGCTCTCCGCCCTGGCGGCACTCGCCGAGCAGGGCTACATCGGCCGGGAGGAGGCGGCGGCGTTCGCGCAGGACTACCGGACGCTGCGGCTCATGGAGCACCGCCTCCAGTTGCGGCACCTGCAGCGCACCCACATCATGCCGCGCGACGAGGGGGATGTGCGCATCCTCGCGCGCGCGACCGGGCTGGCCACCAGCGCCCCGCAGCTGATGACGCGGTGGAACGAGATCAAGCACCGGGTGCGCGGGCTGCACGAGCGGCTGTTCTACCGGCCACTGCTCAGCGCCGTCGCCGCGACCCCGACCGAGGACTTCGCCCTCACCAGCGAGCAGGCCGAGGCGCGCCTCGCGGCGATCGGCTTCCGCGATCCGCGCGGTGCGCTCACGCACATCGGCGCGCTGACCTCCGGCGTCTCGCGGAGGGCCGCCATCCAGCGGCACCTGCTGCCCGTGATGCTGCAGTGGTTCGCGGACGGCGCCGACCCCGACTACGGTCTGCTCACCTTCCGCCGGCTCAGCGAGGACCTCGGCTCGACGCACTGGTACCTGCGGATGTTGCGCGACTCCACCGGCGCCGCCGAGAAACTGACCCGGGTGCTCTCCGGCTCACGGTTCGCGGGCGAGCTGCTCGGGCGCATCCCCGAGTCGGTGGCGTGGCTGGAGTCGGAGGACGAGCTGCGGCCGCGGTCGCCCGAGCTGTTGCGCGAGGAGACGGCGGCCATCCTCGCCAGGCACGAGTCGGTGGACACGGCCGCCGCGGCACTGCGGACGGTGCGCCGCCGCGAGGTGCTGCGCCTGGCGTTCTGCGGCATCCTCGGCCTGTGCTCCATCGAGGAGCTCGCCCACGGCCTGACCGCGGTGACCGAGAACGTGCTGACCGGCGTGCTCGCTGCCATCCGCACCGCACGCGGCGACGCCGCCGACCTGGAGTTCGCGATCATCGGCATGGGCCGGTTCGGCGGCCGCGAGCTCGGCTTCGGCTCCGACGCCGACGTCATGTACGTCTTCCGGCCGCTCGCCGCCGAGCCGGACGCCGCCCACACGGCGGCCCTCGCGATCGTCGCCGAGCTGAACCGCCTGACCGAGGACAACCGGCTGCCCCTCGACCTCGACATCGGCCTCCGGCCGGAGGGGAAGAACGGCACGCCCGTCCGGTCGCTCGAGTCGTATCGCGCCTACTACCGCCGCTGGTCGCTCACCTGGGAGGCGCAGGCGCTGCTGCGGGCGCGCGGTGTCGCGGGGGACGCGGCGCTGCTGGCCGACTTCGAGGCGCTGGCTGACGAGGTGCGCTACCCGGCCGCGATCGCCGAGCAGGAGGTGCGCGAGGTCAAGCGCATCAAGGCCCGGGTGGAGAACGAGCGGCTGCCGCAGGGGGCCGACCCGTCACGGCACCTGAAGCTGGGCCGCGGGTCGCTCAGCGACGTGGAGTGGTTCGTCCAGCTCATCCAGCTGCAGCACGCCGCCGCGATCCCCGCCCTGCGCACGACGTCGACGCTGGATGCGCTCGCGGTCGCGGCCGAGCGGGGGCTCGTCTCCGAGGAGGACGCGGCCAAACTGCACGACGCGTGGGTGTTCGCCTCCCGCGCCCGCTCGGCGATGACGCTCTGGACGGACAAGACCGCCGACGTTCTGCCATCCGACCGGGTGGCCCTTGACGGCGTCGCCCGGCTGATGGAGTACCCGCCCGGCTCGGCGAGCCGGCTGGAGGAGGACTACCTCGCGGTCACCCGGCGCGCTCGCGCTGTGTTCGAGCGTGAGTTCTACGGCATGCCGTCGCGTCCCGCGCCCACCGCGTAGCGCGCGGTTCGTGCCGAACGGTGCGGGTCGCACGACCCGCCCATTCGGCACGAACCTTCGCGGTCAGCCGCGGGCGCCGACGGGTTCGCGGCCGGATTCCTGCGCGGCGGCCGATGGCTCGCCCGTCTCGTCCGTCTCGTCCGTCTCGTCGTCGTCCCGGAACGCGTCGCCGGTGCGCGGCGCGTTGTAGAGGTCGAGGTCGAGGATGCCCTCGCGCTTGGCGACGATCGTCGGCACGAGCGCCTGCCCGGCCACGTTGACCGCGGTGCGGCCCATGTCGAGGATCGCGTCCACCGCCAGCAGCAGGCCGACGCCGTCGAGCGGCAGGCCGAGCGTCGAGAGCGTGAGCGTCAGCATGACGATCGCTCCGGTGGTCCCCGCCGTCGCGGCCGAGCCGACTACCGAGACGACGATGATCAGCACGTACTGCCAGATGTCCAGGTGGATGCCGTAGAACTGCGCGACGAAGATCGCGGCGATGGCGGGGTAGATCGCGGCGCAGCCGTCCATCTTCGTGGTGGCGCCGAGCGGCGCGGCGAACGACGCGTACGACTGCGGAACACCCAGGTTGCGCTCGACCACCCGCTGGGTGAGTGGCAGTGTCCCGATGGAGGAGCGGCTCACGAAGCCGAGCTGGACCGCCGGCCAGACACCGGAGAAGTACTGGCGGATCGAGAGGCCGTTGGAGCGGATCAGGATGGGGTAGACGACGAACAGCACCAGCGCGAGGCCGATGTAGATCGCGGCGACGAACCAGGCGAGCGAGCCGATCGTGGTCCAGCCGTAGGTGGCGACGGCGTTCGCGATCAGCGCGAACGTGCCGAGCGGCGCCAGCCGGATGATCCACCAGAGCACCCGCTGCACGATCTTGAGCGCCGAGTCCGTGAAGGTCAGGAACGGCTCCGCCTTCCTGCCCACCTTGAGCGCGGCGATGCCGATCGCGGCCGCGACGACGATCACCTGCAGCACGTTGAAGCTGACCGCCGACGTCGCGGTCGCCGCGCCGTCGACCAGCGTGACCTTGGTGCTGACCTGTGCGCCCGCGAAGTTCCCCGGGACGAGGCCGATCAGGAAGTTCCACCAGGTCGCGGTGACGCCCGGGTCCGCGGCGGCGAGCTCGCCGTGGCTAGCGCGGCTGCCCGGCTGGATGACGAGGCCGAGCACGATGCCGATGCTGACGGCGATCAGCGCGGTGACCGCGAACCAGAACAGGGTGCGTCCGGCCAGGCGGGCGGCGTTGGACACGCGGCGCAGGTTGCCGATGCTGGAGACGATCGCGAGGAAGACCAGCGGGACCACCGCGGCCTTCAGCAGCGACACGTAGGCGCCGCCGATCGTGTCGAGCGTCGCGGTGAGGCCGTTGGGGGCGGCGTCCGGCCCGCTGGTGCCGAGCTGGCGCGCGATCACGCCGACGACGACGCCGAGGACCAGGGCCGCGGTGACCTGGACACCGAAGGAGCGCCACCACGGCTTCTTCGGGCGAGCCGCAGCGGGTGTGCTCCGCGCGGTGGTGGATGACGACGGTGATGGTGAGGATGTCGGGGAAGAGCTCATCCCTCGACCGTAGAACGGCGGGTCTGCCGTCGGCGCGCCGTGCTACGAAACATGACGGGCGTCGTCTCCGGGCGCCGGGTCCGCTCTCCCGTCCCGCAGCCGCGCGGCTTTCCCGAGGAGCACATCGCGCTCCCGGTCGTTGCCCGCGAGGGCCGCCGCCGCGCTGAGCTCGGAGACCGCCTCCTGTGTGCGTCCCAGCTGGGCCAGCAGTTCGCCGCGCACGCTCGGCAGAAGATGCGAGCCTCGGAGCGCGCCCTGCGCAACCAGCTCGTCGACGATCCGCAGCGCGCTCGCCGGCCCGGTGGCCATCGACACCGCGGCGGCGCGGTTCAGCTCGACGACCGGATTGGGCGCCAGCGTCCCGAGCGCCTCGTAGAGCAGCACGATGCGCGCCCAGTCGGTCTCCTCCGCGCTGGGTGCGACTGCGTGGCATTCGGCGATGGCCGCCTGCAGGGCGTACGGCCCGCGCCCGCGGCCGAGCTCGTCCGAACGGTGGAGCGCCGCCCTGCCGCGCCCGATCTGGCCGCGGTCCCAGCGGGTGCGGTCCTGGTCGGCGAGCAGGACGGGCGTCCCGTCTCCGCGCGTGCGGGCCGCGAACCGCGCGGCCTGCAGCTCCATCAGGGCGACGAGCCCGTGCACCTCCGGCTCGCGGGGGAGCAGCGCCGCGAGCATCCTGCCCAGCCGGAGCGCCTCGTTGGCGAGCTCGGGACGCATCCACTCGCGCCCGGTCGTCGCTGCGTAGCCCTCGGTGAACACCAGGTAGACGACGCCGAGCACTCCGGCGAGCCGACCCTTCCACTCGGACGGCTCCGGCGTCGCGAACGGCACCTTTGCGGCCTGGATGGTCTTCTTGGCCCGCACGATCCGCTGCTGCACCGTGGCGACCGGCACGAAGTACATCCGCGCGATCTCCTCGGTGCTGAGGCCGGCGACGATCCGCAGCGTGAGCGCAACCTGCGCCTCCCGGGACAGCACCGGATGGCACGCGGTGAAGACCAGCCGGAGCACGTCGTCGTCGATCGGCTCCCACGCCGCCTCGGCCGACTCCTCCAGCGTCTGCGCGATCGCGCGGTAACGGTCGTCCAGCCCCTCGCGTCGCCGCCAGTGGTCGATCGCGCGCCGCTTGGCGACCGCGGTGAGCCAGCCGCCCGGGTTCTCCGGCACGCCGTCGCGCGGCCACTGCCGGAGAGCCTCGACGACCGCCTCCTGGGCGAGATCCTCGGCGAGGCCGACGTCGCCGGTCAGCTTCGCGAGCGTCGCGACGACGCGTGCGCCGTCGATGCGCCAGACGGCGTCGACCCGCGCCGGGATCCCGTTCATCCTGCTGCTCCGCTTCCGCCTCTCCGCGTCAGCGGCTCAGGCCTTGTCGGCGGCCGCGCGCCACTCGGCCTCCTTCTGGAGGTACTCGTTGTCGGCGAACGCCGCGAAGTCGCTCTCGTCGGTAACCCGGCGCACCTCCAGCTTGGATCCGGGGCCGAGCGGGCAGCGCGCCGCCCACTCCGCGGCCTCCTCCTTCGAGCTGACCTCGATGATCCAGAAACCGTTGAACAGCTCGTGGGTCTCACCGTAGGGGCCGTCCGTCACCGCAGGGGGCGTGCTGGAGAAGTCGACGACGAACCCGGTGGTCGCGACGTCGTCCGACAGTCCTTCGCCGGCCAGCAGCACGCCGGCCGAGATGAGCTGCTCGTTGTACTGGCCCATCTTCGTGATGACCTCGTTGAAGTCCATCTCCTCGTAAGCGGCCTTGGCGGCGTCGGTGCCTCGCATGATCAGCATGTACTTCATGGGTTTCTCCCTGAGCGTCTGCGGGTGCCCTTTCGCACCCTCCTACTATCGTGTCGAACGGCACGCGGAAAGGTCGACACCGGGCGCCAAGAATTCTTCGCCGGCTCCGGCGCACGCCTTCGAGGCGATCGGCAAGGCCCTGGACGCCCGCGTGTGCCCGTGGTTCTGTGCATCGCATGCGAAGGATCGTTTATGCAGGGGGCACGCTCTACACGGGGGACGCGATCGCCGAGGCACTGCTCGCGTACGCGCGGGCGCTCGCCCGCAACGGGACGGCCGACACCGTCTTCGTGCCCGCGCACACCGCGGAGGGGGACGACGGCACCATCGAACTCCTGGTCGGCCCGGCGAGCCAGCTGGTCAGCGAGCCGGTCGAGCTCGCGGGCCCGGAGCTGGCCGATGACGATCTGGTGGAGCGGCTGCGCACCCTGACCGCGGAACTGGAGCCGCGCCGTCCCGAGGCGCAGTCCGCAGCCGACGTCGACCTCACGGACGACATCGGCTGACCCGCCCCCGCTGGTAGCGTACGGAGGATGCAGATCGACGCATCCATCACGCCCGCCATCTCAGCACTCTGGCTGACCGTGGCGATCCTCGCCGGCGGCTACGCCCGCACCCGCAACCGGTCGGCCTGGTGGTGGTTCCTGCTGACGCTCTTCCTCGGCCCGATCGCCGCCTTCCTCCTGGTGACGTGGCCGCCGCGAGAGCCGGCGATGACCAGGCCTGGCGCGGGGTCGACAGCGGACGCGGACTGACGTCGAGCCCTCTCCCGAAGCCGATAACGGCGAAGCGCCCGCCGACGCGATGTCGGCGGGCGCTTCGTCTCGGCGGGATCAGACCCCGTAGTACAGCTCGTACTCGAAGGGGTGCGGACGCTGCGCGAGCGGCTTGATCTCCTTCTCGCGCTTGTACTCGATCCAGGTCTCGATCAGCTCGGGGGTGAACACGCCGCCCGCGGTGAGGAAGTCGTGGTCCGCCTCGAGCGCGTCGAGGGCCTCGCCGAGCGACGCCGGCACCTGGGGGATGTTCTTGGCCTCCTCGGGCGGCAGCTCGTAGAGGTCCTTGTCGACAGGCTCGTGCGGCTCGATGCGGTTCTTGATGCCGTCGAGGCCCGCCATCAGCTGGGCGGCGAACGCGAGGTACGGGTTGCCCGAGGCGTCAGGAGCGCGGAACTCGATGCGCTTGGCCTTCGGGTTGGTGCCCGTGATCGGGATGCGGATCGACGCCGAGCGGTTACCGGCCGAGTAGACCAGGTTGACCGGGGCCTCGAAGCCCGGGACTAGGCGGTGGAACGAGTTCACCGTCGGGTTCGTGAAGGCCAGCACGGCGGGGGCGTGCTTGAGCAGTCCGCCGATGTACCAGCGGGCGATGTCGGAGAGGCCGCCGTAGCCGGACTCGTCGTAGAACAGCGGCTTGCCGTCGTTCCACAGCGACTGGTGGGTGTGCATGCCGGAGCCGTTGTCGCCGAAGAGCGGCTTCGGCATGAACGTGGCGGTCTTGCCCCACTGCTCGGCCGTGTTCTTGACGATGTACTTGAACTTGAGGAGGTCGTCCGCCGCGTGGACCATGGTGTCGAAGCGGTAGTTGATCTCCGCCTGGCCGCCGGTGCCCACCTCGTGGTGCGCGCGCTCCAGGACGAGGCCGGCGTCGATCAGCTTCAGCGAGATGTCGTCGCGCAGGTCGGCCTGCTTGTCGACCGGGCTGACCGGGAAGTAGCCGCCCTTGTACGGCGTCTTGTTGCCCAGATTGCCGCCCTCTTCCGTGCGGCCGGTGTTCCAGGCGCCCTCCTCGGAGTCCACCGCGTAGAAGCTCGAGTGCTGGTTCACCTCGTAGCGGACGTCGTCGAAGATGTAGAACTCGGCCTCGGGGGCGAAGAACGCGGTGTCCGCGATGCCGGTGGAGGCGAGGTACTTCTCCGCCTTCTTGGCGACCTGACGCGGGTCCTTCGCGTAGATCTCGCCGTTGCGCGGGTTGTAGATGTCGAACACCATGATCAGCGTCCGCTCGACGCGGAACGGGTCGATGTACGCGGTCGACACATCGGGGATGAGCTGCATGTCCGACTCGTGGATCGACGCGAAGCCGCGGATCGAGGAGCCGTCGAAGAGCTGACCGACGGAGAAGAACTCCTCGTCGACGGTCGAGGCGGGGATGTTGAAGTGCTGCTGCACACCGGGCAGGTCGGTGAAGCGGATATCAAGGAACTTGACGTCCGTGTCCTTGATGAACTTGAGCACCTCGGAAG
This sequence comes from Leifsonia sp. NPDC080035, assembly GCF_040050925.1. Taxonomy (NCBI): domain Bacteria; kingdom Bacillati; phylum Actinomycetota; class Actinomycetes; order Micrococcales; family Microbacteriaceae; genus Leifsonia; species Leifsonia sp. NPDC080035. Next base: position 3,840,838 of record NZ_CP157390.1, on the reverse strand, counting down.
AATCGCGGAACATACGTTAGGACTCCCAATGGCTGTGCGATGACCGGACTGCGCGTGCAGCCCGACACCCACCGTACGGGGAGGCCGTTTCCCTCCCGTGACGCAAATGTTTCCGGCGTGTTACGCATACGTGCCCCGGGTAAACTCGATCGGGTGCCCCAGAACCCCTCTCAGCGCCCCCGCGACATCGCGCCCAGCCGCTATCCCGGGGAGCGTCTCGGGCTCCCGGAGGCAGGCCCGCGGTCGGTGGGACGAGCTGGTCGCCGCATCGGCGCGATCGTCGTCGACTGGGCGATCGCGTCCCTGATCTCGTTCGCGTTCTTCCACTACGACCCGTGGGCGAACATCGGGATCTTCGCGCTGATGCAGGTCGTGTTCATCCCGACCATCGGCGGCAGCATCGGGCACCGGATCTTCGGGATGCGGGTCGTCGCCATCCGCGGCGGCTGGGTCGGCGTGTGGCGGCCGATCGTCCGCACGGTGCTGCTGTGCGTCGTGATCCCGGCTCTCGTCTGGGACTCCGACCAGCGCGGCTTCCACGACAAGGTGGCCGGCACCGTCCTCATCCGCGGCTGACATGCGGGCGCTCCTGCTGCGTCCCGCGTCCGCGGCGGACGCCGACGCCGTCGCCGACGTCTTCCTCGCCGCCCGGGCGGGGATGACGTATCTGCCCGCGCTGCACACCGAGGAGGAGACGCGATCCTGGATCGCGGGCGTCGTGCTGCCCGGGTGCTCGGTGACGGTGGCGATCGAGGGGACCGCGGTGCTGGGGTTCTCCGCGCTGGACGGCGATTGGCTCGAGCACCTGTACGTGCGCCCCGACGCGCACGGCCGGGGGATCGGGACGCGTCTGCTGGCGGAGGCGAAGGCGACGGGCCCGGGGGAGCTGAACCTGCACACGTTCCAGCGGAACGCGCGGGCGCGGCGGTTCTACGAGCGCAACGGCTTCGCGATCGTGGCGCTCAGCGACGGCACGGCCAACGAGGAACGCGAGCCGGACATCCACTACCGGTGGACGCGCGACGCGTGACCTGCCGCCGAGCGGCGGGACGGCGGGGAGCCGGACTCAGCGGGCGCGCTGCGCGCGCACCTTCATGGGGTCGATGCCCTTCGGGATCGGCATGGAGTTCTCCAGCGACTGGAGGCGGTTGCTGATCGCGAGCACCTCGGCCTTGGTCAGCGTCGGCTTGATCTTGGCGAGCGTGCGGGGGACCTTGTGCAGCGGCACCGAGTCGGAGTCCGGACCGACCGAGATGGTGGTCACGGGCACGTTCGGGAGCACGCGCGTCACCTTGCGGCGCTCCTCGTCGATCATGCGCTGGGTGCGGGTCTTCGGACCCTCGCTGATGAGCACGACGCCGCCGCGGCCGGTGGCACGGTAGACCGCGTCCTGCGTCTTGCCGTTGACGGCGACGGGCATCTCGGAGCCGCGCCAGCTGCGCTTCAGCGAGCTGCGCAGCACGGCGCCGACGGCGCCCGGCTGCCCCTCGATCTGCGAGTACGCGGCACGCTCGGCCCGGCGACCCAGGATGATCAGTGCCAGCAGCACGCCGGCGAACACGCCGGCGACGATCCAGAGCACCATCGTGAAGACGTTGCCGCCGGAGAGGAACACCGCCAGCAGGATGCCGACCACGATCGGAAGGGCGAGTCCGAGGACGATGTAGAGGACCGCGCGGTCGTCGTAGCGACGGGTCATCTGGAAGACCTGCCACATCTGCTTCAGACGGCCGGGCTCCTTGGTGGACTTGTCCTTACGTGCCATAGACATAGGATACCGGCTCGGCCGCCCGCGAGACGACGTGTTCGCGGGCGGCAGAGCAGGTCACGAGACGGCCTGTGCGAAGCCGAGCGAGGCGTCGACCAGCGGCCGCAGCTCGGCCGGGATCTCGCGGCCCTTGGCGCGCATCGACTGCGCCCACAGGCGCCCGGCGCGGTACGACGAGCGCACCAGGGGACCGGCCAGCACGCCGAGGAAGCCGATCTCCTCCGCCTCGGCCTTCAGCTCGACGAACTCGTCCGGATGCACCCAGCGTGCGACCGGGAGGTGGCGAGGGCTCGGCCGCAGGTACTGGGTGATCGTGATGATGTCGGTCCCGGCGTCGTGCAGGTCGCGCAGGGCCTGGCTGACCTCGGCGCGCTCCTCGCCCATCCCGAGGATGAGGTTCGACTTCGTGATCAGGCCGGCGGCGCGTCCCTGGGTGAGCACATCCAGCGAGCGGTCGTAGCGGAAGGCCGGGCGGATGCGCTTGAAGATGCGCGGGACGGTCTCGACGTTGTGGGCGAACACCTCCGGGCGCGCGGAGAAGACCTCGCCGAGGTGGTCCGGGTTGCCGGAGAAGTCGGGCACCAGGATCTCGACGCCGGTGCCGGGGCTCTGCCGATGGATTTCGCGGATGGTTTCGGCGTACAGCCACGAGCCCTCGTCGGGGAGGTCGTCGCGGGCGACGCCGGTGACGGTGGAGTAGCGCAGCCCCATCCGCGCCACCGACTCGGCGACCCTGCGCGGTTCGTCCCTGTCGAACTCGGCGGGCTTGCCGGTGTCGATCTGGCAGAAGTCGCAGCGCCTGGTGCACTGCGAGCCCCCGATGAGGAACGTGGCCTCCCTGTCCTCCCAGCACTCGTAGATGTTCGGGCAGCCGGCCTCCTGGCAGACGGTGTGCAGCTCCTCGGACTTCACCAGGCCGTGCAGCTGCCGGTATTCGGGGCCCATCTTCGCGCGCGTCTTGATCCACTCGGGTTTGCGCTCGATCGGCGTCTGGGCGTTGCGGACCTCGAGGCGCAGCATCCGGCGCCCCTCGGGTGCGGCGCTCACGCGGCGGTCTCCGTGCGCTCGGCGGCGGACGCCCGCACGGCGGCGACGTCGGGTTCGCGGTCGAACTCACGATCGAAGGCCGCCTGCACCAGCGGCGCGACCTCGCTCGGCGTCACCGTGCGCCCGAGGACGCGCGAGATCGTCGTGACACCCGCGTCGCGGATGCCGCACGCGACGATGTGCTCATAGGGGTCGAGCGCGTTCGAGCAGTTCAGGGCGAAGCCGTGCATGGTCACGCCCTCGGCGACGCGGATCCCGATCGCGGCGATCTTCTCGTCCGGAGCGCCGGTGTGGCCGCGCAGCCAGACCCCCGAGCGGCCGTCGACGCGTTCGCCGGGCACGCCGAGCTCGGCGAGCACCGCGATGAGCACGGACTCCAGCCGGCGCACGTAGCCGACGACGTCGATCGGCTCCTCCAGGCGCAGGAGCGGATAGCCGACGAGCTGGCCCGGGCCGTGCCAGGTGATCTTGCCGCCGCGGTCCACGTCGATCACGGGCGTGCCGTCGGTCGGTCGTTCGTCGTCGTCGGTGCGCTTGCCTGCGGTGTAGACGGAGTCGTGTTCGAGGAGGAGGACGGTGTCCGTCGCGCGGCCGGCGACGACATCCGCGTGGATCGCACGCTGCTGTCGGAGAGCCACGTCGTACGGAACGGTGGAGGGACCGAGCCCCGTCACGTCGTAGGTGATCATATCCGCATCCTATGTGGACTCAGTCTAGAAAGTCGAATGGCTCCTGCACAGCCGACGATCTGCGCCAGGGCATCCACATCTTTCGGGCGTGCGCGGTGGCTCACGCTTCCGCGCGCTTCGATGGATACATGAGCACTGGACGCCGATCCCGGACCCCGCCGCCGGACTGGACGAAGCAGGCCCGCGCCGCGGCCGGAGCGCGGCGCCTGAGGGTCCTGCCGGAGCCGACCGGTGCGTTGCCACGGGCCGGGCCGAGGGAGCACAGCGTGCTCGTTGCGGGTGACGACCTGGCGGAGCCCGCGCTGCTCCGGCTCCGGGACGAGGCGGCGGGCGGGCAGCCGCTCGCGGAGGAGTGCCGGGCACGCCGCGCGGCTGGATCGGAGTATGTGCCCACCCCGCTCGACGAGCCGAGCGCGCGGGTGGAGCGGGGCCGGACGATCTCGTCGGTGCTGCTGCCGCACGCCCGGGGAGGGACGCTGAACGCGCTGCTCGCCGCGCGTGTCGGGATCGGGTCGGGCGAGGCGGCGACGATCCTGCTCGCCATGGCCCGGGCGCTGGCTCACCTGCATGCGGCCGGATGGGCGGGCGCGGTGCCGAGCACGGAGGCGGTCGCCTTCCGGGCGGACGGCTGCCCACTGCTGGTCAGGATGGACACCGTGCGACCGTGGACGGCCGAGATCGCGCGCGATGACCGGCGCGAGTACCGGGCGTTCGTCCGGGCCGTGTGCGGCGCGGTCGGCGACGGCGGAGGCCAGGCCCTGTACCTGACCGTCGACGCCGCTCTCGACGGCGGGGAATGGGACGCGGTGGTCGTCGCCATCCTGAACACCGCAGCCCCGGCCGCGGTGATGCTGCCCGAGGGCGGCGGAGCAGGTGCGGGGACACCGGTTCCCCGGCCGGGAGATCGGTCGAGCGTGCAGCGGTCGGGCAACCAGGGGCGTGGTGTCGGAGCGCTCGTGGAGGCCGCGATGGCCGCGCTGGACGGCCGTCCACTCGCTGGCCTGCTCGCGGCGGTCACCGGCTGGCTGCGCGCCCGGCCGATGCTCGTCCTGATCGGATCGGCCCCGATCGTGGTCGCCGTGGTCGTGCTCGTGCTGATGCCTGCGGAGGCCGGTCCCGGGTCCGCGGGATGACGCGGAACGGCCCCGCTCCGGTGGGGAGCGGGGCCGTTCCGTCGGCTGCGTCGATCGACGCCGGGCGTCAGATGCCGAGGCTGCCCTCGAAGTCGCCGCCCTCGAGGCGGTTCTTGACCGCGACGAGGAAGCGCGCCGCGTCCGCGCCGTCGACGATCCGGTGGTCGTACGACAGGGCGAGGTAGACGGTCGAGCGGATGGCGATCGAGTCGCTGCCGTCGGCCGAGACGACGACCGGCTTCTTCGTCACGATGCCGGTGCCGAGGATGGCGACCTGCGGGAGGAAGACCAGGGGAGTGTCGAACAGCGCGCCGCGCGAACCGGTGTTGGTCAGCGTGAACGTGCCGCCGGCGAGCTCGTCCGGCTTCAGGCGGTTGTCGCGCGTGCGGCCGGCGAGGTCCGCGATCTCTGCCGCGAGCTGGGCGATGTCGAGGTCGGACGCGTTGCGGATGACCGGCGTCAGCAGGCCGCGCTCGGTGTCGACCGCGATCGAGATGTTCTCGTGGTCCGGGTACACGATGCTGTCGCCGTCGACGGTGGCGTTGATGACGGGGTAGGTCTTCAGCGCCTCGGCCGCGGCCAGGGCGAAGAACGGCAGGAAGGAGAGCTTGACGCCGGTCTTGGCCTGGAAGTCGCCCCTCACGCGGTCGCGGAGCGCCGCGACCTTGGTGACGTCCACCTCGACGACCGAGGTGAGCTGGGCGGTCGACTGCATCGACACGACCGCGCGCTCGGCGACGACCTTGCGCAGACGCGACATCGGCTGGGTCGTGCCACGCAGCGGCGAGACCTCGGCGGCCGGGGCGGCGGCGGGGGCGGCAGCCGGAGCGGCGGCGGGGGCCGCTGCGCTGAGGATGTCCTCCTTGCGGATGCGTCCGCCGACACCGGTGCCGGTGACCGTGGACAGGTCGACGCCCTGCTCGTTGGCGAGCTTGCGGACGATCGGGGTCACGTAGCCGGCGTTGCCGGCGTGCGCGCCACCGGCGGCCGGGGCCGGGGCAGCAGCCGCGGGGGCCGGAGTGGCGGCGGGGGCCGGAGCAGCAGCCGCAGGGGCCGGAGCAGCCGCGGGGGCCGGAGCGGCAGCGGCCGGAGCGGCGGGTGCCTCCTGAGCCGGGGCCGGAGCAGCGGCCGGAGCCTCCTGAGCTGGGGCCGGAGCAGCAGCCGGAGCCTCCTGAGCGGGGGCGGGAGCAGCCGGAGCCTCCTGGGCCGGGGCAGCGGGAGCGGGAGCGGGAGCAGCCGGCGCCTCCTGAGCGGGAGCCGCCTCCTGAGCGGGAGCCGCCTCCTGAGCCGGAGCAGCAGCCTCAGCCGGAGCCGCAGCCTCGGGAGCGGCCGCCTCGGGCGCAGCGCCCGAGCCGGAGCCGTCGCCGATGGTCACGAGCGGGGTGCCCACCTCGACCGTCTCGTCCTCCTGCACCAGGATCGCCTCGACGACGCCCGCGACGGGCGACGGGATCTCGGTGTCGACCTTGTCGGTCGAGACTTCGAGCAGGGGCTCGTCCACCTCGACACGGTCGCCAACGTTCTTCAGCCAGCGGGTGACCGTGCCTTCCGTGACACTCTCACCGAGTGCCGGGAGGCTGACGGATTCGCTCATGAGCTTCTCTCCTTCAAAACCTGATCGTTCAGTAGCTTATTGCCGCTTCCGCGGCGGACGGACTAGAGGGTGTGCAGCGGCTTGCCCGCGAGGTACAGGAAGGCCTCACCCAGCGACTCGTTCTGCGTGGGGTGCGCGTGGATGAACGGCGCGATGTCCTCCGGGTACGCCTCCCAGTTCACCGCGAGCTGCGCCTCGCCGATGAGCTCGCCCACGCGCGCGCCGATCATGTGCACGCCGACGACGGGGCCGTCGTTGACGCGGACCACCTTGACGGTGCCGCTGGTGCCGATGATCTCGCTCTTGCCGTTGCCGGCGAGGCTGTAGTCGTAGCTGCTGACCTTGTCCGCGCCGTACTGGTCGACGGCCTTGGCCTCGGTGAGGCCGATGGAGGCGACCTCCGGATCGCAGTAGGTGACCTTCGGGATGTTGACGTCGGGGACGACGACGGGGTTCAGCCCCGCGATCTCCTCGGCCACGAAGATGCCCTGCTGGAAGCCGCGGTGCGCGAGCTGCAGGCCGGGGACGATGTCGCCGACGGCGTAGACGCCCGGGATGTTGGTCGCGAGACGCTCGTTCGTGATGACGAAGCCGCGGTCGAGCGTGATGCCGACCTCCTCGTAGCCGAGACCGGCGGTGAGCGGGCCACGGCCGACGGCGACGAGCAGCAGCTCGGCCTCGACGGTCTCGCCGTTCTCGAGCGAGACGACGACGCCGTTCTCGTTCTGGGTGACGCCGGAGAAGCGCACGCCGAGCTTGTAGTCGATGCCGCGGCGGCGGAACGCGCGCTCGAGCGACTTGCTGATCGACTCGTCCTCGTTCGGGACCAGGTGCGGAAGGGCCTCGATGATGGTCACCTCGGCGCCGAACGACTTCCAGACGCTGGCGAACTCGACGCCGATCACACCGCCGCCGAGCACGGCGACCTTCTTCGGCACGAAGTCCAGCTCGAGCGCCTGCTCGCTGGTGATCACACGGCCGCCGATCTCGAGGCCGGGAAGCGACCGCGAGTAGGAGCCGGTTGCCAGGATGACGTTCTTGCCGACGATCGTGTCCTCGCCGACCTGCACGGTGGTGGGGGAGACGAGACGTCCCTCGCCCTCGATCACCGTGATGCCCCGGGCCTTCACCAGGCCCTGCAGGCCCTTGTACTTCTTGGCGATGATGCTCTGGCGGTACTCGGTGACACCGTTGATGTCGATGCCCTGGAGCTGGGTGATGATTCCGTACTTGGCGGACTCCCGCGAATAGTCCGCGACTTCGGCCGCGTGCAGCAGCGCCTTGGTCGGGATGCAGCCGCGGTGCAGGCAGGTGCCGCCGACCTTGTCCTTCTCGATCATGCCGACGGTGAAACCGAGCTCGGCCGCACGCAGCGCCGCTGCGTAGCCTCCACTCCCACCGCCGAGCACCACAATGTCAAAGTTCTGCTCAGACACCCAGCTACTCCCTCGCGCATCAGGATTCGTGACACGATCCTGCCCCGAGGGGTGGCTCCGGGCAGGGGTTACATGGGCAGGATTTTCCCGCCTATACGACCCTACTACTTCCCGGAAATGGTCTCGGCCAAACGGACGAGCGCCCGTACGCTGACGGCGGACGGCCCCTTGCCGGTGAAGCCGTACGGCGACGCGGGGCCCTTCGCCGGTCCGGCGATGTCGAGGTGGGCCCACGGGATGCGCGGCGCGTCGTCCGCCTCGGAGGTGCGGCCGATGAACTCCTGCAGGAACACGCCGGCGAGCAGCATCCCGCCCGCGGTGTTGCCCGGGTTCGCGTTCGCGATGTCGGCGACCTCGGAGTTGATGGTCGCGCGCAGCTCCGCGGCCAGGGGCATCGGCCAGAGCAGCTCCCCGCTCGCCTTCGCCGCGCCGATGACGTCCCCGACGAGATCGTCGGACCCCATCACGGCGGCGTACCGGGTGCCGAGCGCGACCATCGCCGCGCCGGTCAGCGTCGCGACGTCGACGATCGCGTCCGGGTGCTCCTCGCTCGCGGCGACGAGGCCGTCGGCGAGCACAAGTCGGCCCTCGGCGTCGGTGTTCAGCACCTCGACCGTGCGTCCGCCGCGCATCCGCAGCACGTCGTTCGGGCGGATCGCCGAGCCGGACGGCATGTTCTCGGCAAGACACAGCCACGCTGTCACCCGCACCGGCAGCTCCAGCCGGGCGGCGGCGAGCGCGACGGCGAGGACGGTCGCTGCGCCGGTCATGTCGTACTTCATGCCGACCATGCCCGACGGCGGCTTGAGCGAGAGGCCGCCGGAGTCGAAGGTGATGCCCTTGCCGACGAGCGCCAGGTGCTTCTCGGCGCCGGCGGGCGAATAGTCCACTTTCACCAGCCGCGGCGGACGGGTCGAGCCCTGGCCGACGCCGAGGATGCCGCCGAAGCCGTCGTCGGCGAGCCGCTGCTCGTCCCAGACGGTGAGCTCGACCGGCAGGCCGTCCGCCGCATCACGGGCGCGCTCGGCGAAGGTGGCGGGGTAGAGGTCGATCGGCGGCATGTTGACGAGGTCCTTGACCAGCGAGACCGCCTCGGCGACGGCGACGGCGTGCGCCACGAGCTCGTCTGCGCGGCCGGAGGTCCCGATGACCTCTACAGCGGCGACGGGCGGCTTGGCCCCCGCGCGGCTCTTCTCGCGGTAGTCCGTGAAGGAATAGGAGCCGAGGGCGGCGCCCTCCAGGACGGCGCCGAGCTGCTCGTCGCTCTCGGTCGGGAGGTCGACGGCCACCGAGTCGACGCCCGCGAGCTGGCGGATCGCCGTGCCCGCCGCGTAGCGGAGCGCGTCCTCGTCCAGCTCGTCCGGCAGTCCGACGACGGCGAGCGGGTTCCCGTCCGCGGAGCCGGGCAGGCGAACCAGCTCGTCCTTGCCGCCGGAGAAGCCGACGGCGGCGAGCTGGCCGGAGAGGCCGTCGGGCGCGCCGGCCGTGAGGACGACGATGCCGTCGCGGCCGGAGCGCGCGCCGATGACGCGGACGGCGGCGGACGAGGAGGAAGCGGAGGAGAGCGAGAGCGCGGGAACCGTCATGCTCTCGACCCTATCCGCTGCGCAGCGCGCGGGGCGGTCGGCTGTTCGCTGTGGGCGTGCTGGGACAGGGCCGGAGCGCGGCACCACGGCGTGGACCGCGGCCTAGAGTTGAAACATGCGAGACCCCGGCGAACTGTTCGAGCTGAATCCGGCCGTGGAGGTCCCGGACGGGCTTCCGCTCGTGGCCGGGCTCACCGGCTTCGCGGACGCAGGCTCCGGTGTGAGCCAGCTCGGCACCTACCTGCTCGGCACGCTGGACAGCGAGGTCGTGGCGACCTTCGACGCGGACATCCTGCTCGACTACCGCGCCCGCCGTCCCATCATCTACTTCGACCAGGACCACCTGGCCGACTACCAGCCCGCGACGCTGAAGCTGTACCTGATGTACGACGAGCTCCGCCAGCCGTTCCTGCTGCTGTCCGGGTTCGAGCCCGACTTCCGCTGGGAGGCGTTCTCCGAGGCCGTGCTCGGCCTGATCGAGCGGTTCGGCGTGAAGAGCGTGACGTGGGTGCACTCCATCCCGATGCCGGTTCCGCACACGCGTCCCATCGGCGTCACCGTCAGCGGAAACCGCCGCGAGCTGATCGAGACGATGTCGATCTGGAAGCCGCAGACCCAGGTGCCTGCGAACGCGCTGCACCTTCTGGAGTACCGCCTCCAGCAGCTGTCGTACCCGATCGCGGGCTTCGTGCTGCTCGTCCCGCACTACCTCGCGGACACCGAGTACCCCGCGGCCGCGATCGCCGGCCTCGACAGCATCAGCGCCGCGACCGGTCTCATCTTCCCGACCGACCGGCTCCGCGAGGAGGACCGCGAGTTCGTCGCCAACATCGACGAGCAGGTGGCGGGCAACGCGGAGCTCGGCAAGCTGGTCGGCACCCTGGAGGAGCGGCACGACTCCTATATGGAGGACAACCAGCTGCGCTCCCCGCTGACCGACAGCGAGGGCGCTCTGCCCAGCGCAGACGAGATCGCGGCCGAGCTGGAGAACTTCCTCGCGTTCCGCCGGCACGGCGACGAGGACAACCCGCGCACCGACCGCTGACGGCGCGGGCACGCGCCGGGCCACGTCCGGCCATCCCGATGCGCCCCCGGGGACGCCTCCGTACGCGGAGGTAGGATCGTGCGGTGAATTCGCGTCGATCCTGGGTCATCTTCGGGATCGGCGTCTTCGCCTATCTGATCGCGGTCATGCAGCGCACCAGCATCGGCGTTGCCGGCGTCGCCGCCACCGAGCGCTTCCACGTGTCGGCGGCGGTGCTCTCGTCGATGGCCGTCGTGCAGCTGATCGTGTACGCCGCCATGCAGATCCCGGTCGGGGTCCTCATCGACAGGGTCGGCTCCCGCACCCTCATGCTCGTCGGCACCGTGCTGATGGTGATCGGCCAGGTGACCGTGGCGTTCGCGCCGACGATCGCCGTCGCCATCCTCGGCCGTGTGCTCGTCGGAGCGGGGGACGCCACCGTCTTCACCTCGCTGATGCGGCTGATCAACTCGTGGTTCCGCGGCAGGCTCGTCCCGCAGCTCTCCCAGTGGATCGGCAACATCGGTCAGCTCGGACAGGTGCTCTCGGCCGTTCCGTTCGCGCTGCTGCTGCACCAGGCGGGATGGACGACCGCGTTCTTGACCGCCGCCTCGCTCTCCGTCATCGCCGTCATCGGCATCGTCGTCGCGATCAGCGATCGGCCGGTGGGATCGACGGAGGGACCACGGCCCGCCACGTGGGGCGAGTCCCTCCGGCAGCTGCGGATCAGCCTGGCGCGTCCCGGCACCCAGCTCGGCTTCTGGTCGCACTTCGTCACGCAGTCCTCCGGGACGGTGTTCAACCTGATGTGGGGACTGCCGTTCATGGTGTTCGCCCTCGGCCTGCCGCCGGCGGAGGCGTCCGGTCTGATCATCGTCTCCGTCGTCGCCGGCCTCATCGCCGGCCCCATCCTGGGACTCCTGACTGCGCGCTTCCCGCTGCGCCGCAGCAACCTGGTGCTCGCGATCGTCGCGATGATGGGTGCCGTCTGGGCGCTGCTACTGCTCTGGCCCGGCGTCCCGCCGACCTGGTTGCTGGTCCTGGTGCTGGTGGCGATCGGGATCGGCGGCCCCGGGTCGCTCATCGGCTTCGACTTCGCCCGCACCTCCAACCCGCTGCACAGCCTCGGGTCGGCGAACGGGATCGTGAACGTCGGCGGGTTCCTCGCGAGCTTCGTGATGATGTTCCTCATCGGTCTCGCCCTCGATGCGCAGAACACGGCGCACACCACCGCTGGTCTCTATGCGCTCGACTCGTTCCGCTGGGCGTTCGCGATCCAGTACGTCATCATCGGGATCGGCGTCGCCTTCCTCGTGCACGCCCGGCGCCGCACGCGGCGTCGGATGCAGGAGGAGGAGGGAATAGAAGTGGCCCCTCTGTGGGTTGCACTTGTCGACGTCTGGCGGAGGGGGCGCCGAGCCTAGGGAGATGATCCCGGCATCCGGTGCGATCCGATCGGTTCTCCTGGTCGGGACGCGGCGCAGAACGTGCAATAATTGGAATCTGGACCCGTTCATTTCCTGTGGGTCGGAGCACTCGATGGTGCCCGGCGCGACAACCCAGGACTTGACATGGGTCTTAGTAATGTCCGCACGCGACCTCAGCCAGGCCCGCGGCCGGTGCAGCCCGGTCCCGCAAGCCTCGGTATGAAAGGTGTTCACATGGCAACCCGTGCAGCTACGAAGGCGCCGGCGGCGACGTCCGCCGACGCCGAAGCGGTCGAGGAGACCGTGGCCGGCGCCACGGCAGCCGCCCCGGCCAAGAAGGCCGCTCCCAAGAAGCCCGCTGCCAAGAAGGCGGGCACGAAGACGGCCGCCGCCAAGAAGGGCGCGAGCAAGCCCAAGGGCGGCGACGAGGACGACGACGTCGACGAGGACGCCGAGATCGAGATCGACGCGGACGACGAGACGGCAGAGGTCGCCGACGACACCGCAGCCGACGACGCGGACGACAGCGACGAGGCCGACGAGACGGACGAGTCCGGTGAGGCTGGCGCGCCCGGCCCGAAGGGCGAGGCCGCCGCCGTGCAGGCCGCGGCAGACGCTCCGCTCCCGACCGACGCGCTCGTGCTGCGCGCCGTGGACGAGGACGACGACATCCCTGTCTACTCGACCACGATCACCGGCGCGACCGCCGACCCCGTCAAGGACTACCTCAAGCAGATCGGCAAGGTTCCGCTGCTGAACGCGGCGGAGGAGGTCGAGCTCGCGATGCGCATCGAGGCCGGCCTGTTCGCGGAGGACAAGCTCGCCAACTCGCAGGGGATGACCAAGGAGCTCGAGCGCGAGCTCAAGTGGGTGGCCCGCGACGGCCAGCGCGCGAAGAGCCACCTGCTCGGCGCCAACCTCCGCCTCGTGGTCTCGCTCGCCAAGCGCTACACGGGTCGCGGCATGCAGTTCCTCGACCTCATCCAGGAGGGCAACCTGGGTCTGATCCGCGCGGTCGAGAAGTTCGACTACACCAAGGGCTTCAAGTTCTCGACCTACGCGACGTGGTGGATCCGCCAGGCGATCACCCGCGCGATGGCCGACCAGGCCCGCACCATCCGCATCCCGGTGCACATGGTCGAGGTCATCAACAAGCTCGCCCGCGTCCAGCGCCAGATGCTGCAGGACCTCGGCCGCGAGCCCACTCCGGAAGAGCTGTCGAAGGAACTCGACATGACCCCGGAGAAGGTCATCGAGGTGCAGAAGTACGGTCGCGAGCCCATCTCGCTGCACACGCCGCTCGGCGAGGACGGCGACAGCGAGTTCGGCGACCTCATCGAGGACACCGAGGCGGTCGTCCCGGCCGACGCGGTCGGCTTCACCATGCTGCAGAAGCAGCTGGAGAGCCTGCTCGACTCCCTGTCCGAGCGCGAGGCGGGCGTGATCCGCATGCGCTTCGGCCTGGGCGACGGGATGCCGAAGACGCTCGACCAGATCGGCGACACCTTCGGCGTGACGCGTGAGCGGATCCGTCAGATCGAGTCGAAGACGATGGCGAAGCTGCGTCACCCGTCCCGCTCGCAGTCGCTGCGCGACTACCTCGAGTAAACCTGTGCGGTATCGACTGGCGGTCATCGCCGGCCGCCTCGCCCGCTGGCTTCTGCGCCTGCGGGGAGGCGGCTCCGCGGTGCCGGGGAGGGTCGCGCTCGCGATCGCCCCGAAGTTCCTCGAGCGCGCGGTCTCGAGGCTCCCGCTCGGCGTCGTGTTCGTCTCCGGCTCCAACGGCAAGTCCACGACGACGAACATGCTCACGGCCATCCTGCGCGAGCACGGCCTGAACGTCTTCACGAACCCGTCGGGGGGCAACCTCCCGCAGGGCATCGCCTCGGCGCTGCTCGCCGACGTGCCGCTCGACGGCTACGTGCGCGGCGACGTCGGTGTGATCGAGGTGGACGAGGCGTACGGCGTCGACCTCGCCACGGTGCTGAAGCCGCGCGGGTCGCTGTTGCTGAACGTGCAGATCGACCAGCTCAACCGGTTCTTCGAGCCGACCAGGGTGATCGGGATGCTGCGGACGATCGCGGAGCGCTCCTCGGAGTTCGTCGTCGTGAACGCGGACGACGACTCCCTCGCCCGCGTCGGCGCCGCCCTCGCCGGCGAGGGCAGGGATGTCTCGACGTTCGCTGTCGCGCCGTCCATCATCGAGTCGTCGCCGAACGGCCTGGCCAACGTGAAGGACCTCTCCGGGATCGCCGCGGGCGCGCTGCCCGTTCCCGCCGTGTTCGTCTCCAAGCTGGAGACCCAGAGCGCGGAGCTGACCATCGGCGGCGAGCCGGTGCGCATCGGCCTCCCGGCTCGCGGCCTGCACTACGCGGTGGACGCGGCGGGTGCGACCGCGATGGCCCGTCGCCTGCTCGGCGACCGGTTCCGGCCGAACGCCGTCGTCGCCGCGATGGGTGCGCTGCGCACGGTCTACGGCCGCGGCGAGACGCTCCGGGTGGGCGACGAGGACATCGAGATCATCATGATGAAGAACCCGCCGAGCCTGCAGCTGAACCTCGACTACCTGAGCGAGGCGCCGGAGCAGGTGTTCGTCGCGGTGGACGAGGGGACGCCCGACCCGTCCTGGGTCTACGACATCGACCTCTCCAAGCTCGAGCACGTCGACATCGTCTCCGGAACGAAGGCGTGGCAGTTCGCCACCCGCTTCGCGTACGCCGGCATCGACGTGGACCAGGTGGTGCCGGAGCTGAAGCCGGCGCTGCAGGGCTTCCTCGCGCTGCCGAAGCCGTCGCGCGGCACCAAGACCATGATCGTCAACTACGAGCAGATGATGCTGATCCGCAAGCAGCTCGGCTTCCTGGATCTGGAGGGTGGCGAGCGATGAGCGTGCTGCGCATCCTGCACCTGTACCCGCGCGAGCTCGGGATCAACGGCGACGCCGGCAACGTCCTCGCGCTCTGCGAGCGTGCCCGGTGGCGCGGCATCGAGTCCGAGGTCGTCGCGCACGCGCCGGGCGGTGACCTGCCCGCGAGCGTGGACATCGTCCACATCGGGTCGGGCCCGCTGTCGGGTCAGCGCGCCGTCCACGACGACGTCCTGCGGATCGCACCGCGCCTGCACGAGTGGGCGGAGGCGGGCGTGCCCCTCCTCGCGATCGCCGGCGGCTGGCAGCTGCTCGGCGCCGAGCTGACGACCCCGGAGGGCGAGCGGCTCGCGGGTGCGCGCGTCTTCCCGACCCGCGCGACGCTCGGAGCGAAGCGGCACGTGGACGAGGTCGTCGTGCGCATGCCGGACGGGACGGCGCTGGCGGGGTTCGAGAACCACTCCGCGTCGACCTCCCTGGAGGGAGCGGAGCCGCTCGGCCGCATCCAGCACGGCTTCGGCAACGGGGACGGCACCGAGGGCGTCGTCATCGGCTCCGCCATCGGCACCCACCTGCACGGGCCGGTGCTGCCGATGAACCCGGTGCTCGCCGACCGGATCCTGAACCAGGCGCTCCGCTCGGAGCTGCCCCCCGTCAGCCAGACGGAACGCGTGGACCGGTACGCGACCAACGCGCGCCGCGCGATCGCCGACCGGGTCGGCGTCGGGCTCTAGCCGCTAGGCGCTAGCCGCTAGCTGACGTAGACGCGGGGGACCCTGGCGCTCACGCCGGTGACCATCTCGTCGGCGATCGTCTCGGCCCAGTCGGCGTACTTCTCCGCCGTGACCTCGCCGGAGTCGCCGGGGCCGAACAGCACGGCGGTGTCGCCGACCGCCACGCGGCCCGCTCCGGCGTCGATCAGCATGTGGTCGACCTCGACGGCGATTACCGGGCAGTGGCGGCCGTTCAGCAGCACGGTGGTCTTGGCGATCCCGAGCGTCGGGACGCCGTCGCCGTAGCCGATCGCGATGCGCGCGTGAGTCGTGCCGCCGACGTGGACCTCCGTCACCGGAGCCTCCAGCCGCATGACGGGGACCAGCCCGAGCTCGGCGCCGGTGCTGTCGTCGAACGGGGAGAAGCCGTACGCGGCGATGCCGAGCCGCACGAAATCGAACCGCGCCTCCGGCATCCGGATGCCCGCGGAGCTGGCCGCCAGGTGCAGCACCTCGAAGCGGGCGCCGTGGCGCTCCGCCTCCGCGACCGCGTCGCGGAACTCGGCGAGGGCAGCCTCGTCGTCGGCGATGGAGGCGTCGGCGAGGTGCGACCAGGCGGCGCGCACGCGCACGATGCCGCGTTCCTGCAGCGCGAGCGCCGCATCCACCAGTCCCGGCCAGTCGGCGCGGGTCGCGCCGTTGCGGCTGAGACCGGTGTCCACCTTCAGGTGCACCACGGCGGGTCGGTCGGCGCCGGCCGCGGCGATGGCCTCCAACTGCCAGACCGCGGAGACGCCGAGCTCGATGTCCGCCTCGATCGCGGCGCGCCAGTCCGTGTCCGCCCCGTGCAGCCACGCGAGGATCGGCACGCCGATCCCTGCGCGCCGCAGCACGAGCCCGGCGGGCACCTCGAGCACGGCGAGCGAGGTCGCGCCGGCCTCGAGCCCTGCCTCCGCGATGGGGAGGAGCCCGTGGCCGTACGCGTCCGCCTTCACGGCCAGCATGGTCTCCGCCGGTGCGAACCGGGCGCTCAGGTGCGCGACGTTGCGGCGCAGCGCCGCCAGGTCGATGACGGCGCGGGGGAGCGGCTCGGCAACGGCGTCCACGATGGTCATACGTCCGGCCTCTCGTACACGCGCTCGATGCGGCGACCGAGCCTGCTGGTGATGACGGGAGCGGCGACGCCGATCGCGTCCGCCCACTCCAGGACGGTCGGCTCGCCGCGGCCCTCGTCGCCGAAGACGACGACCGGATCGCCGAGGCGCGCCTGGGCATCGCCGATGTCGACGACGAACTGGTCCATCGCGATCCGGCCCGTGATCCGGCCGCGGGTGCCGCCGACCAGCACCGGCGCGCGGTTGGAGGCGACACGCAGAATGCCGTCGGCGTAGCCGAGCGAGACCAGCACGAGAGTGGTCGGCCGCTCGGTGTGGTAGGTGTAGCCGTAGGAGACGCCGCGGCCGGCGGCGATCCGCTTGACCGCGACGATCTCGGCCTCCAGCCGCATGGCGGCGGGGTGGCGGTGCGTCGGGTCGAGCCCGAACAGCTCCGGGCCGAGCAGCGGACCGGACGCGGGGTCGCCGACGATGACGCGGGTCGGGATGCCGTCGTCCGCGATGGCCGCGGCGTCCTCGATCCGGGAGACGAGAAAACCGCCGACCCCCGCGTCGGTCAACGTGCGTGCCACGGGGATGAGCCCGTGTCCGTACGCGTCCGCGCGGAGATCGGCGGTGCAGTCGGGGAGCGAGGTGGTGGAGGCGAGGGCGGTCTGGCGGATCGCGTCGAGGTCGACGAAGGCGCGCCTGTGCACGCCCCTGCTCGGTCTCATCCCGTCGTCAGCCGGTCCGTCTGTTCGCCGTCCGTCAGCCGCTAGGCGCGCTGCTCTTCGAAGAGACGAGCGGTCTCGTCGTGCCAGCTGTGCGCGATCTGCGACAGCTTCTCCTGGTGCTTCTTGCCGTGGTGGGCGCAGAACAGCAGCTCGCCGTTGTTCACGACGACCCGGATGTATGCCTGGGCTCCACAGCTGTCGCAACGGTCCGCAGCCGTCAGTTGCGGCCCCGATGCGAGCTCGTCAACAGCACCGTTCTCCGAGGTGATGGTCGACATGTGATGCTCCTTTCCGTCGCAACCGAAGGTCTTCGGTACGTCTATAGAACCACGTAATCCCGTCCGCGAGGCGCGGATTGCCTGCTATTTCGCTCAACGCGTAGGAACCGGAGGGCTGGGTGTCGGTGACGTAGGCTGCCGCGCCCGCCACGTACGCTGGAGTCTGCGACGTGTCCCGGATGCGCGTCGCGCAAGGAAGGTGAGGACCGCTCGTGGCGAGCTCTGACTACTCCGCCAGACACCTCTCGGTGCTGGAGGGACTGGAGGCGGTGCGCAAGCGCCCCGGCATGTACATCGGCTCGACCGACTCCCGCGGCCTCATGCACTGCCTGTGGGAGATCATCGACAACTCCGTCGACGAGGCCCTCGCCGGCCACGGCACCGAGATCGAGGTCATCCTGCACCCCGACGACAGCGTCGAGGTGCGCGACAGCGCCCGCGGCATCCCCGTCGACGTCGAGCCGAAGACCGGCCTCACCGGCGTGGAGGTCGTCTTCACCAAGCTGCACGCCGGCGGCAAGTTCGGCACCGGGTCCTACGCCGCCTCTGGTGGCCTGCACGGCGTCGGCGCCTCCGTCGTGAACGCGCTTTCGGAGCGGCTCGACGTCGAGGTCGACCGCGACGGGAAGACCTACGCCATGTCGTTCCACCGCGGTGAGCCGGGCGTCTTCGAGGACGGCTCCGCCACCCCGAGCCCGGACGCGACGTTCTCGCCGTTCGTCAGCGGCAGCGAGCTGCGGGTCGTCGGCAAGGTGAAGCGCGGCGTCACCGGGACGCGCATCCGCTATTGGGCCGACCGCCAGATCTTCACCAAGGGCGCCGCCTTCTCGGTGGACGACCTGATCGGGCGGGCCAGGCAGACCGCGTTCCTCGTTCCCGGTCTCGGCATCACCATCGACGACAAGCGCAGCCCCGAGGGCGAGAGGACAACCTTCCGCTACGAGGGCGGCATCTCGGAGTTCGTCGACTTCCTCGCCCCGGACAGCCCGCTCACCGAGACGTGGCGGTTGACCGGAGAGGGCCACTTCACCGAGACGGTGCCGGTGCTCTCCGACAGCGGCGCCATGCTGCCGACGGAGCTGCGGCGGGACTGCCAGGTCGACATCGCGCTGCGCTGGGGCACCGGCTACGAGACCGTCATGCGCTCGTTCGTGAACATCATCGCCACGCCGAAGGGCGGCAGCCACCAGACCGGCTTCGACCAGGGTCTGCTGAAGTTCCTGCGCCAGCAGGTGGAGCTGAATGCGCGGCGCCTGAAGGTCGGCAACGACAAGCTCGAGAAGGACGACGTGATGGCCGGGCTGACGGCCGTGCTCACGGTCCGCCTCCCGGAGCCGCAGTTCGAGGGCCAGACCAAGGAGGTGCTCGGCACCCCCGCGGTTCGCGCCATCGTCGCGAACGTCGTCCAGAAGGCGATGTCCGAGCGCTTCGGCTCGTCCAAGCGCGACGACAAGGCGCAGTCCGCGCTGCTGCTGGACAAGGTCGTCGCCGAGATGAAGTCCCGCATCTCCGCCCGCGCGCACAAGGAGACCCAGCGCAGGAAGAACGCGCTGGAGTCGTCGTCGCTGCCGGCGAAGCTCGTCGACTGCCGCTCGAGCGACGTCGCCAACAGCGAGCTGTTCATCGTCGAGGGCGACTCGGCCCTCGGCACCGCCCGGCGCGCCCGCGACAGCGAGTACCAGGCGCTGCTGCCCATCCGCGGCAAGATCCTCAACGTGCAGAAGGCGTCCGTCTCGGACATGCTCTCGAACGCGGAGTGCGCGGCGATCATCCAGGTGATCGGGGCCGGCTCGGGACGGTCGTTCGACCTGTCGTCGGCCCGCTACGGCAAGGTCATCATCATGTCGGACGCGGATGTGGACGGTGCGCACATCCGCACGCTGCTGCTGACGCTGTTCTTCCGGTACATGCGCCCGATGATCGAGGAGGGCCGGGTGTTCGCGGCGGTGCCGCCGCTGCACCGCGTCATCGTGGTGAACCCGGGCTCGAAGCCGAACGAGACCATCTACACATACTCGGAGGCGGAGCTGCAGGCGGTTCTCGCCGACCTGAAGAAGCGCGGTAAGAAGTACCAGGAGCCGATCCAGCGCTACAAGGGTCTCGGCGAGATGGACGCGGACCAGCTGGCGACCACGACCATGGACCGCAAGCACCGGACGCTGCGCCGGGTGCGCGTTCCGGACGCGGAGGCGGCGAGCCGCGTGTTCGAGCTGCTGATGGGCAACGAGGTCGCGCCGCGCAAGGAGTTCATCATCGCGGGCGCCGACGACCTGAGCCGCGCGCGCATCGACGCGTAGGCGACGGACGGCCGTTCGTTCATCCGGAGGAACCGGGCCTTTCGCCCGGGATGTCCGGAGTTCCGGACGTCTCGTCGGCGTGTCGAGTGGAGATTCCGGAGTTGCGCCCATGACTCGGGGTGGTCGGAAAGGGAGGAGTCGTGGGCCCAGATGGGCTCGAACCTCCTCCCTTCTCCTCCGATTCGGGAGGACGCGGTGCAATCTCCTCCGTTTGCAGCACCTCCGGAAAGGGAGGAGCGCTGCGCCGAATCCGAGGCGGCTCGTGCGGGACGATCAGCCGATGCGGCGGCCGACCGAGCCGACGATCATGTCGAGTGGGGTGCCGGAGCCGTCGCGACGGGCGCCGCCCTCCGGAAGCACGCGCGCGGCGCCGTCCGGGCCGACGGCCAGTGCGGGCGCGGGACCTGCCCACGCGAGCGCCAGCTCGGTCTCGCCCTTGAGGAAGCGCTGCGAGCGGACGCCTCCGGTCGCCCGGCCCTTGGCGGGGAACTCCGCGTAGTCGCTGACCTTGCCGCTGCCGGGATCGGCACCCGGCAGCGTCTGGTCGCTCACGGCGACGGTGACGACGACGGCGTCCTCCCGTTCCGCGGCCGAGACGGCGCCGAAGAAGACCACCCGGGCGTCCGCGCCCAGGTTGATGCCCGCCATGCCGCCGGCCGCCCGGCCCTGCGGGCGGACGGAGGCGGCGGGGAAGCGCAGCAGCTGGCTGTCGCTCGAAACGAAGACCAGGTCGTCGGTGTCCTCGCCCTGCACCGCGCCGACGACCTCGTCGCCGGCCTTCAGCGCGATGATCTCGAACTCCGGCTTGTTCGCCCAGTCGCCGGGGGTGACCCGCTTGACGACGCCCTGCCGTGTGCCGAGCGCGATCGCGCGGGGCGCGTCGAGGGAGACGATCGCGATGATCCGCTCCTTCTTGTCCGCCAGTGCCAGGTAGTCGCCCACCTTGACGCCCGCGCCCAGCTGGATGGAGTTCACCGGCGCCGCGGGAAGGTCGACGGGGGAGAAGCGGAGCAGCCGGCCCCGGTTCGTCACAGCGCCGATCTCGCTGCGGCTGGTGGTGTCCAGCTGCGAGAGGATCGCGTCGTGCTTGCTGCGGCGCGCGGGCGCCTGGATGCGGTCGAGGCCCTGGTCCTCGCCGGCCCCGGCGTCCACGCGGAGGATGCGGCCGGTGGTGGAGAGGAAGACGCGGCAGGGCACGTCCGCCACCTCCAGCTGCACGGTCATCGCCTTGCCGCGCGACGCTCCCGCGATCGACGGCTTCGCCTCGGTGAGCAGCGTGCGGCGCGGGGTGCCGAACTTCGCGGCGACCTGCTCCAGCTCGTCCGACACCAGCTCCTCGATGCGCTTGCGGCTGGCGAGCAGCGCCTCCAGCTCCTCGATCTCGGCGCGCAGCTGGTCGCGCTCGGTCTCGAGCTCGATGCGCGAGAACTTGGTCAGGCGGCGCAGACGCAGCTCGAGGATGTAATCGGCCTGCAGTGTGCTGAGGTCGAAGACCTGCTGCAGGCGCGTGCGCGCCTGGTCGGTGTCGTCGGAGGTGCGGATGACCTGGATGACCTCGTCGATGTCGAGGATCGCGACGAGCAGGCCCTCGACGAGGTGCAGGCGCTCCTTGCGCCGGGCGAGCCGGAACTCGGAACGTCGGGTGACGACCCGCACCCGGTGATCGAGGTAGACGCGGAGCAGCTCCCGCAGGCCCAGCGTCTGCGGTCCGCCCTCGACGAGGGCGACGTTGTTGATCGCGAAGCCCTCCTCCAGTGGGGTGTGCCGGTAGAGCTGCTCCAGGACGGCGTCCGGGCTGAAGCCGGTCTTGATGCCGATGACGAGGCGCAGGCCGTGCTGACGGTCGGAGAGGTCGGTGACGTCGGAGATGCCGTTCAGCTTCTTCGCGTTGACGCCGTCCTTGATCTTCTCGATCACCTTCTCCGGGCCGACCATGTAGGGCAGCTCGGTGACGATCAGACCGCTCTTGCGGGCGGTGATCGACTCGACGGCGACCTTGGCACGCATCCGGAAGCTGCCGCGGCCGGTCGCGTACGCGTCCCGCACGCCCGAGAGGCCGGCGATGGTGCCGCCGCTCGGCAGGTCGGGGCCGGGGACGTAGGCCATCAGGTCGTCGAGGGTGGCGTCCGGGTTCTCCAGCAGGTGCCGCGCGGCGCCCACCACCTCGATGAGGTTGTGCGGCGCCATGTTCGTGGCCATGCCGACCGCGATGCCGCTCGCGCCGTTGACGAGCAGGTTCGGGAAGGCGGCCGGCAGCACGTCCGGCTGCAGCAGCTGGTTGTCGTAGTTCGGGACGAAGTCGACGACGTCCTCGTCGAGGTCCTCCGTCATCGCGAGCGCGGCGGCCGCGAGGCGCGCCTCCGTGTAGCGGGCGGCGGCGGGGCCGTCGTCGAGGGAGCCGAAGTTGCCGTGACCGTCCACGAGCGGGACGCGCAGGGTGAAGTCCTGCGCCATGCGCACCAGGGCGTCGTAGATCGCGCTGTCGCCGTGCGGGTGCAGCTTTCCCATCACCTCGCCGGTGACGCGCGCGGACTTCACGTGACCGCGGTCCGGGCGCAGGCCCATCTCGGTCATCATGTAGAGGATGCGCCGTTGCACGGGCTTCAGGCCGTCGCGGGCGTCGGGAAGGGCCCGGGAGTAGATCACGGAGTACGCGTACTCGAGGAACGATCCCTGCATCTCGGTCGTGACGTCGACGTCTTCGATGCGTTCGGCGGCCTGGTCGTCTGGTGGTGTCATTCGTGCATTCGTCTCGGCGTGCGGGACGGACCGGTCCGTCCCGTCCGGCTGTGTCAGACTGGGCCGGATGTCCCCCATGCTACCGGCCGCGTTCACGACGAGGGCGAGCCTCGCCACGGTTCTGCCGAGTTCCCTGGCGGCCCTGTGCGGCGCGGAGAACGCGCTCGGGCTGCCGCGGTTGGAGCACGTGCTCGTCGTGGTGGTCGACGGCCTCGGCGCCGCGGCCCTCCGGGCACGCGCGGGGCACGCGCGCACGCTCGCGCCGGCGCTCACCAAGGCCACGACCATCGACTCCGGCTTCCCGACGACGACGGCGGCCGCGCTCACCACGCTGACGACGGGGACGACGCCGGGCGAGCACGGGATGGTCGGCTACCGGGTCCGCGACGGCGCCGGCCGGCTCACCAACCAACTGAGCGGCTGGGACGAGCTCATGGACCCGGCGACCTGGCAGCGGTCCCGCACCGTCTTCGAGCGTGCCGCGGAGGCGGGGGTGACCTCCACTGCGATCGGGCTGCCGAAGTACGCGGGGTCCGGGTTCACCGCCGCCGCGCTGCGCGGCGCAGGGTTCATCGGCGGCCGGACGCCCGCGGAGCGCTTCGAGGCGGCGGAGCAGGTGCTCGCCGCGTCCGGTCCCGGCCTCACCTACTTGTATGTGGCCGAGCTCGACCAGGTCGCGCACGCGCGCGGCTGGGAGTCGCCGGAGTGGACCACCGCCCTGGAGACGCTGGACGGCCTCGTCGCCGGGCTCGTCCGCCGGCTCGGCCCGCGCCGTGCGGTGCTGCTGACGGCGGACCACGGCATCATCGACGTCCCCGAGACCGGGCACGTGCTCTACGACGGGGCGCCGGAGCTGCTGGAGGGCATCCTGGACGTCGCGGGGGAGCCGCGGATGCTGCACCTCTACACCGAGCGCGGCGAGCCCGACGCGGCCGCGGTCGCCTCGCGCTGGCGGGACAGCGAGGGCGACCGGGCGTGGGTGGCGACGCGGGCGGAGGCGATCGAGGCCGGGTGGTTCGGCCCGGCCGTGCATCCCGAGGTGGCGCCGCGGATCGGGGATGTGCTCGTCGCGGCGCGCAAGCGCATCGCCTACTACGACGGGCGGGACCCGCAGCGCACCGGCCGCAACATGATCGGCCAGCACGGCTCGCTCACCGCCGAGGAGACCCGCGTCCCCCTGCTCCGCTTCGGCGCCTAGGCGCAGAGACGCCGAAGGGCACGTCGTTGTCGCTTTTCGCGCGCGAAAGCGACAACGACGTGCCCTTCGACGACGCGGTCAGGCCAGGTCGTCGTCCGTGCGGGCGCCGAAGACGATCTCGTCCCAGCTCGGCATCGCCGCGCGGCCCTTCCTGCGGCCGGACGGCGCGGTGGACTCGGCAGGGCCGGGAGAGGGCGACGACGATGGAGTCGACGCGGGCGGCGTCTGGGCGGCCGGCGCGGGCGCGGGCTCCACATCGATCAGCGTGATCGACTCCTCGACGATCCGGAACGGGGCAGGCGTCGGCGGCGTCGGCGGCGTCGGGTCGAGCAGCGTCGGCTGCTCGTCGAACGCGCTGGTCTGCAGCGGCGGCTCCGCCGGCGGACGCTCCTCGTAGCCGGCCTGCTCGCGCTCGCCCCGGCGGCGGCGCAGGGCCTCCAGCAGGTCGGCGGTCTGGTGCAGGTCGCGCGGGGTGTCGTCGTCCGCGCGCTTGATGGCGGACACTGCGATGGAGTTGCTGGCGCGGCCCGGGACGAGCGGCTCGATCGGCTGCGTGATCTCCGGGCCCAGCAGGTCGGTCGGGGGAGCGGGGAACGTGAACGCCCCGCTGTCGAAGCGGGAGGTGTCCGGCTCGCCCTCGTGCGGCAGCACCGCGCGCAGCCGCGGGATGAGCGCGCCACCGCGCAGCTCGCCCGCCTGGGAGAGCGTGGTCGCCTCGGAGTTCAGCGGCGCGAGCGAGTGCTTGCGGGCGTCGTACGTCCAGCGCGCGTCGTGGTCGATCTCGTCGGCGGTGAACTCGAGCTTCACGATCCAGCCGGTCTCGCTGTCCTTCCAGCTCGCCCAGCGCTCCCCGGAGACGCCGAGGGAGGCGAGCCGCTCGCGGATGACCGATCCGAACGTGTCGCCCTCGCCCATCGGGTCGACCTCGACCGTGGTGTGGACGGGGACGCTGAGAGCGCTCGCGACGATGTGCTCGCGCTCGGCGACAATGGGTCCCTCGAACCGCTGGACGTACTCCAGGGGCGCTCCGGTGACGGCGGCGACGTCTTCGGCGGACATGCCAGAGCGGATGTGCGCCTGCACCTCGCGCGGCGAGAACTTGGGCGCCTCGGCGGACGCGTTCTGGCGCGCCTGACGGATCCGTGACTGCAGCGTGTCGTCGACGGCGATGCGGAACCGCTCACCGTCGTCGCCGACGGCGACGATCGCACCGTTCTCGACCCCGATGACCTTCAAATCCTGCATGTGGATGCCTTCCGAGCTCGCGTTCGTTCTGGGCCAGGATGCCACGGGAATGGGGGGTTTCCAGGGAATACCTCTGGCGTGCCGGAAGTTGACAACCGAGCAATCGCTGAGAGGCTCCTGCGTGGTTTTGCTATTCCTTGGCGATTGATGCAAACTATGGCCGCCGATTGCGAGAATCGGCCGTTACGCAACGAGAAGTGGATGGGCATGGCAACGGATTACGACGCACCGCGGAAGACCGAGGACGACTCCGAGTCGATCGAGGCCCTCAAGGAGCGAGTTCCGGACAAGATGTCCGGTGTTGTCGACGTTGAGGACGCGGACAACCCGGGCGGCTACGAGCTGCCGGGCGCGGACCTGTCGGACCTCGACCTGGACGTCGTCGTGCTGCCTCCCCAGGCGGACGAGTTCACCTGCGTGAACTGCTTCCTGGTGAAGCACCGTTCGCAGATCGACCACGAGACCAAGCTCGGGCCGATCTGCGTGGAGTGCGCCGCCTGAGCGACGCACGCACGCTACGACGCGAGTCGAGCCTCATCGAGAACCCGGACCAGTCGGTCCGGGTTTCTTGTTGAGATCAGCCAGTAGGGGGCCGGGTCGTCCACATCCAGCACCGGCACCTTCACGACCGGCTTGATCCAGCCGCGGATGAGCAGCCAGGCGCGGGCGTCGAGCCGCTGGCCGCGCTCGAGGGTCGCCGCGTCGCCGGTGAAGGCCTTCGGTTCCCCGATGAACTCGAGCGGGATGCGCGCGTTGCCCGCCTGGAACTCCGTCGCGGTGACCCGGACGGTCGGCGCGGACACGAGCAGCGCGACGACGATCGCGGCATAGAACACGATCGCGAGCACCACTCCGACGGTGAAGTTGATGGGCGCGAAGACGAGCATCACGGCGGGGATGACGAGCAGGGTGGAGATGAAGAGCCAGGGCGTCGCCCAGAGGCGCTCGCGGTACAGCTCGCCGGTCAGGTTGTTGTTCACACCCCCTATTCGATCAGACTTCTGCACTACCCTCGACACGTGACCGATACCGTCGACGTCCCGATCATCGCCGAGCTCGTCCCCGCGTATGCGCACCCGGGCGACGCCGGCGCCGACCTCTGCGCCGCCGAGGCCGTCACGCTCGGCCCCGGCGAGCGGCACACCGTGCCGACCGGCGTCTCGATCGCGCTGCCGGAGGGCTATGCGGCGTTCGTCGTCCCCCGCAGCGGCCTGGCGATGCGGCACGGCATCACGATCGTGAACGCGCCAGGCACCGTGGATGCCGGCTACCGCGGGGAGATCCGGGTGACCGTCCTGAACACCGACAGGTCGATGCCGTACGATATCGCCGTCGGCGACCGGATCGCCCAGCTGATCGTCATGCCGATCGCGCGCGCGCAGTTCATCCCCGTCGACACCCTGCCGGACAGCCACCGCGGCACAGCGGGCTTCGGCTCGTCCGGATACACCGTGACCCAGGCAGGAGAACACGCTTGACCGACAGCAGCGACACCCCCGGCGAGCTCGAGCAGCCGCTCGACGCGGAGAAGTCCGCCCCGGAGGACCGCGCGACCGAAGGTCCGCTCGACGAGAGCGAGGCGAATCCGGTCCGCCCCTACGTCGACCTCGGCGGGGTCAAGATCCTTCCGCGCGAGGGACTGCACCTGCGCCTGGAGGTGGAGGAGGAGTCGCAGCGCGTCGTCGCCGTCGGGCTCGACTATGCCAACTCCACCCTGCAGGTGCAGCCGTTCGCGGCCCCGCGCTCCACGGGTCTCTGGCACGAGATCCGCGGCCAGATCGCGGAGCAGGTGCAGCGTCAGGGCGGACGGGTGAGCGAGCGCGACGGCGTGTTCGGACCCGAGCTCGTCGCCGAGATCCCCGTCGCCGCCCCGCAGGGCGCGCCGGGGGAGACCCGCGTCGCTCGCTTCGTCGGCGTCGACGGCCCGCGCTGGTTCCTGCGCGGCGTGATCGCGGGCGATGCGGCGGTCAAGCCGGACGCGGCAGCGCTCGTCGAGGACCTGTTCCGCAGCATCGTCGTGGTGCGCGGCTCCGTTCCGATGCCGCCGCGCGACCTCATCCCGCTGCGGATGCCGGCCGCGCCGAGCACGGGCCCGGACGCCGGTTACTCCTCTCTTTAGGGCGAACCGTGACCGAGAACCACCAGCCGGCCGAGCCGGAGAAGGACGAGCAGCTCGCGGCGACCCTCGGCGAGTCCATCGCGCGGGCGGCCCGCAAGTCCGGCATCGGCCAGCTGCCCGAGGGTGACGAGTCGACGGGTCACGCGCTGCTTGCGGCGCTCGGCGGCGTCCGCGGGCTGCTGGAGACGATCCTGCCCGGCCTCGTCTTCCTCATCCTCTACACGTTCACGCAGAACGTCCCGCTCTCGATCGGTCTCTCCGTCGCGGTCGCTGTGATCTTCACCGTCGTGCGCATCGTCGGCAAGACGCCGGTGACGCAGGCGATGGCCGGCCTGATCGGCGTGGGCGTCTCGGCGATCCTCGCGCTGATCACCGGCCGCGGCGAGGACAACTTCCTGCTCGGCATCTGGACGAACGCGGCCTACGGCGCCGCGCTCCTCCTCTCCATCCTGGTGCGCTGGCCGCTGATCGGCCTGGCCGCCGGCTACCTGATGGGCGACGGTCTGGCCTGGCGCAGCGTGAAGTCGAAGTTCCGGGTGATGCAGGCGCTCACCTTCCTCTGGTTCCTGCTGTTCGCGGCACGGCTCCTGGTGCAGGTCCCGCTCTATCTCGCGCACTCCCCGGAGGCCACCAGCGCACTCGCGTTCACCAAGCTGCTGATGGGCGTTCCGCTGTACGCCCCGCTCCTGCTGGTCACGTGGTTCGTCGTGAAGCGGCAGTTCCCGCAGAAACCACCGGCGAAGTCCGCAGCGTAACGGGTACCGGAAGGGGGAGGGGATGCTCGACGCGCGGAGGCGGGAGGGGTTGACCGCGTCGCAGGTCGCCGAGCGCATGGCGGACGGCAGGGCGAACAGTCAGCGCCAGCCGACCTCCCGGTCGGTGCGCGACATCCTGCGGGAGAACATCTTCACGCTGTTCAACGGCATCCTGACGGCGTGCTTCGTCGTCGTCGTGCTGCTCGGCGACCTGCGCGACGGCTTCTTCTTCGGCGTCGTCGTCGTCAACGCCCTGATCGGCATCGTCCAGGAGCTGCGGGCCAAGCGCGTGCTCGACAAGGCGGCCCTGCTCGCGGCACCGGAGAGCAGGGTGCGGCGCGACGGCGTCGTCGTGACCGTGCCGCTGGAGCAGGTGGTGATGGACGATCTGCTCGTGCTTCGGCCGGGCGACCAGATCCCCGCCGACGCCGAGGTCGTCGAGAGCACGGGCCTCTCCCTCGACGAGTCTCTTCTGACGGGGGAGTCGGAGCCCGTCTTCAAGGACGAGGGCGCCCAGCTGCTCTCCGGCTCGCACGTGGCGACGGGGACCGGGTACGCGGTCGTCACCGCTGTCGGCGCCGACTCTTACGCCAGCAAGCTGACCAGCGAGATCCGCCGGCACTCGCTCGTGCACTCGGAGCTGCGGGACGCGACCAACCGCATCCTCGTCTACCTCTCCTGGATCCTCGGGCCGGTCATCCTGATCACCCTGATCGGGCGCGTGCTCGCCTACGGCGGCTGGAGCGAGCTCTTCGTCGACGAGCGGTGGCGCCGGGCCCTGCGCGACGCCGTCGCCGCGGTGGTCGGGATGATCCCGGAAGGGCTGGTGCTTCTGACGAGTCTCGCGTTCGGCGTCGCCGCCATCCAGCTCGCCGCGCGCAAGGTGCTGGTGCAGGAGTTGGCGGCCGTCGAGGTGCTCGCTCGCGTGGACGTGCTGTGCCTGGACAAGACCGGGACGCTGACGACCGGTGAGCTGACCCTGGAGCGCACGGAGCCCCTCGGCTCCGGGGTGCCGCAGGAGCTCGCCGAGGTCGCGCTCGCCGCGTTCGGCGCGGACGACACCGGCAACGCCACCTCCGGCATCCTGTCCACGCGGTTCCGCAGCGACCGGTTCCGGGTGCAGAGGCGCATCCCGTTCAGCTCGGCGACCAAGTACAGCGGGCTGACGATGCGCGTCGACGACCAGGAGACCTCGTGGGTGCTCGGCGCGCCGGAGCGCGTGCTGGGCGATCACGCGGAGGAGCTCGCCCGGGCGACCGAGATCGCGGCGACCGGTCGCCGCACGCTCGCGCTCGCCCGCGCGCTCGACCCGCTCCCGAACGGTACGCACGTCCCGCTGACGGGTGTCGCCGTGGTCCCGGCTCTGCTCGTGGTGCTGGGGGAGACGCTGCGCCCGGAGGCGGCGGAGACGCTCGGCTACTTCGGGGAGCAGGCCGTGCGCGTCGTCGTCATGTCGGGGGACAACCCGGTCACGGTCGAGGCGATCGCGCGCGCGCTGAACCTGGAGGGCGAGGCGATCGATGCCTCCACCCTCCGCTCGGACGAGGAGCTCGCGGACGCGCTGGCGACTGCGAGCATCTTCGGCCGGGTGAGCCCGGAGCAGAAGCGCGCGGCGGTCGGCCTGCTCAAGGACGCCGGGCGCACGGTCGCGATGACCGGCGACGGCGTGAACGACGCGATGGCGATCAAGGACGCGAACCTCGGCATCGCGATGGGATCGGCGACGGCGGCCACGAAGGCGGTCTCGCGCCTGGTGCTGCTCGACAACCGGTTCGACCGGCTCCCGAACGTGCTCGCCTCCGGACGGCGCGTGATCGCGAACGTGGAGCGGGTGTCCAACATCTTCCTGGCGAAGACCGTCTACGGCATCCTGCTCGCGCTGGTGAGCGCCGCGGTGCTGTGGCCGTTCCCGTTCCTGCCCCGCCAGCTCACGCTGGTCTCGACGCTGGCGATCGGCATCCCCTCCTTCTTCCTCGCGCTCGCGCCCAACAAACGCATTTACACGCCGGGCGTGCTGCCGCGCATCCTGAAGTACTCCATCCCGACCGGGGTCATCGCGGGACTCACGGCGGTCGTCGCGTACGCGCCGCTGCACCGCGCGATCCCGCTGCACGAAGCCCGCAGCGTGACGACCGTCGCGCTGTTCTGCGTCTCGCTCTGGATCCTGTGCGTGCTGACCCGGCCGCTCACGCCGTGGCGCTGGGGGCTGCTCGGCGGCGTCGCGGCGGCGTTCGTGCTGGTCTGCGTGCTGCCCTTCACCTCGACGTTCTTCGAGATGCACCTCACGCTCGACCTGCCGCTCCTGTGGGGCGTCGTCGTCGGCGCCCTCGGCTCGGCCGGGATCGAGCTCTTCTACCGGTTCGCCCGGCGGCGCGCCCTGGTGTTCGACCGGCTCTAGCCGTGCTAGATTTATCTCGACGTCAAGATATATTTCCCGAGCTGATTTGACGACTGAGGCTTACCTTGGTGGAAACACGCTTCGACGCACGACAAAGATGGACACGGCTTGCGGGACATCCCCTGCCGACGAAGGAGAGGGCACAGTGTCAGCTGTAAACAGTTTCGGTGCGAAGAGCACGCTGACCGTCGGATCGAAGGATTACGGGATCTTCCGGATCGACACGGTCGACGGTTACAAGAAGCTCCCGTTCAGTCTCAAGGTGCTGCTGGAGAACCTGCTGCGCACCGAGGACGGCGCCAACATCACCGCGGACCACATCCGCGCGCTCGGCGGCTGGGACCCGAAGGCCGAGCCGAACACCGAGATCCAGTTCACGCCGGCCCGCGTGATCATGCAGGACTTCACCGGCGTCCCCTGCATCGTCGACCTCGCCACCATGCGCGAGGCCGTCTCCTCGCTCGGCGGCGACCCGAACAAGATCAACCCGCTCGCCCCGGCCGAGATGGTCATCGACCACTCCGTCATCGCCGACCTGTTCGGCCAGCCGGACGCACTCGAGCGCAACACCGACATCGAGTACGAGCGCAACGGCGAGCGCTACCAGTTCCTGCGCTGGGGCCAGACGGCGTTCGACGACTTCAAGGTCGTCCCGCCGGGCACCGGCATCGTGCACCAGGTCAACATCGAGTACCTGGCGCGCGTCACCATGACCCGCGAGGTCGACGGGGAGCTGCTCGCCTACCCCGACACCTGCGTCGGCACCGACTCGCACACCACGATGGTCAACGGCCTCGGCGTGCTCGGCTGGGGCGTCGGCGGCATCGAGGCGGAGGCGGCCATGCTGGGCCAGCCGGTCTCCATGCTCATCCCGAAGGTCGTCGGCTTCAAGCTGACCGGCGCCATCCCCACCGGCGTGACCGCGACGGACGTCGTGCTCACGATCACCCAGATGCTGCGCAAGCACGGCGTCGTCGGCAAGTTCGTCGAGTTCTACGGGGCCGGCGTCGCCGAGGTGCCGCTGGCCAACCGCGCCACCATCGGCAACATGAGCCCGGAGTTCGGCTCCACCGCCGCCATGTTCCCGATCGACGACGTGACCCTCGACTACCTGCGCCTCACCGGACGCAGCGAGGAGCAGGTGAAGCTGGTCGAGGAGTACTCGAAGGCGCAGAGCCTGTGGCACGACCCGGCCAGCGAGCCGGTGTACTCGGAGTACCTCGAGCTCGACCTCTCGACGGTCGTCCCGTCGATCGCCGGCCCGAAGCGCCCGCAGGACCGCATCGAGCTCTCGGTCGCGAAGGAGCAGTTCGAGAAGGACCTGACCGACTACGCCGACATCTCCCACGACCTGGTCGACCTGACCATCTCGGAGTCGTTCCCCGCGTCCGACCCGGGTGAGCTGCAGCCGGAGGACGACCACAGCACGCACGTCCACACGCACCACAGCCACGCTCCGAAGACGGCGTCGAACCCGACCCCGGTGACCCTCGCGAACGGGGCAGACTTCGTCCTCGACCACGGCGCCGTCGCGATCGCCGCCATCACCTCGTGCACCAACACGTCGAACCCGTCGGTCATGCTGGCCGCCGGCCTCCTCGCCCGCAACGCGGCGAAGAAGGGCCTCAAGGCCAAGCCGTGGGTGAAGACCACGCTGGCGCCGGGATCCAAGGTCGTCACCGACTACTACGAGAAGGCCGGTCTCACCCAGGACCTGGAGGCGCTCGGCTTCTACACGGTCGGCTACGGCTGCACCACCTGCATCGGCAACTCGGGCCCGCTGCTCGACGAGATCTCGCAGGCGGTCAACGACAGCGACCTCGCCGTCACCGCGGTGCTCTCCGGCAACCGCAACTTCGAGGGCCGGATCAACCCGGACGTCAAGATGAACTACCTGGCGAGCCCGCCGCTTGTCATCGCGTACGCGCTGGCCGGGTCGATGAACTTCGACTTCGAGGTCGACGCGCTCGGCACGGACCAGGACGGCAACGACGTGTTCCTCAAGGACATCTGGCCGGACGCCGCCGAGGTGCAGCAGACGATCGACTCCTCCATCAACGAGGGCATGTTCGTCCACCAGTACGCCTCGGTGTTCGAGGGCGACGAGCGCTGGAAGTCGCTCGACACCCCGACCGGCTCCGTGTTCGAGTGGGACGAGAAGTCGACGTACGTGCGCAAGCCCCCGTACTTCGACGGCATGACGCTGGAGACCACCCCGATCACCGACATCCACGGCGCGCGCGCCCTGGCGAAGCTCGGCGACTCGGTCACCACCGACCACATCTCGCCCGCCGGCTCCATCAAGGCGGACAGCCCGGCCGGCCGTTACCTCACCGAGCACGGCATCGACCGCAAGGACTTCAACTCCTACGGCTCGCGCCGCGGTAACCACGAGGTGATGATCCGCGGCACGTTCGCGAACATCCGCCTGAAGAACCAGCTGCTGGATGGCGTGGAGGGCGGCTACACCCGCGACTTCACGCAGGCGGACGCCCCGCAGGCGTTCATCTACGACGCGTCGCAGAACTACCAGGCGCAGGGCATCCCGCTCGTCGTCCTGGGAGGCAAGGAGTACGGCTCCGGCTCGTCCCGCGACTGGGCGGCGAAGGGCACCAGCCTCCTCGGCGTCCGCGCGGTCATCACCGAGAGCTTCGAGCGCATCCACCGCTCGAACCTCATCGGCATGGGCGTCGTCCCGCTGCAGTTCCCGGCGGGGGAGAGCGCGGACTCGCTCGGCCTCGACGGCACCGAGGTGTTCTCGATCACCGGGCTCGAGGAGCTGAACCAGGGCACGACGCCGAAGACGGTGCACGTCGTCGCCGAGCCGAGCGAGCACTCGCCGGAGGGCAAGCAGACCGTCGAGTTCGACGCCGTGGTCCGCATCGACACCCCGGGTGAGGCCGACTACTACCGCAACGGCGGCATCCTGCAGTACGTGCTGCGGAGCCTGGTGTAACCAGACCGTTGTCAAGGGGGAGGCTCGGAACTGATGGTTCCGAGCCTCTTCCGATTCCCGCGGTTCTACACTCGAAACCATGAGCATTCTCGAAACCATCCACGGGCCGCGCGATCTCGACCGGCTCACGGAGCGGGAGCTCGACCAGCTGGCGGGCGAGGTGCGCGCCTTCCTCGTGGCGAACGTCGCCAAGACCGGCGGTCACCTCGGCCCCAACCTCGGCGTCGTCGAGACGACGATCGCGATCCACCGCGTCTTCGACTCCCCGCACGACGCCGTCGTGTTCGACACCGGGCACCAGTCCTACGTGCACAAGCTGCTGACGGGCCGCCAGGACTTCTCGCAGCTGCGTCAGCGCGGCGGCCTTGCAGGCTACCCGCAGCGCTCCGAGTCCGAGCACGACATCGTGGAGAGCTCGCACGCCTCGTCGTCGCTCAGCTGGGCGGACGGCATCTCCCGTGCGTTCGAGATGACCGGTCAGAACGACCGGCACGTCGTCGCCGTCGTCGGCGACGGCGCGCTCACCGGCGGGATGACGTGGGAGGCGCTCAACAACATCTCCGACGACAACAACCGCCGTCTCATCATCGTCGTCAACGACAACGGCCGCTCCTATGCGCCGACGATCGGCGGCATGGCGCGCTTCCTCAACACGGTGCGCACCCGCCGCACGTACCGCAACCTGTACCTCACCAGCCGCAAGGCCTTCGACAAGCTGGGCGCGCCTGGTCAGTCGTTCTACCGGGGGATGCGCGGCGGCCTGCACGGCTTCCTCAGCCGCTTCTCCAACAACGAGGCGCTCTACTCGAACCTCGACATCAAGTACATCGGGCCGGTGCACGGCCACGACATCGGGGCGATGGAGGAGGCGCTGCGCCAGGCGAAGAACTACGGCGCCCCGGTCATCGTCCACGCCATCACGCAGAAGGGCCGCGGCTACGAGCCGGCCCTGCGCGACGCGGCCGACCAGTTCCACGCGGTCGGGCAGATCGATCCGGAGACCGGCGAGCCGGTGGACAGCTCGTCCAAGCCGAGCTGGACGGGTGTGTTCGCCGACGAGGTGGTGCGACTGGCGGAGAAGAACCCGAAGATCGTCGGCATCACCGCGGCGATGCTGCGGCCGACCGGACTGCACAAATTCGCCGAGCGCTTCCCGGACCGGGTGCACGACGTCGGCATCGCCGAGCAGCACGCGGCGGCCAGCGCGGCCGGCCTTGCCTACGGCGGGCTGCATCCCGTCGTCGCCATCTACGCGACCTTCATCAACCGGGCCTTCGACCAGGTGCTGATGGATGTCGCCCTGCACAAGGCGGGCGTCACGTTCGTGCTCGACCGTGCCGGCGTCACCGGCCCGGACGGCCCGAGCCACCACGGCATCTGGGACCTCGCGATCCTGCAGGTGGTCCCGAACATCCGGCTCGCGGCCCCCCGCGACGGCACGCGCTTCCGCGAGGAGCTGGCGGAGGCGGTCGCCGTGGACGACGCCCCGACCGTGCTGCGCTTCCCGAAGGGGAATGTCCAGCCGGACATCGACGCGGTCCGCCGCTTGGACGACGGCGTGGACGTGCTGCGCGAGAGCGACCGCCGGGATGTGCTGCTCGTCACGGTCGGGCCGATGGCCGACCTCGGCCTCAAGGTCGCCGACCGGCTCGCCGCCCAGGGCATCGGTGCGACCGTGGTCGACCCGCGCTGGGTGGTGCCGGTGCCGAAGAGCATCCTGAGCCTCGCGGCGGAGCACCGGATCGTGGTGACGATCGAGGACGGCATCCGGGTCGGCGGCATCGGCACGCGCGTCCGGCAGGACCTGCGCGAGGCCGGCATCGACACGGCGGTGGACGAGCTGGGTCTGCCCGACGAGTTCATCGACCACGCCACCCGCGACCAGATCCTCGAGGACGCCGGGCTCACCCCGCAGAAGATCGCCCGCGACCTCGTGGCGCAGGTGCTCGGCAGCCGTGTCCCGATCGCCCGGCCGCTCCCGGCAGACGACCTGGCCGACCGCACCGTGGACGAGAACGCCAAGAACCGCCGCGCGTAACGGGCGGCGCCGCCGCGGGCCGCGGGTCACGCGAAGCGGTAGACGTGCTCCACCGAACCGGACGGGAACGTCTTCGTGCCGGCGAGCACCAGCGGACGGCTGGCCTCGGCGACCGGCAGCAGGGGCTTTCCGGAGCCGACGAGCACCGGCACGTAGGTGACATGCAGCTCGTCCACCAGCCCGAGCGCGGCGAACTGCGCCGCCAGCGCTCCGCCGCCGACCAGCCACACGTCGCGGTCGCCCGCCGCGTCCCGCAGCTCCGTGTCGAGCTGCGCGATGTCGCCGGAGAAGAAGGTGACGTCCGCGCCGTCCGGCACGGCGAGCTGCCGGTGCGTCACCACCCAGGCGGGGATGCCCGCGTACGGCCACTCGGCCGCCGGCTCGCCGAGGATGAACTCGTACGTCGTCGCACCCATCACCAGCGCGCCGATGCCGGAGAGGAACGCCTGGTAGTGCTCGTCGAACTCCTCGAACCCGAACTGGAGCAGCCAGTCGATGCGGTCGTGGGGGTCGGCGATGAAACCGTCGATCGAGGACGCGACGTAGTACTTCATGAGAGACATGCCGCGACGGTAGCAGCGGCCACCGACGCGCAGTTGACTTCGAGTGCGCTCGAAGTCTTATCGTGACGGTATGACCGAGACCAGCACGGCGCTCTCCATCTCCGACGTGGCCGAGCGCACCGGGCTCTCCGCCCACACGCTGCGCTACTACGAGCGCGAGGGACTCATGCTGACGCCGGTCGGCCGCGCATCCTCCCGGCATCGGCGCTACACAGAGGCGGACGTGACCTGGGTGACCTTCCTCACCCGGCTGCGCTCCACCGCCATGCCGATCGCCAGGATGCGCGACTACGTCGAGCTGGCACGCAGGGGCGAGGACACCAGCGGCGAGCGGCTGGAACTGCTGCTCATCCACCGGATGGCCGTCGTCCGGCAGCTCGAGGAGATGACGGCGAGCCTCGCCGCCATCGACGTGAAGATCGGTCTCTACCGACAGAAAGCAGAAGAGAACGCATGAAGAAGATCACTCTCGGAACGAAAGCGCTCGAGGTCTCGCGACTGGGGCTCGGCTGCATGGGGATGTCCGCGTTCTACACCGGCGCGGGGCAGGACGACGCCGGCTCGATCCGCACCATCCACCGGGCCATGGACCTGGGCGTCACGTTCTTCGACACCGCCGAGATCTATGGGCCGTACACGAACGAGGAGCTGCTGGCCCGCGCGTTCGCGGACGGCCGCAGGGACCGGGTCGTGATCGCCACCAAGTTCGGCACCATCCTGCACCGGCAGAAGGACGAGCGCGGGCTCGACGGGTCGCCGGAGAACGTCCGCCTCTCGGTGGAGGGGTCGCTGCGGCGCCTGAACACCGACTACATCGACCTGTACTACCAGCACCGGATGGACCCGGGCACGCCCATCGAGGACACCGTCGGCGCACTCGCCGAGCTGATCGAGGAGGGCAAGATCCGGCACTACGGGCTGTCGGAGGCGGCACCGGAGACGATCCGTCGCGCGAACGCCGTGCACCCGGTGACGGCCATCCAGACGGAGTACTCGCTCTGGACCCGCGACCCCGAGGCGGAGGTGCTGCCGACGGTGCGCGAGCTCGGGATCGGCTTCGTCCCGTATTCGCCGCTCGGCCGCGGATTCCTGACCGGCACGATCCGCAGCCTCGACGAGCTCTCCGAGGACGACTTCCGCCGCTTCAACCCGCGGTTCGAGGGCGACAACCTGGAGGCGAACATCCGCATCGTCGAGCAGGTCGACCAGGTCGCGAAGGAGGCGGGCGCGAAGCCCGGCCAGGTCGCGCTCGCGTGGCTGCTGGCCAAGGGCGACGACATCGCGCCCATCCCCGGCACCCGCCGTGTCGAGAACCTGGAGCAGAACGTGGCGGCCGACGAGCTCGTGCTGTCTCCGGAGCAGATCGAGCGCCTGGATGCGGTCGCGGCTCCCGTGGGAGACCGCTACGCGGACATGAGCCCGCTGAACCGCTGACGCACCATGACCGAGGGGCACGTCGTCGCGACGTGCCCCTCGGTCGCGTTCAGGCGCGGATGCGGACGCGCAGCGTGCGCGCTTCCGGCCGCAGCGCGTGCGTCGGCCAGACGTCCGGCCCGCACGCCCGCGAGCCGAGGCCGTGCTGCGCGGCGTCCAGGATGAGCACCGTCGACTCCGTCTCGGGCAGCTCGTGCGGGTGGCCGGCCGCCGCGATCTGCTGCGGCGTGTGCCGCCCGAGCGAGAACCCCGCGCGGCGCCCGCGCGCATCCGGGAGCACCTCGAGTGCGAACGGGCCGATGTCGAGCGTGCGCACCGCCGAGCGGTGCCCGGTCTCCTGGGGCCGGGCGTACTCGACGGAGAGGTCGGCGACGGACGCGGAGTACCGCCCGACCTGCGCCGCGCGCATGCTGTCCGGGTACGACTCCAGAGGCCCGGTGCCGAACCACTCCGCCCCCGCGATCGGGTCGCCGGCGTCCGGGATGTCGAAGCGGACGCCGATGCGCGGCCAGACGCTCGGCCACCCGGCGGACGGCTCGATCTCGACTCGCAGCTCCAGCGCATCCCCGGCGATGGCCCACACCGTCTCGACGGTCACGGTGCGTGCCGCGTTCGCGGCCGAGACCCGCTCGATCGTGCGGAGCGCGCCCGGCGCCTCCTCGACGCTCACGAGCCGGCGGGTGAGCCGGTCGAGGCCCTGCTGGCGCCACAGGCTCGCGCTGGAGACCCCCGGCACGCTGGCATCGCTGCCGGTCGGGTCGCTGAACGCGGCGCCCTCGTCGTTGTCGGTCGGGGCGCGGAACAGCTCGAGCCGCGGGCCGGAGACCGCGCGTCCGCCGAGCCGCACCAGTCGGCCCCCCTCGAACTCCGCGGGGCCGAGCGTCAACGTGCCGTCGCCGGTGCGCCAGCCAGAGGGCAGAACGGTGGCGGGCAGGGGAAGCGCGGCGGACAGGTCGTGCTGGGCGGTGGCGACGACGTGCCCCGCCGGGGCCCAGGCGGTGTCGGCGGCGAGCACCGCATCCACCGTCAGCCACGTCTCGGCATCGGCTGCGACCTCGACGGCCGGCAGCGGAATGCGGGCCCCGGAACCGGCGGCGACGACCGGTGCGTCGAGCACACCGGAGGCGACGGTGCGCCCATCGTGCTCCACCCGCCAGCGCAGCGCGAGGTCGGCGGTGTCCGCGGTGTGCCGGTCGTTCTCGACGATCAGGTCGCCCCCGTCGAACGCGAACCGGAGCGGCTGCACGACGGCCGCGAACTCGTGCAGGCCCGGCGTCGGCTCGTCGTTCGAGAGCACCATTCCGTCCATCACGAAGTTGCCGTCGTGCACCACCTCGCCGAAGTCGCCGCCATAGGCGTAGAAGGGGGTGCCGTCCGCGGTCTCGGTGAGGATGCCGTGGTCGCGCCACTCCCAGACGAAGCCGCCGTGCAGGCGCGGGAAGCGGCGGGTGAGCTCGTCGTACTGATCGAGTGCGCCCGGACCGTTTCCCATGGCGTGCGCGTACTCGCACAGGATGAACGGCTTGGTCCGCTGACGGGCGCCCTGCGCGGGCGTGCAGCCGAGCAGCGGGGCGAGCGAGCCGTCCGTGCCGATCTGCTCCGTCTCCGGGATGGTCGAGTACATCCGCGAATACACGTCGGTGTACTCGCCGGTGTAGTCGCCCTCGTAGTGCACGGGACGCTCGGGGTCGCGGGCGTGCACCCACGCCGACATCGCCGCGAGGTTCGTGCCGGTGCCGGACTCGTTGCCGAGCGACCAGATCACGATGCTGGGGTGGTTCTTGTCGCGCTCCACCGTGCGCCGGATGCGGTCGAGGTACGCCTCCCGCCAGGCCGGGTCGTCGCTGGGGTTGCGCGCCCAGCCTGCCGTCTCGAAGCCGTGCGTCTCCAGGTCGCACTCCAGGATCACCCAGAAGCCGAGCTCGTCCGCGAGGTCGAGCAGGCGCGGGTGCGGCGGGTAGTGGCTGGTGCGGATCGCGTTGACGTTGAACCGCTTCATCCGCGCCAGATCCTCGCGCGCGTGCTGCTCGTCGAAGACGCGGCCGCGCTCGGGATGCGTCTCGTGCCGGTTCATCCCGTGGAAGACCACGCGGCGTCCGTTGACGAGGAACCGGTCCCCGCGGATCTCCACGGTTCGGAAGCCCAGCCGGAGGGTCGCGGTCTCGCCCTGCGCCTCCACCGTCGCCTCGTAGAGCCGCGGCGTCTCGGCGGTCCACGGCTCGACGCCGCCGACGGCGACCGGCGCCACCGCGGCGGGGCTGGCCCACACCGTCTCGACGCCGAGCTCGGGGATGCGCAGCGTCACGGGGAACGCCGCCTCCTCCGCGACCAGCTCGGGGAGGACCGTGCCGTCGCC
This sequence comes from Leifsonia sp. NPDC080035, assembly GCF_040050925.1. Taxonomy (NCBI): domain Bacteria; kingdom Bacillati; phylum Actinomycetota; class Actinomycetes; order Micrococcales; family Microbacteriaceae; genus Leifsonia; species Leifsonia sp. NPDC080035. The sequence goes on along the minus strand of NZ_CP157390.1, from coordinate 3,801,351 downwards.
GTTCTCGAAGCCGGTCCGCAGCCAGAGGTCCTCGATCCCGTCCGCCGGTCGCGCCACCAGTGTCACGTCGCGGAAGATGCCGGGCAGCCACCACTGGTCCTGGTCCTCCAGGTAGCTGGCGGGCGACCACTGGTGGACCCGGACCGAGAGCAGGTTCGCGCCGTCCCGGATGAGACCGGTCACGTCGAACTCCTGCGCCAGCCGGCTGCCGGTGGCGATGCCGACCTCCTCGCCGTTCAGCCAGACCCGGTAGAGCGACTCCACCCCGTCGAAGCGCAGCGCGACCCGCGCGTCGGCCGGCCAGTCCGCCGGCATCGTGAAGCCGCGCCGGTAGTCGCCGGTCGGGTTCTCGTCCGGCACGTGCGGCGGGTCGATCGGGAACGGGAACTGCACGTTCGTGTACGCCGGCCGGCCGTACGCCCCGTCGCCCTCGAGCACCCAGTGCGCGGGGACGGGGATGCTGTCCCAGCCGCTGTCGTCAAGCTCCGGCGACGCCACGTCCTCCGGCAGCGCGGCGTGCGGCGAGAGCCGGAACCGCCACGGCCCGTTCAGAGAGAGCGACGGCGCGTCGGTGTGCAACCACGACCGCGGTTCGACGCGCGCGCCGCGGCCCGGCGCGGTGTCGGCGAGGTAGGAGGGGGTCAGCACTATTTCACGGCTCCTTCGGTGAGGCCGCCGCGCCAGAACCGCTGGAGCACGATCATGGCGACGGCGAGGGGGATGATCGACAGCAGCACGCCGCCGGTGGTGAGCTCGTAGAACTCGGGCAGCCGGTCCGTCTGGGCGCGCCAGGCGTTCAGGCCGAGGGTGATCGGGTACAGCTTGGTGTCGGAGAGCATCACGAGCGGGAGGAAGTAGTTGTTCCAGATCCCGACGAGCTGGAACAGGAAGACCGTCACGAGCGCGGGCGTGAGGATGCGCAGGCCAACGGTGTGGAAGATCCGCAGCTCTCCGGCGCCGTCGAGTCGCGCCGCCTCCAGCAGGGCCGTGTCCACCGTCGCGTCGGCGTAGATCCGGCAGAGGAACAGGCCGAACGGCGAGACCAGCGAGGGCAGCAGCACCGCCCCGTACGTGTTCGCGAGACCGAGGTCGCTGAACAGCAGGAACAGTGGCAGCGCGGTCGCGGTGCCCGGCACGAGCACGCCGCCGAGCACCATCCCGAACACGAACCCGCGGCCGCGGAACGTGTAGCGCGAGAGGGCGTATCCGCCCGCCGCGGCGAAGTACGTCGCCAGCAGCGCGCCGATGCCCGCGTAGATCACCGAGTTGAGCAGCCAGCGCAGGAAGATGCCGTCGTCGTAGCCGAGCACCTCGGAGAGGTTGTGCCAGAGCGCGAAATTCCCCGCGAACCAGAAGCCGTTGCTGGCGAAGAGGTCCTGCGTGGTCTTGGTCGCGGCCACGACCACCCAGTACACGGGCACCAGGAAGTAGATCGCGACGACCACGAGGATGCCGGTCACGAGGATGCGCATCCCCGGGCGCTTGCCCGCCGAGCGGTCGTGCGCCGAACGCGGCGCCTGGGCGCGGGTGGGGATGGTGGCGGGCTTCTCGAGCGTGGCGCTCATCGGGACCTCCGGTTCGTCAGGCGCAGGAACGCGAACGAGAGCAGGAAGGCGACCAGGGCGATCAGCACCGCCTGGGCCGCGGCGACGTTGTAGTCGTTGTAGGCGAACGCCGTCGTGTACGCGCTGAGGTTGGGCGTGTACTCGCTGTCGATCGCGGGGGAGGAGGTCTGCAGCACCTGGGGCTCCGCGAACAGCTGCAGCGTGCCGATGATCGAGAAGACGACGGTCAGCGTCAGCGCGGGCCGGATGAGCGGCAGCTGGATGCTGCGGGCCACCCGCCACGGGCCGGCGCCGTCGACCTTCGCGGCCTCGTAGACCTCGGTCGGGATGGACTTCAGCTGGGCGATGATGATCATCATGTTGTAGCCGGTGTATGTCCAAGTCACGATGTTCGCGATCGACCACAGCACGGTGTCCGGCCCGAGGAAGTCCAGGTGCAGACCGAAGGCGCTTCCGAGGTCCACCAGCGGGCTGAGCCCCGGGATGTACAGGAACGACCAGAGGATGGTCGCGATCACGCCGGGGATGCCGTACGGCAGGAAGTACACCGCGCGGAACAGGCCCGGCCAGCGGGCGGACGCCGACTCCAGCAGCAGGGCGAGCAGCGTGCAGAGCGCGATCATCAGCGTCACCTGCACGATCCCGAACAGCAACACCCGGCCGATGGAGGCGATGAAGTTGGGGTTGCCGAGCGCCTGCGCGTAGTTGGCGAACCAGGCGAACTCGGTGGTCACGCCCTTCTCGCCGAAGAGCCCGTGCCGGGTGACGCGGGTGAAGCTGCTCACCACGGCGACCGCGATCGGCAGGATGAAGGTCAGCAGGAACAGCGCGAGGAACGGCGCGAGCAGCGCCCAGGGCGCCCAGGTGGTGCGCACGCCCGTGCCGCGGGTCACGAGCGGGCCTTCTCGATGCTGAGGCCCTTGGCGCGGAATGCCTGGATGATCGCCTTCTCACTCTGCGCGACCGCATCCACCAGCGTGAGGCCGGCGGGCTTCTTGCGGAACCCGTCCGCGAGGATGTTGAACGACTGCTGCGTGATCGGCCACCACGACCAGTCCGGGTTCTGCTGGGTCGAGGCGGGCAGGAAGACGTCCTCGTTGTAGTTCTGGCCGCCGAACCACTTCGATGGCTTCTCGCGCGACGAGCCGATCTCGCCGCGCGCGGGCGACCAGCCGATGCCGGAGTGCTCGATCATCGCGTCGATCCCCTCGGGGCTGGTGGTCATCCAGACGGCGAACTCCAGCGCCTCCTTCGGGTGCCTGCTGTTGGCGAGGACGGCCGCGGTGGATCCGCCAAGGGCGCTCGAGCCGTAGCCGCCGGAACCCCAGCGCGGCAGGGGCGCCACCCGCCACTTGCCCTCGCCTCCCGCGACACCCTCCAGGAGGGCGTCGCCCCAGCTGGCGGTCGCGCACGCGGCGATCCCGTCCTTGGCCGCGGAGGCGAACCAGCCGCTGGAGAAGTCGCCGTAACCGGTCTGCAGGATCCCGGCGTCGATCGCACGGTCGAAGAAGCGGGCGACCTGCATCGTGGCGTCGTCGGTCATGTCGATCACCCAGCGGTCGCCGTCCACCTTCAGCCAGGACGCGCCCGCCTGCCCGGCGATCGCCGCGAACCAGGACGGGTCGCTGTAGTTGAACGCGTCGATGAAGACCCCGCCCTTCTTCAGCTCCGCTCCCGCCGCGGCCCAGTCGTCCCAGGTGGACGGCACGGGCGCGCCGACCTTCTCGAACAGGTCGGGCCGGTGGTACAGGGCCATCGGGCCGGAGTCCTGCGGGATGGCGTAGACGCCGTCCACGTAGCTCACCTGACTCCACAGCGTCGGGTCGTAGCGGTCCGCGTAGTCGTTCGCGCCGTAGCGGGACAGGTCGACCAGTCCGCCGACGAGCATGAACTCCGGGACGCTGCGCAGCTCCACCTGGGCGATGTCCGGTCCGCCGCCCGCGGCCAGCGCGGAGTAGAGCTTCTGATAGCCGCCCTGGTTGCCGCCCGGGATCCACACCGCCTCCACCTGCACGTCCGGGTGCGACGCGTTCCAGACGTCGGCGACCTTCTGCAGGTCCTTGAGCCAGGCCCAGTAAGTGAGCGTGATCTTCTCGCCGCTCGCCGCGGGCCGGATGAGGGGAGCGCTGTTCGCCGTGCCGGTGCCGGGCGTCGAGCATCCCGCCAGGAGGGCCGTCGCGCCGGCGGCCATGCCGAGGCTGAGCAGGGATCGTCGGGTCAGGTGCGTCATGTCCTTCACTTCGTCGTGGGGAGGATGGGCTACGCTCGACCGTAACCGAAAACCATGCGAGTGACCTAATTTGGGGGTTCGAGGCGTGTCAGAGCAGACCGTCCGCCGCCGCGGACCGTACGCGAAGTCCGCGGAGCGGCGCGAGCAGATCGTCGACGTCGCCTACCGGGAGTTCGCCACCCGCGGCTACCACGGCTCCTCGCTGCGCGAGATCGCGGCCGCCGCGGGCATCAGCCTCGGCGCCCTGCAACACCACTTCACGGGCAAGGAGGAGCTCCTGGTCGCGGTGCTGAGCCGCAGGGACGAGCTCGGCGGCGGGACGATGCCGGTACCCGGGGGACTGCCGTTCGACCGCCACATCGTGGCGCAGGCGGAGCGCAACGAGCGCATCCCCGGACTGATCGCCCTCTACAGCGTGCTCTCGGCGGAGGCGACGACGGAGGGGCATCCCGGCCGGGACTACTTCCTCGGCCGGTACGCGCAGCTCCGCGACGAGTACGCGGCCGAGTTCGCCGCGCTGCGCCGGGACGGCCGGCTGCGCGACGGGGTGGACCCGGCCCTCGCCGCGGCGACGGTGGTGGCGCTCTGGGAGGGCATCCAACTGCAGTGGCTCTACACGCCGGAGCTCATCGACGCGGGGGCCGCGCTGCGCGCCTACCTGGATCTCGTGATCCTGCCCCCACCGGATGCGGCCGGCGACCGGTAGCGTGGCCTTCGTGGACGACATGGTGCGCATCGACGGCGGAACGTTCCGGATGGGGAGCGACGAGTTCTACCCCGACGAGCGCCCCGTGCACGAACGCACGGTCGCCGCGTTCCGCATCGACCGCCACGCGGTCACCAACGAGGACTACGCGCGCTTCGTTGACACGACCGGCTACGTGACCGTCGCCGAGCGGCCGATGGACCCGGCGGACTACCCCGGAGTCGCCCCCGAGGACCTGGTGCCGGGTGCGATGGTCTTCACGCCGGCCCCCGGGCCGGTCGACCTGCGCGACTGGCGGCAGTGGTGGCGCTGGGAGCCCGGAGCGCAGTGGCGGCACCCCGAGGGGCCGGGCAGCACCATCGACGACCGGATGCGGCATCCCGTCGTCCAGGTCGCCTACGAGGACGCCGCCGCCTACGCGGAGTGGGCGGGCAAGCGGCTGCCGACGGAGGCCGAGCACGAGTACGCGGCGCGCGGCGGTGTCGACGGCGCCCGGTTCGCCTGGGGCGAGGACGCGTATCCCGGCGGCGAGCCGCAGGCCAACTCGTGGATCGGGCGCTTCCCGTACGACAACCGCGGCCGGTTCGGAGCCGGAACCGCCCCGGTGGGCTCGTACCCGGCGAACGGCTACGGCCTGTACGACCTGATCGGCAACGTGTGGGAGTGGACGAGCGACTTCTACGCCCCGCGGCACGTGGTGCCGGGGGAGGAGGCGGTGGATGCGGGGCGGCGCGTCAATCTGCTGTCCTCCGCGAGTGCCGAACCCGGCTCGCGCATCCCGCGCCGGGTGCTGAAGGGCGGCTCGTACCTCTGCTCTCCCGACTACTGCTTCCGGTTCCGCCCCGCCGCTCGCTCGCCCCAAGCCGACGACACCGCGACCACCCACATCGGCTTCCGCTGCGCCGCCGACGCCTGACCGCCCCACCCCCTCCCCGCACGCAGAAACCGCCGAGTACGCGGATTCTCTGCGTACTCGGCGGTTTCGGGCCGATCTTCTGCGTACTCGCGGTTGGTTAGGCGACGCCCCTGATGGGGGGCTCGTGGAACGTGGCGCCGAAGACGCGGGTGGAGGCGCCCACCCGGTCGAGGTACGGCGTGATGCCGCCCATCTGGAACGGGAAGCCGGCGCCGAGGATCATGCACAGGTCGATGTCCTCGGGCGCCTCGACGACGTGGTCGTCGACCAGCATGCGGTGGATCTCGTCGGCCAGGCCGTCCTCGAGCCGGCGCAGGATCTCCTCCTCGCTCCACGGGTTCTTCCCGCCGGAGAGGATCTTCGCCGCGCCCTTGTCGAGCCCCTTCACCTTGCCCTTGGAGTCCTTCTCCAGCAGCGTCCCGTGCTCCGCCAGGCGGTGCAGGTTCTCGCTGCGGTAGAAGCGCTCGGGGAAGGCAGCGTGGTGCGTGTCCAGCACGTGCGCGCCGACCTTCAGCCCGACCAGGTCGAGCAGCGCCGAGGGCGCCATCGGCAGGCCGAGCGGCGCGAAGGCCTTGTCGACGGTCTCGAACGACGTGCCGTCGTCCACCGCGTGCATCGCCTCGCCGAGCACCTTGGCGAGCACACGGTTCACCACGAAGCCGGGGGTGTCGGCCGTGATGACCGCGTTCTTCTTGAGGGCGGCGGCGGTGACCATCGCGGTCGACAGCGTCGCCTCGTCGGTGCGCGGCGTCTTCACGACCTCGATCAGCGGCATCACCGCGACCGGGGTGAAGAAGTGGAAGCCGACCAGGCGCTCGGGGTGCTTCAGCTTCGCGCCGATCTGCTCGACCGAGAGCGAGGAGGTGTTGGTGGCGAGCACCGCCTCGTCCGAGAGGTACTGCTCCACCTCCTCGAACACGTTCTGCTTCACCGACAGCTCCTCGAAGACGGCCTCGATGACCCAGTCGCAGTCGGCGAAGTCGGCCTTGTTCGTCGTGCCGGTCACCAGCGCGCGCAGGCGGTTCGCCTCGTCGGGGGAGATGCGGCCCTTCTCGTGCAGCTTCCCGATCTCCGCGTGGATGGACGCGACGCCCTTGTCCACGTGCGCCTGATCCAGGTCGGTGATCACCACCGGCACCCGCAGCCGGCGCACGAACAGCAGCGCGAACTGGGTGGCCATGTAGCCGGCGCCGATCACGCCGATCTTGGTGACCTTCTTCGCGAGCTTCTTGTCCGGGGCGCCGGCGGGACGCTTTGCACGTTTCTGGACGAGGTTGAACGCGTAGATGCTGGCCTGGAACTGGTCACCCGAGATGAGCTCGGCGAGCGCCTCGTCCTCCAGCTCGAACCCGGCGACGCGGTCGTTCGACTTGGCGGCCTGCAGCAGGTCGAGCGCCTTGTACGGCGACTTCGGGACGGTGCCGATCCGGCTCTCGAGCATCTTGCGGGCGATGCCGATGGCGGCGTCCCACTTGACCATCCGCTCGACCTTGCCCGGCACGTTCGGACGCTTGACCTCGACGGCGCCGGTGAGCACCTTGTCGGCCCACTTCAGCGAGTCCTCGAGGAAGTTCGCCGAGTCGAAGATCGCGTCCGCGATCCCGAGGTCGAACACCTCCTGCGGCTTCAGCATCCGATTCTGCTTCAGGGGGTTCTCGACGACCACCTTGAGCGCGTTCTCGATGCCGATCAGGTTCGGCAGGATGGTCGCGCCGCCCCAGCCAGGGATCAGGCCGAGGAACACCTCGGGCAGCGCGAACGCGGCGGCGTTGCGGTCAATGGTGCGGTAGTCGGCGTTCAGGCCGATCTCGACGCCGCCGCCCAGGGCGAGCCCGTTCGTGAACACGAACGAAGGGACGCCGAAGGTCGCCTGCTTGCCGAGGACGTAGTGGCCCAGCTGCGGGAGCAGCTTCGCGACCTCGACGCTCGGGATGTCGCTGACGCGGCTGAGGTCGGCGCCGGCCGCGAGGATGAACGGCTTGCCGGTGACCGCGACCGCGTCGATCTCGCCGCGCTTCGCGCGCTCGGTCAGCTCGTCGAAGGTCTTCCCCAGCTCCAGGAGCGTCGCGGGGCCCATCGTGTTCGGCCGGGTGTGGTCGCGGCCGTTGTCGAGCGTGACCAGCGCGAGCGTCTTACCACTGGGGAGCGGGATGTCCTTGACGAAGGAGTGGGTGACGACCTCGTCGGTCGTCAGCTCGACGAGGGGGGAGAAGTCGATGGTGCTGTAGTCCGTCACGGGTGTCTCAGCCCTTCCGCGCCGCGCGCTTGTCGTAGTTGGGGTTCTCCCAGATCACGGTGCCGCCCTGGCCGAGGCCGACGCACATCGCGGTGATGCCGTACCGCACCTCCGGGTGCTCCTCGAACTGGCGGGCCAGCTGGATCATCAGGCGGACACCGCTGGCGGCAAGCGGGTGGCCGATCGCGATCGCGCCGCCCCACTTGTTCACGCGCGGGTCGTCGTCCTCGATCCCGAAGTGGTCGAGGAAGGAGATGACCTGGATGGCGAACGCCTCGTTCAGCTCGAACAGGCCGATGTCCTCGATCTTCAGGCCGGCCTTGCGCAGCGCCTTCTCCGTCGAGGGGACCGGGCCGAGGCCCATGATCTCCGGCTCGACACCGGCGAACGCGAAGCTCACCATCCGCATCTTCGGGGTGAGGCCGAACTCCTTGACCGCGTCGGAGGAGGCCAGCAGGCTGGCGGTCGCTCCGTCGGTCAGCGGGGACGCGTTCCCCGCGGTGACGCGGCCGTGCGGGCGGAACGACGGACGCAGGCCGGCGAGGCCCTCCAGCGTGGTCTCCGGGCGCATGCCCTGGTCGGTGGTGGCGAGTCCCCAGCCGTTCTCGGAGCGGATCGCGACCGGCACCAGGTCCGGCTGCAGCTTGCCTGCGGCGTAGGCGGCGGCCGTCTTCTGCTGGCTGGCCATCGCGTACCGGTCGGAGCGCTCCTTGGTGAGCGCAGGGAACCGGTCGTGGATGCGCTCGGCGGTCATCCCCATGTTGAGCGCGTCCTCGGCGACCATGCGCTCGGAGAGGAAGCGCGGGTTCGGGTCGGCGCCGAAGCCCATCGGGTGACGGCCCATGTGCTCGACGCCGCCGGCGATGACGAGGTCGTACGCGCCGAAGGCGATGCCGGAGCCGAGCGTCGTGACGCTGGTCATGGCGCCGGCGCACATCCGGTCGATCGCGAAGCCCGGCACCGACTTCGGCAGCCCGGCGAGCAGCGCCGCGGTGCGGCCGAGGGTCAGGCCCTGGTCGCCCTGCTGCGTGGTGGCGGCGATCGCCACATCGTCGATGCGCTCCTTCGGGACGTTCGGGTTCCGCTCGAGCAGTCCGATCATCGCCTTCACGACGAGATCGTCCGCCCGGGTGTTCCAGTACTGTCCTTTTTCGCCCGCTCGTCCAAACGGAGTGCGGACTCCGTCGACGAACACGACTTCCGTTCTCTCGGCCACAGTGCCTCCCAAATCAGGTCGTGAACGATCCTAGGGAGCCGAAAGGTACGGAAATAATCGTTTGACTGTTTCTACGAAACGGCTTCGGAGCCCTCGCCCGGGCTTTGCACGCTTTCCACAAACGCGCGGGCGATCACCTGTGAGGTTGTCTCAATCTGCCAGGGACGCGCACCGTGCTCGCGGAGGGCGCCGGCGACCGTCTCCGGGGTCACCGGCTGCGGCGGGCTCCAGGCGACGCGGCGCAGCGTCTCGGGGGTGAGCAGGTTCTCGAGCGGCAGCGAGAGCTCATCGGCCACGACGGTCAGCCCGGTGCGCGCGGCCTTCAGCCGGGCGTCCGCCTCGGGGTTCCTGTCCGCCCACGCGCGCGGCGGCGGGAGGCTGTCGCCGGTGCCGCGGAGGACGGGCAGGTCGTCGGTGCTGCGACCGGCCTCGATCGCCGCCCACCAGCGGTCGAGCTCGGTGCGGCTCGCACGCCCGGTGAACTCGCGCAGAGAGGCGAGTGCGCGCTTGCTGTCCGGCATCGCCTTGGCCGCCGCGGTCAGCGCGGCGTCCGGAACCAGCCGGCCCGGCGCCGTGTCCAGCTCGCGCGCGAGCGCGTCCCTGCTCAGCCACAGCTCCCGCGCGACGGCGAGGTTGCGGATGCCGCGGATCGAGTGGATGCCCGACAGCCGGCGCCACGGCTCGTTGCGCACGGTGATGAGCTCCCTGGTCAGCTCGTCGGCGAACTCCTGGTGGGCGATGTCCTCTTTGCCCGCCTTCACGAGCAGGTCGTCGATCGCGTCCCGCAGGTCGGGGAGCAGCTCCACGTCGAGCGCTGCATAGTTCAGCCAGGGCTCGGGGAGCGGGCGGGTCGACCAGTCGGCCGCGCTGTGCTCCTTGGCGAGGTGGATGCCGAGCAGCTCCTCCACCACGGTCCCGAGGCCGACGCGCGGCATCCCGAGCAGCCGGGCGGCCAGCTCGGTGTCGAAGATCCGCGCCGGGTCGAGGCCCACCTCGCGCAGGCAGGTGAGGTCCTGGGTCGCCGCGTGCAGCACCCACTCGTCGTCGTGGATGGCCGTGTTCAGCTCGTCGAAGCGGCCGATCGCCGGGGGATCGAAGAGGAAGGTGCCGGAACCCCTCCGGTACATCTGGATGAGGTAGGCGCGCTGAGAGTACCGGAAGCCGCTGGCGCGCTCCGCGTCGACGGCCACCGGGCCGGAGCCGGCGACGATGGTCTCGACCGCCGCGAGGTAGCCAGAGCGCGAGTCGATGACGATGTGATCAGCCACGCGGTGTCCGTCTCGTCGTGAGCAGGCTCACCCCTTCGCCGGCCGGCGGCAGACCCGCGAGCATGCAGAGCAGCTCTCCCCAGCCCTCGACGTGCGCGGCGATGTCGGTCTCCAGCGGGCTCCAGGATGCGCGGAGCTCGATCTGTGCGCCGTCGCCCTGCTTGGCGAGCTCGCCGAATCCCGTCGAGATGATCTTGGTCGCCGTGCCGCTGGCCGCCGTGTACCGGGCGCCGCGGGCGTCGAGCGCGTCGACCAGCCAGGACCACGCCACGTCGGCGAGGAACGGGTCGAGGCCGATGTCGGTCTCCAGCGGCGCCTGGGCGAAGCAGACGATGCGGAACGGGCCGCCCCATGCCTCCGGCTCGTCGGGGTCGTAGAGCAGGATGAAGCGTCCGGTGCCGAGATCGGAGTCGTCCCCGTGCCGCGCGGGATGAACGTCCGCGGCGAGGGCGACGGCGTACGGCGCGAGCTGCCCCGGTGCGGGGATCTCGGTGATCACGAGCTCGCTGCGGGACTTCGCTGTGCGGATCGACTGCAGCGCCGCGGCGAACGCCACCGGCACGGGCGGGGTCGAAGTTGGTGTCGGCACGGTACGAACACTAGAAGCCTTTGCGGGCGCGTGACGGTAAGGCACGCCGCCTGAGGAAGTCCTGAGGATACGCGCCGGCCGCCGAGGCTACGCTTTCGAGCATGGCGACGACCAGCACGGGATCGGGCAGGGGCAGGGGACTCGGACGGGCGATCGGTGTCACCGCCGCGATCGCGGCAGGGCTCGCGCTCGCCACGGCGGCCGGTGCCGCACTGGTGATGAGCCGGGTCGCGCTGACGGTGATCACCCCCGTGCGCCGTCGCCCGCAGAACCAGCTGATCCGCCGCGCGGACGAGGACCTCGGCACCGTGACGCTGAAGGACACACCGGACGCCGCGATGCCCGGCCGCTTCGGACTGTGGTTCGGTGCGGAGACCGGCTACGCGAAGGTCGGCGGGCTGCTGGTGCGCGCGGACGGCAGCGTCACCCGCGAGCTGGAGCGTGTCGAGTTCGGCGACCTGCGGCCGGGGCGGGCACGGATCAGCGGCTACTACTACCTCGATCCGGAGGAGCTCGGCCTTCCCGTCTCCAGCGTCCGGGTGCAGACCGAACTGGGCGAGGCGCCGGCGTGGCTGTTCCCCGCGCCGGAGGGTGCGGACGGCGACCGCTGGGTGATCCAGGTGCACGGCTGGGGCGCCACCCGGCAGGAGGCGCTGCGCGCGGTGCCGACCTTCCACGCGGCCGGGTACACAAGCCTGCTCGCCTCCTACCGCAACGACGGCGACGCCCCCGAGAGCGCGGACCGCCGCTACGGGCTCGGCGGGACGGAGTGGCGGGACATCGACGCGGCCATCCGCTTCGCCGCGGACAGCGGCGCCCGCTCGATCGTGCTGATGGGCTGGTCGATGGGCGGCGCGGTCGTGCTGCAGACCGTCACCCGCTCGGCGAACCTCGACCTGGTGACCGGCATGGTGCTGGAGTCGCCGGTGATCGACTGGGTGGACACGCTGCAGTACCAGGCGAACCTGCTGCGCCTCCCCGAGCCGATCGCCCAGGGCGCGATGCGGCTCATGGAGGCCACCTGGGGAGGGCCGATCACCGGACTCGGCGCCCCGATCGACCTCGCGAGCATGGACTTCGTCGCGCGGGCGGCCGACCTGCGCCTGCCCGTGCTCCTGCTGCACAGCTCGGACGACGGCTTCGTACCCGACAACGGGTCGCGGGCGCTGGCGCAGGCGCGCAGCGACATCGTCACCTTCGTCCCGTTCACCGGAGCGCTGCACACCAAGCTCTGGAACTACGACGAGGAGAAGTGGACGACCGCCGTCCGCACCTGGCTGGAGTCGCAGGTCGCGTAGCCCCTCCCGACCTCGGCGGGGGTCAGGCGGCGAGCTTCGCGCGGACCTGGCGCTTGGCGCGGCCGAGCAGGGCCGACATGCCGCGGAGGCGGAGCGGCGAGACCGCCTGGGCGAGCCCCAGGGTCTGCGGGAAGTCGTCCGGGACGGCGAGCACCTGGTCCGCGGTCAGGCCGGCGAGGCCCTGGACCAGGATGGACGCGAAGCCGCGCGTCGTCGGCGCCTCCTTCGGGGCCGTCGCGTACAGGTGCACGATGCCCGCCGCATCCACTTCGACGAAGATGAACACCGGCGCCTGGCACTCCTCCACCCGCTCCAGCAGGTCCGGGTGGTCGCGGTAGCGCTCCGGCAGCTCGGGCAGCTCGTCCGAGAACTCCAGCAGCAGCTGAAGGCGGTCGTTCTGCTCCAGGGCCTGGAAGTCGTCGCGGATCTCCGCGAGCGTGCCGGTGAGGTCGGTCATCCTTCCAGGGTACTTCGCGCCGCGGTCACTTCGCCGCGCCCGCGGGGATCTCGCCCGGCTCGGAACCGGTCACGATCGGGACGCGCACGGCGGAGCCCCACTCCGTCCACGAGCCGTCGTAGTTGCGGACGTTCTCGAAGCCGAGCAGGTGCGTGAGCACGAACCAGGTGTGGCTGGAGCGCTCGCCGATGCGGCAGTACGCGATGACCTCGTCGCCCGGCTTCAGGCCGGCCCCGCCGAGGTAGACCTCCTCGAGCTCCTGGCGGCGCTTGAAGGTCGCGTCCGGGGCCGCGGCGCGCGCCCACGGAACGGACTGCGCCGACGGGATGTGCCCCGCCCGCAGCGCGCCCTCGGTCGGGTAGCCGGGGATCTCGGTGCGCTCGCCGCTGTACTCCTCGGGGGAGCGGACGTCGATCAGGGCCCCTCGTCCGGAGCGGACGAGCCCGAGGTGCGTGAGCACATCCTCCTTGAACGCGCGCACGACCGTGTCGTCGCGCTCGACCACCGGGTATTCGACGGGAGCGGGGGAGGGGACCTCCCTGGTGAGCTCCCTGCCTTCGGCGATCCACTTGTCGCGGCCGCCGTCGAGCAGGCGGACGTCCTCGTGGCCGAACAGCGTGAACACCCAGAGCGCGTATGCGGCCCACCAGTTGTTCTTGTCGCCGTAGATGACCACCGTCGTGTCCCTGGCGATGCCCTTCGAGCCGAGCAGCTCGGCGAACCGTTCCGCGCTCACGTAGTCGCGCACGACCGGGTCGTTGAGGTCGGTGTGCCAGTCGATCTTCACGGACCCGGGAATGTGGCCGGTGTCGTACAGCAGCACGTCCTCGTCCGATTCCACGACGACCAGTCCTTCTTCCCCGAGGTGCTCCGCGAGCCACTCGGTGCTGACCAGGCGCTCCGGGTGGGCGTAGCCGGTGAAGGCGGGAGACGGGTCGTGCGCGATGGCCATGCGAGTGATCCTCCGGGTTAGGCTTGAGCCCTGCGACATCGCAGGATGCGTCTGTCCAGGCTACGCGGCTCGGCGGGCGGACGGACGGTCCCCTTAAGACTTCGACACAAAGGTGCACATCCCCCCATGACGCTCGAGAAGACCGGAGCCCTTCCGCGCCTCGCGGACCGTTCGCCGCAGATCACCGGATCCGAGATCGCCGCGAGCCTGGTGCCCCCGTCGCAGTTCGAGCACGCCAGCTTCGACTCGTACCGCCCCGACCACGACTACCCGTCGCAGTCCGAGGCCGTCTCGACCCTCAAGCTGTTCGCCAAGTCGTGGGAGCCGCAGCGTCCCGCCGGCCTGTTCAGCCGCAGCCGCAAGAAGGTGGAGGCGATGAAGCCGGGCGTCTACCTCGACGGCGGCTTCGGCGTCGGCAAGACGCACCTCCTCGCCGCGCTCTGGCACGAGGCGCCGGGTCCCAAGTACTTCGGCACGTTCATCGAGTACACCGCCCTGGTCGGCGCCCTCGGCTACGCAGGCGCGGTCGACCTGCTGCGCGGGTCCACCCTGATCTGCATCGACGAGTTCGAGCTCGACGACCCGGGCGACACGATGATGATGACAAGGATGCTCGGCGAGCTCGTCGCCTCCGGCACCCGCATCGCCGCCACCAGCAACACCCCGCCGAACGCGCTCGGCGAGGGCCGGTTCGCCGCGAGCGACTTCCTGCGCGAGATCCAGTCGCTGTCCTCGAACTTCCAGACGCTGCGCATCGACGGCCTCGACTACCGCCGCCGCGACACCTCCGGCGCCGCAGTGACGGTGGACGACGCCGAGTACGACCGGGTGCTGTCCGCCCTCTCCGCCCGCGGTGAGACCGCGACCAGCGACGGGTTCGCCGACCTGATCGCGCACCTGGCGACCGTGCATCCCTCCCGCTACATCAAGATGCTCGACGGCGTGGACGTCATCGGCCTGTCCGGAGTCACCGTGCTGCACGACCAGATGGCGGCGTTGCGACTCGTGGCGTTCATCGATCGCGTTTACGACGCCGAGATCCCGATCGTGCAGACCGGCGTCGCGCTCAGCGAGGTGTTCGACGAGGAGATGCTCGGCGGCGGCTACCGCAAGAAGTACCTGCGCTCGGTCTCGCGCATGATCGCGCTCACTGCGGGAGAGCTGCCTCCGCACGACGCGTAGCGTCCACCTGCCCCTCGGCGTTCCGGCAGGGGATTGGCGGTGCCCGGAAACCTGCTGTTTACACGCGGGGTGGATGTGTAACACGAGCGAAACACGGTGCTCGCGCGGCCGAAACCTCCCGCGATCAGACTGACTCCACCCCGAAGCGCCCCTGCCCGGCGAAGGCTCGCCGGGCGCCCCACGAGGGGCGTCGCACAGAGAGGTAGAGATCTCCCATGGTGTTCCACACAGCAGCGGACTACGCAGAGGCAGGGACCGTCAACTCCCTGTGGCTGCTCGTCGCCGCAGCCCTCGTCCTGTTGATGACCCCCGGTGTCGCCTTCTTCTACGGCGGCATGGTCCGCGCGAAGAGCGTCATCTCCATGATGATGATGAGCTTCGGCGCCATGGCCATCGTCGGCGTCCTCTGGGTCTTCTACGGTTACGGGCTGGCGTTCGGCACGCCGCTCATCCCGCATGTCCTCGGTACGCCCGACTGGTTCCTGTCCAGCCTGATGGGCAAGGACGGCATGACCCCCGACCTCAGCGGACTCGCCTTCGCCGGTTTCCAGGCCACGTTCGCGATCATCACCGTCGCCCTGATCTCCGGCGCCATCGCCGACCGCGCCAAGTTCGGCTCCTGGATGGTGTTCGCCGCCGTCTGGGTGACGGTCGTCTACTTCCCGGTCGCGTTCTGGGTGTTCAACCTCTCGGAGGGCTGGATCGCCTCCGTCCTGCACGTCAACGACTTCGCAGGCGGCACCGCGGTGCACATCAACGCCGGCGCCGCGGGCCTCGCGCTCGCCCTGGTGCTCGGCAAGCGCGTCGGCTTCCAGAAGGGGATGAGCAAGCCGCACAACGTGCCGCTCACGCTCCTCGGCGCCGCACTGCTGTGGTTCGGCTGGTTCGGCTTCAACGCCGGGTCGGAGGCCGCGGTGGACGGCGTCGCCGCGATCGCCTGGGTGAACACCCTCGCCGCGCCGGCGGCCGCGACGATCGGCTGGCTGGTGATCGAGAAGATCAGGGACGGCAAGCCCACCTCCATCGGCGCCGCGTCCGGAGCCGTCGCCGGCCTCGTCGCGATCACCCCGGCCTGTAACATCCTGACCCCGTTCTGGGCCATCGTCCTCGGCCTCGTCGCCGGCGCGGTGTGCGCGCTCGCGGTCGACCTGAAGTTCCGGCTCGGCTTCGACGACTCGCTCGACGTGGTCGGCATCCACCTGGTCGGCGGCCTGATCGGAACGCTGTGGATCGGCTTCTTCGGCTTCACCAAGGTGGACGGCAAGTTCACCAGCCTGCTCTACGGCGGAAGCTGGAGCCAGCTCGGCGCCCAGGCCATCGGCGCATTCAGCGTTCTGATCTACTCGTTCGTGCTTGCCTACGCCATCGGCTGGGTCATCCAGAAGACGATGGGCTTCCGGATCACGAACGAGGACGAGCTCGCGGGCGTCGACACCATCGTCCACGGCGAGGAGGGGTACTCGCTCGAGACAGTCTGACGCGTCGCCGATGACCCGGCGCGTCGGGCGCGCGGGGCGCCACCTTCGGGTGGCGCCCCGTCGTCGTGTGCGGCGCGTGGTGCGCCACGAGGGGTCGCTAAGGTGATGGGGGCGTCGAGAGCGAGGGAGCGGGATGGCGACGAGCCAGCAGGTGGATGCGCTTCTCCTGTTCGTCTGCAGCGCGCTCACCCTGCTGATCGTGCCGGGGCTCGCCTTCTTCGTCGGCGGCCTCGCCGGCAGCGCCGGAGCGGCGCGCGCCGTGCGGTTCGCGGCCACCGGCACGGCGATCGTCGTCGTGATAGGGGTGCTCGGCGGTTACGGGATGCTGGCCGGCGATCCGCTCGTCGCGCACCTGATCGGCCGCCCGGACCCCGGCCTCGGCTCGGTGACCGGTCTCTACCCGCTCGCGCACGCCGGCTACCTGCTCGCGGCGTGCGCGGTCTCCGTGACGATCGTCGGCGTGGCCGTCGCCTCGCGCATCACCCTGCGCGCCTGGATCGTGTTCTGCGTGCTGTGGTGCCCGCTCGTGCTCTTCCCTGCCGGGTACGCCGTGTTCGCGCTCGACGACGGCTGGGCGGTGTCCGGGCTCGGCGTCATCGACTTCGGGGGAGCGCTGCCCGTCGGGATCGCCGCCGGCGCGGCGGCGGCCGGGGTGATCATGGCGTGCGGGAGGGCGGAGCATCCCGTCACCGGCTCGCGCAACCTGCCCCTGGTGTCGATCGGCGGCGCGCTGGTGTGGGTCGGCTGGCTGGGTCTGACGACCGGGTCGGAGGGGGCGCTCGACCGGTTCACGCCGCTGATCGCGCTCAACTCGTTCCTGGCGTCGGCCGCGGGCTGCCTGATGTGGATGCTCGTCGACCGGGTGCTGCTGCGCCGCCCGACGCTGGTGAGCGCCTTCTGCGGCGCCTTCGCCGGCCTTGTGGCGGTGACTCCGGCGTCCGGCGTGCTGACGATCGGCTGGGCCCTGCTGCTCGGTGCTCTGGCCGCCCTGGCCTGTGCGACGATGGTGGACGTCGCCGCGCGCGCCCGGTTCGGCGCCTCCATGACGCTGACCGTCATCACGATCGCGGCGAGCCTGGTCGGCCTGCTCTTCATCGGGCTGTTCGCGGGCGGCGGCGGGATGGTCTACAGCGGCAACTTCGACCTCTTCACCGCGCAGGGGATCGCCGGGTTCGCGGTGCTGATCTGCTCGTTCCTCGTCTCCGCGCTGCTCGCGTTCGGTCTGCGGCTGACGATCGGTCTCACCAGGGTCCGCTATCGTGCCAGGCGTGGCATCCCGGATCCTGAGCGCCCTGACGAGGCTGTTCCGTCCGACGGCCCGGCCGCCGGTAGACGCTGAGCGCGAGGCCGAACCCGGGCGCAGCGGCGCGGCGGCGACCGTGCTGGTGGACCCGCGCCGGCTGGGGCGCATCCGCACCTCATACAACCCGAGCACGGACGGCGACGCCGACCCGGGCGAGATCGTCTGGACCTGGGTGCCGTACGAGGAGGCGGACGGCCGCGGCAAGGACCGTCCCGTGCTCGTCGTCGCCGCCGAGCCGTCCGGCTCGGTGCTCGCCGTCGCTCTCACCAGCCAGGCGCATCCCGCACGCCCCGAGTACCTGGCGATCGGATCCGGCGACTGGGACGGGCAGCACCGGCCGAGCTTCGTGCGCATCGACCGCGTCTTCCGGGTGCAGCAGGCGGGGATGCGCAGGGAGGCCGCGGCTCTGGACGAGCGCCGGTTCCGGGTCGTCCGTGATGCTCTGAGCGACCGCTACGGCTGGCGCTGAGCCTCCGCTTCGTCCGGCCCGGACCGTCAGCATGACGAAGGATGAACGCGCCCGCGCGCTCCGACCGTCACGTCACTACAGTTGCCCGCATGGCTGACGACTGTTCGCGCCCCCTCGACTTCGAGACCCGCCAGATCCACGCCGGCGCGGTCGTGGACGCGGAGACCAGCGCGCGCGTCACCCCGATCTACCAGACGGCCGGGTACGTCTTCGACGACTTCGACGACGGCGAGGACCGCTTCGCCGGCCGGGCCAGGAACCGTGCGTACTCCCGCAACGAGAACCCCACCAACGCCGTCGCCGGACGCCGGATCGCCGACCTGGAGGGCGGTGTCGACGGCATCGTTGTCGCGAGCGGCCAGGCCGCCATCGCGGCGGCGGTCACCGCGCTCGCCGGAGCCGGTGACCACATCCTCGTCACCCGCTCGCTCTACGAGGGCACTCGCGAGATGTTCCGCGGCGTGCTGAAGAGGCAGGGCATCGCGTTCGAGGAGGTGCCGGACGATGCGACGGACGCGGAGTGGGCGGCGCGCATCCGGCCGTCGACCCGCGCGGTCTACACCGAGACGCTGCCGAATCCGCTCGGCCAGGTGGTCGACATCGAGCGCATCGCCCGGCTGGCGCACGCGGGCGGGGTGCCGCTGGTCGTCGACAACACCGTGCCGACGCCGTACCTGGAGCGTCCGATCGAGTGGGGAGCGGACGTCGTCATCCACTCGACGTCCAAGTGGCTGTCCGGCCACGGCTCGGTGATCGGGGGCGCCGTCGTCGACGCCGGGCGGTTCGACTGGGCCGCCTCCGGGCGCTTCCCGCAGCTGACCGAGCCGCCGCGTCCCGGCGTCGCGTCGTTCGCCGACCGATTCGGCGCCGCCGCCTACCTCGCGTACCTGCGCAGCGTGATCGTGCTGGAGTACGGGCCGACGGTGCCGCCGACCTCCACGTTCCTGCTGCTGCACGGCATCGAGACGCTGTCGGTGCGGATGGACAGGCATGTGGCGAGCGCGCAGGCGGTCGCAGAACGGCTGGTGCAGCATCCCGCGGTCGCCCGCGTGCACTACCCGGGCCTCGCCTCCGACCCGTACAACGCGCTCGCCGCGAAGTACCTGCCGCGCGGCGCCGGCTCGATCGTCACGCTCGACCTCGCGGGCGGACGGGAGGCGGCGCGGCGCTTCATCGACGCGCTGCGGCTGGTCTCGCCCATGACCCACATCGGGGACGTGCGGACCCTCGCGATCCACCTCGGCAGCACCATCCACGCGAAGCTGACGGAGCCGGAGCGGGAGGCGGCGGGCATCACGCCCGGGCTCGTGCGGCTCTCCATCGGGCTGGAGAGCGTGCGTGACATCCTGGAGGACCTGGAGCGGGCGCTCGACGCGGCGTCGGCCTGAGCGCGCGCCGCGACACACCCTCCGGATTAGCCGACGACGGCGCCCGCGAGCGGTTCGGCGCCGACGGCGTCCACGGTCCGCGCGATGCGGCGCACCGCCTCCACGACCGTGGACGGGTCGCAGGCCAGGTTGATGCGCGCGAAGCCGCGTCCCGGTTCCCCGAAGGCTAGGCCGGAGTTGAGTGCGACCCTGCCGACGTCGATGAGCACGCGCGCCGGGTCGTCGCCGAGGCCCGTGGCCCGGAAGTCCAGCCAGACCAGGTAGCCCGCGTCCGCGCGGACGGCCGTGACGCTCGGCGCCCTGGCGGCGAGCTCGGCCTCGAGCAGCCGCTGGTTGGCGACGATGCGCTCAAGGAGGGCGTCGCGCCAGCCGAGGCAGGACAGCGCGGCGACGTTGGCATGTAGGCCGAGGATGCTGGTGCGCGCCGCGAGCTCCTCCGGCAGCCGTGTCAGCAGGGCCGCGCTCTCCGGCCCCGCGGCGACGACGACCGCGCACTTGAGGCCGGCGAGGTTCCAGGCCTTGCTCGCAGAGGTCGCGGTGACGGCGCGCGCACCGGCCGCGCGGGCGACGGGCGCGAACGGGGTGAAGCGGGCTCCGGGATGCGTCAGCGGCGCGTGCACCTCGTCGCTGACGACGAACACCCCGTAGCGGGCGGCGAGACGCGCGAGCGTCTCCAGGCTCTGGCGGCTGTGACATCGGCCGGTCGGGTTCTGCGGGTTGCAGAGCAGCAGGGCGTCGGCGCCCGCGGCGAACGCGGCTTCGATCCCGGCCAGGTCGAGACTCCAGCCGGCATCCTCGCGGAGCGGCACCGTCACCGCGACCGCGTCCGCCTCCTCGATCATCTCGAAGAACGGCGGGTAGACAGGGGGAGTGAGCACGACGCGCCCGCCGCTCGGCGGCAGCACGAGCCGCAGCGTCTCCACCACGCCGACGGTGACGTCGGTGGCCAGGTGCACCCACTCCGGGTCCACGCCCCAGCGCCAGGCGCTCCACGCGAAGTCGGCGAACGCCGGCGCAAGCGGTCCCGCGGAGTCGAGGTAGCCGGTGTCCGAGTTGCGCAGGGTGTCGGCGACGCGGTCGAGGATGGCGGGCTCGACGTCGAAGTCCATCTCCGCGACGAACACCGGCAGCACATCGGCGGGATAACGGCGCCACTTGATGCTCGACCGGGAGGCGAACAGCTGCTCCAGGGGTCGTGCCGGTGCGAAACTCATTGCGACACTGTGCCGCAGCCGGAGCCCGCGCGCGAGCGCTCGCGTCACGCGGCGTAAGGAACGGTCGCGGTGCGGCGCATCGGGCCGCAGAAGCACGAAACCCCCGGACACTGCCGGGGGTTTCTCTGGTGGGCGATACCAGACTCGAACTGATGACCTCTTCCGTGTGAAGGAAGCGCGCTACCAACTGCGCCAATCGCCCGTGGGGACCGCATCCGGTCGCCCGGCTGCGAGATTCGATACTAGCCGACGCAGGGGGCCGAATGCACATCGAGCGGAGGGTCGGCGGGTCGGGATGCGCGACACACCCGGACGGCGCGTCCGGTTTTGTCATCGGGGTCGGGATCGGCTAAAGTCATTCAAGTGCCGCGGGAAACCGCGGAACGAAATGCGGATGTAGCGCAGTTGGTAGCGCATCACCTTGCCAAGGTGAGGGTCGCGAGTTCGAGTCTCGTCATCCGCTCGAGCCGGCCCGGTTTCTCAGGATTCCGGGCCTCTCGAATACGGTGAACAACCCGTTCGGTGGATTGGCCGAGAGGCGAGGCAGCGGCCTGCAAAGCCGTATACACGGGTTCGAATCCCGTATCCACCTCGAACCTGATTCGTCAGGCTCGGGCGATTGGCGCAGCGGTAGCGCGCTTCCCTGACACGGAAGAGGTCACTGGTTCGATCCCAGTATCGCCCACCAGAGAGAAGCCCCCGGGAGACCGGGGGTTTTTGTTGCGCTCGTGCGCCGTGCAACTCGCCGACACGTCATCACCCGGCCGCGTCCCGAGGACGGCCTCACCGGTGTACGGGCCGACCGGGCCTTCCGCGAAACGGAGCACGTCGCGGCCCCCGCGGGAGACGATGTCGTATTGGCCGGCCGAGAAGGCGTTGTACGCGTCCACCGGGAGGGGGTCGCCGCAGAGCGCCACCGGATGGAACAGCATCCCGTCCCGCTCGAGGAGGTCGAGGCTGGTGTGGTGCCAGGTGAAGGAGCGGACGACGACGGTGTGGCCGGGGACGGTCAGCGGGCGGTACCCGTGCGAGCCGGCGAACGCGGCCGCGATCAGGAGCAGGTAGCCGACGGGGACGGCGGCCGCGAGCAGTACCCCGGCGATGAGCCGCACGAGGACCCGAACGGGCACCCAGTTCAGTCGGCCCACCAGCACGATCGCCTGGAGGAGGGCGATCGTGCCGCTCGCCGTGGCGATCAGGAGCAGCAGCAGGCCGAGTTGCATGCCATCGAGGGTTCCCACCAGGAGCACATCCTGGTTCCCGGTCTCGACCGAGTCGAGCCACACACCGGAGACGGTCAGCGCCGCGAACAGCCCGAGGGGCATCCACCCGAGCATCCTTCGCCACCGCACGGCTCCAGCCTGTCGCCGCCGACCTCGCCGCGCATCCGCCGGACGACGGAGGCGGCTCCTCCGCGCGGACTATCCGCGCCGGGGCCAGGAGATCTGCGGGTTCGTGTCCACCGCTTCCGGCAGGAACCAGACGAGCGCCAGCGTTGCCAGGACTGCGGCCCCGACGACACCCAGGAGGATGAAGGTCGGCCAGTGCGGCCGCAGGCAGACGGCGACGATGGCCAGGGCGACCGGGATCCAGCCCACCACGAGGAGGCCACCGAGCACGAAGAGCCGGCCCACGACGTTCCACTGGGTGAGGAAGAACGCGTCGTAGGCCGCCATGAGCAGCAGCACCAGCACGGCGCACGCGACGAGGATGTTCGCCGCGATCGTGCGGCGGCGGGAGCGGATCCGATCCCGGGCGGCGACACTCTCGCGTTCTGCTATCGACATCCGTTACCCCCGACCGTCGATGCTCCGGATCCGGTCAGCCGATCGCCTCCTCGAGTGCGCTCTGCAGACGCTCGTCGACGGCGATCGAGACCATCCCCTCGTCGTCGATCGAGGACACCCGGCTGACCTCGCCGTCACGGGAGAACAGGATGTCGGCCGAGACGACGCCCCCGGGCGGAGGCCCGCTGCGGAGGACCTGCATCGTGATCTCGAGCAACTGCTCGACCGCGGGGAGCGTCTCGGCTCCGGTGACGGGCAGCGCGATGAGCACGTGCCGGTGCGGGATCGTGATGAGCGCGCCCAGCGGTGCTTCGCCGATCACTGCGGGGAGGTTGGCGGCCTTGGACGCCGTGAACATCGAGTCGCCGACGATCACCTGGATGCCGGGAGCAGGCTCGAAGCGGCGGTCGACGGGCTCGCCGTCCGTGTTGCGCTGACCGTAGGCGTACAGCTCGTCCAGGCCCAATGCGAGCCGGTCGACGTCGGCGTCGGAGACGAACTGCACGGTCGTCGGGAAGTCGACGCAGAGCGCGAGGATGAGCTCGTCGGTGAACCGCCGCGCGTAGCGGAACGTCGGCTCGCCCGGTGCGCCCTCGCCGCCGGGGAGGATGCGGGTGCGCACCTGGCCGCGGAGCTCGTCGGCCGACAGCCGATCGACGGCCGGGGTGCTCCGGGCGTCGATCAGGTTGCCGATGTGCTCGGCCACGATCTGCGCCGCCTGGTCGGCGGTCGCTCCGTGCGTCTTCGCGAACGCATTGAAGAGCGGGTACCGCTGTCCATCGGCGGCCACGAGAGTGACGTCCTCCGGCTCTCCGGCGTGCTCGATCGTCGTCTCGATGCCCCGTTCGACCAGGTTCTGCCGCGCGATCGACGTCACCCACTCGATGCGGTCCTCGGGCTGCGGCTCCTGTGCGCGGCGTCGGAAGAGTCCCATCGTCATTCCCCTCTGTTCGTGTTCACGAGTCGTTCTCGTCGTCTCTCGACTCCGGCCGTGCGTCCACCTGCCGCAGCCAGCGGGAGATCTCGTGTTCCCCGGCGCGTGGCGTCTCCGGGAAGCCGGTCAGCCGGACCTCGAACGCGGCCCCGTCGTCGAGGGTGACGCGCAGCCAGTCCCCGCCGCTGCAGGAGGAGCCGGAACCCTCCGCGGTGCCGTCCGAGAAGGCGAGGCAGATCTGGTACGAGCCCGTGCCGCGCACGAGGTACAGCGACCGTCCTGCGGCCTCGCCCTGATACCGCGACGTCGACGGGTCCGCGTCCGTGATGGACGCGGCCACGGCGGACGGCAGCTCGTCCCGTGCGTGCCGCTCGCCGTCGAACGGCGTCGGCGGCGCGACGCATCCCGTGACCGTCGTCGCGACCAGCACCGCGACCAGCGCGGCGATGTACCCCCTCATATCGACCCCCCGGCGCGAGCGTAGCAGCGAGCGGGTGGATGTCTCCGAGCCCGCTCCCGCGCGCACTAGGCTTGACCCATCCCTTTTTCCTACGACTCAAGGAGTGGACAGGTGGCCGACGGCTTCGAGCTCTTCACCGACCGTTCCGTTGTCGCGATGCGCGTCAACGGTGAGCTGAAGGATCTCGCGACGACCGTCACGACCACCGACACCGTCGAGCCGGTGACCATCGACTCGCCGGACGGGCTGAACATCCTGCGCCACTCCACCGCCCACGTCCTCGCGCAGGCCGTGCAGGCGATCAACCCGGAGGCGAAGCTCGGGATCGGCCCGCCCATCGCCGACGGCTTCTACTACGACTTCGACGTCGCGGACGCGTTCACTCCGGAGGACCTGAAGGCCCTCGACAAGGAGATGGCGCGCATCGTCCGCGCGGGCCAGCGGTTCGTGCGCCGTGTCGTCACCGACGAGGAGGCGCGCGCCGAGCTCGCTCACGAGCCGTTCAAGCTCGAGTTGATCGGGCTCAAGGGGCACGCCTCCGACGGCGGCGACAACGAGTCCGTGGAGGTCGGCTCCGGTGAGCTGACGATCTACGACAACGTCGACCCGAAGACCGGCGAGACGGTCTGGCGTGACCTCTGCCGGGGTCCGCACCTCCCGAACACCCGCATGATCGGCAACGGCTGGGCGCTCACCCGCGTCGCAGCCGCGTACTGGCGCGGGTCGGAGAAGAACCCGCAGCTGCAGCGCATCTACGGCACCGCG
Source organism: Leifsonia sp. NPDC080035 (assembly GCF_040050925.1). Lineage (NCBI taxonomy): Bacteria > Bacillati > Actinomycetota > Actinomycetes > Micrococcales > Microbacteriaceae > Leifsonia > Leifsonia sp. NPDC080035. Next base: position 3,776,938 of record NZ_CP157390.1, on the reverse strand, counting down.
TGGCCGACCAAGGACGAGCTGCGCGCGTACCAGACCCGGATGGAGGAGGCCGCCAAGCGCGACCACCGGAAGCTCGGCGCCGAGATGGACCTGTTCTCCTTCCCCGACGAGATCGGCTCCGGCCTCGCGGTCTTCCACCCCAAGGGCGGGATCATCCGCAAGGAGATCGAGGACTACATGCGCGATCGGCTGATCGCGAACGGCTACGAGGTCGTGAACACGCCGCACATCACCAAGGCGCACCTCTTCGAGACCAGCCAGCACCTCAACTGGTACAAGGACGGGATGTTCCCGCCCATGCACCTGGACGAGGAGCGCGACGCCGAGGGCAACATCACCCGGCAGGGGCAGGACTACTACCTGAAGCCCATGAACTGCCCGATGCACAACCTGATCTTCCGGGCCCGTGGCCGCAGCTACCGCGAGCTGCCGCTGCGGCTGGCCGAGTTCGGAACCGTCTACCGGTACGAGAAGTCGGGCACGCTCTCCGGCCTCACCCGCGTGCGCGGCCTCACCCAGGACGACGCGCACATCTACGTGACCGAGGAGCAGATCAAGGACGAGGTCGCCCGCCAGCTGGAGTTCGTGCTGGAGACCCTGCGCGGCTACGGGCTCACCGACTTCTACCTCGAGCTGTCCACCAAGGACCCCGAGAAGTATGTCGGCAGCGACGAGAGCTGGGAGACCGCGACAGAGACGCTGCGCCAGGTGGCCGTCGAGTCCGGGCTGGAGCTCGTAGCAGACCCGGGCGGTGCGGCGTTCTACGGCCCGAAGATCTCGGTCCAGGCGCGCGACGCGATCGGCCGCACCTGGCAGCTGTCGACGGTCCAGCTGGACTTCAACCAGCCGGAACTGTTCGAGCTGGAGTACAACGCGGCGGACGGGACGCGCAAGCAGCCGGCGATGATCCACCGGGCGCTGCTCGGGTCGATCGAGCGGTTCTTCGCGATCCTTCTGGAGCACTACGCTGGCGCGTTCCCGGTGTGGCTGTCGCCGGTGCAGGTGGTCGGCATCCCGGTCGCGGACGCGTACGCGCCGTTCCTCGACGACGTGATCGCACGGCTGAGGGCCCGCGGCGTGCGTGCCGAGGTGGACCACTCCGACGACCGGATGCAGAAGAAGATCCGCACGCACACCAAGGCCAAGGTCCCCTTCCAGCTCATCGTGGGCGAGGAGGACGCGTCGGCCGGCACGGTCAGCTTCCGCTTCCGCGACGGCACGCAGCTCAACGGTGTCGCCGTGGATGAGGCGATCGACCGGATCGTCGCCAGCATCGAGACCCACGAGCTGGTCGACACGGCATGGCCGGCCTGAGCGAGGGCACCGACGGGGTCGGCGCGAACGGGGCCGACGGTCCGGTCCGCGTCGACGACCCGTCGTACCTGGTCGGGGTTCCGGACGAGTTCCAGCGGCTGTGGACCCCGCACCGGATGGTCTACATCCAGCAGGCGGACCCCGGTCACGAGGGCTGCCCGTTCTGCGTCGCGCCGAGCATGAGCGACGAGGATGCGCTGATCGTCGCCCGCGGGACGCACGCGTACGCGCTGCTCAACCTGTTCCCGTACAACAGCGGCCACCTGCTCGTCTGCCCGTACCGCCACATCGCCACCTACGACGAGGCGACGCCGGAGGAGGTCGCCGAGATCGGCAGCATGACGCAGACCGCGATGCGCGTCATCCGCGAGGTGTCGAACAACGACGGGTTCAACATCGGCATGAACCAGGGTGCGGTCGCCGGAGCGGGAATCTCCGCTCACCTGCACCAGCACATCGTGCCGCGCTGGGCCCAGGATGCGAACTTCTTCCCGATCATCGCGCGGACGAAGGCGCTGCCGCAGCTGCTCGGCGAGGTCCGCGCGTCCATCGCGAACGCCTGGCCGCGCTAGGCGCCACCAGAGCCGCCGAGCACAGGAAAAGTGTCGCGTTTCCGCCGGAAACGCGACACTTTCTCTGTGCTCGGCGGCCTGCAAGCCGGCGTGCCCCGGGTCAGCGGACCTGGCGCACCTCGAACTGCTCGCGCGGGTGCGCGTAGGACTCCTGCGACTCCACCAGCTGCAGCTCGCGCTCGCCCGACTCCAGCGTGCGGGTCAGCAGGTCGAAGACGCTGGACACGGTCTTGCGGAGCGCGAGCGCCGCGTCGCCGGTCCGGACGTAGTGGGCCGTGAACAGGGCGGCGGTGACGTCACCGGACCCGTTCGCCTTCATCGGCAGGTGCGGGGTCTGCACGATCCACGCGCCCGCGTCGTCCACGGCGAGCATCTCGATCGTGCCCTCCGGGCGGTCTGGACGCTCCACGCTCGTGACGAGGACGGTGCGCGGCCCCATCGCGCGGGCCGCATCCACCGAATCCAGGGTGGTCTCGAGGGTGTCCGGCTCGGTCTCGGTGAGGAAGCCGAGCTCGAACTGGTTCGGCGTGATGATGTCGGCGACCGGCACGACGCGCTCGCGCAGCAGCACGGGGATGGCCGGGGCGACGAAGCAGCCGGACTTGGCGTTGCCCATCACCGGATCGCACGCGTAGACCGCGTCCGGGTTGGCCGCCTTCACGCGGGCGACGGCGTCGATGATGACGTCGCCGATGCCCTCGCTGCCCTGGTAGCCGGAGAGGACCGCGTCCACCTGGCCGAGCACTCCGCGCTCCTCGATGCCCGTGATCACGTCGCGCACGTCGTCGGGGGCGATCAGCGGCCCGCGCCACGCGCCGTAGCCGGTGTGATTCGAGAAGTTCACCGTGTAGACGGGCAGCACCTCGACGCCGATGCGCTGCAGCGGGAAGACGGCGGCGGAGTTGCCGACGTGACCGTAGGCGACCGCGGACTGGATCGAGAGGATCTTCATCCGTACATCCTTTCATCTCGCGGGACCGCCGCCTGCCGCGGGTCCGCCGGCACGGTGCCGGACGCCTCGGCGAGGTCGTCCACCAGTCGCGTCGTCTCCTCGTCGGTGAGGTCGTGGACCGTCAGCCGGAGGTGGTGCGATGGCGCGGCGTGCTCGCCCAGGAGGAACTCGTCGCCGGTGCGGGCGAGCCAGCCCCGCCGCATCAGCCGCTCGGCGACGACGCGCGCCTCCACCGGCAGCGCAACCCAGAGGTTGAGTCCGTCGGCGGCCTCCGCCGGGAGCCCCCGGTCCGCCAGCAGCGCGGCGAACGCGGCGTTCCGTTCGGCGTAGTGCCGGCCGGCGGCGGCGACCTGATCCAGCACCGTCTCGTCCGTGAGCTGCGCAAGCACGAGTCGCTGCAGCACGTGGCTCACCCACGTCGTGCCGGGGCTCAGCCGGAACGCCAGCCGCTCCGCGGTCTCCGGATCGGTCGCGGCGACCGCGAGGCACATGTCCGGCCCGAGGAACTTCGAGACCGACCGCACGAGCGCGAACCGGCGGTGGCCGGGTCCGATCAGGGACTCGTACGGGCGCTGCGACAGCATCGAGAAGTGGTCGTCCTCGATCACAAGCACGTAGGGATGGCCGGCGAGCACCGCACGGAGCTCGGCCGCACGGGTCGGTGTCAGCGTCGCGCCGGTGGGGTTCTGCGCGCGCGGCGTGCAGATGATCGCCCTGACGCCGGCGTCGAGGGCCGAGCGCAGGCCGTCGACCGTCATGCCCTCGGCGTCCACCGGCACCGGGACCGCCCGGTAACCGCCGAGGCGGACCGTGTGGATGCTCGCCAGGAAGCACGGATCCTCGAGCGCGACCGCGTCGTCGCGCAGCAGGGCCTGGGCGAGCAGCCGCTCCACCGCATCCACCGCGCCGTTGGTCACGGTGATGCGGACGTCCCGGTCGGGCAGGTCGGCGCTGACCCAGTCGAGCGCGCGCTGCTGAAGCGCGGGGTCGATCACCGGCTCGCCGTAGAGCACCGGCCGGCCGACGGCCGCCGCGAGGGCACCGGAGAGGTCGGGGATGCGCTGCGGGTCCGGGTTGCCCGTGCCGATGTCGCGCAGCACGCTGTCGGCCGCGTAGCCCTCCTGTGCGACCGCGTCGAGACCGGCGATCACGGTCCCGGCGCGCCCGCGCGCGACGACGACGCCCGCCTGCGCCAGCAACCGGTACGCCGCCACCGCGGTGTTGCGGTTGACGCCGAGCCTCGCCGCCAGCTCACGCACCGGCGGCAGCGCGTCGCCGCGGCTCAACACGCCGCGCTCGTGCAGAGCGCGCACGCTCGCGGCGATCTCCGACGCGGTCGAGCCGGTGATGATCTGTTCGTCCACATCCCCTCCGCCAGCGAGTCTACTGAGTCGGGCCGGGGGTGCTATCGTTCGGCATAGGCCAAAACAATCTTTGTTCCACACGAGAGGGCGATGATGACAGAGACGGAACAGGGCACCGCGACCGGATCGAGCCGCGTCAAGCGCGGGCTCGCCGAGATGCTGAAGGGCGGCGTCATCATGGACGTCGTCACCCCTGAGCAGGCGCGCATCGCGGAGGACGCGGGGGCCGTCGCGGTCATGGCGCTGGAGCGCGTCCCCGCGGACATCCGCGCTCAGGGAGGCGTCGCCCGGATGAGCGACCCGGACCTGATCGAGGCGATCATCGCCGAGGTGTCCATCCCGGTCATGGCGAAGGCGCGCATCGGCCACTTCGTCGAGGCTCAGGTGCTGGAGGCGCTGGACGTCGACTACATCGACGAGTCCGAGGTGCTCTCGCCCGCCGACTACGTGAACCACATCGACAAGTGGAAGTTCACCGTGCCGTTCGTCTGCGGTGCGACGAACCTGGGCGAGGCGCTGCGCCGTATCAACGAGGGCGCGGCGATGATCCGCTCGAAGGGCGAGGCAGGCACGGGCGACGTGTCGGAGGCGACCAAGCACATCCGCAAGATCACCTCGGAGATCAACGCGCTGAAGTCGATGACCCGGGACGAGCTGTACGTCGCGGCGAAGGACCTCCAGGCGCCGTACGAGCTGGTCGCCGAGATCGCCGAGACGGGCAAGCTCCCCGTCGTCCTGTTCACTGCTGGCGGTGTGGCCACTCCTGCCGATGCCGCGATGATGATGCAGCTCGGCGCGGACGGCGTGTTCGTCGGCTCCGGCATCTTCAAGTCGGGCAACCCGGAGCAGCGTGCCGCCGCGATCGTCAAGGCGACCACGTTCTACGACGACCCGCAGGTGATCGCCGAGGTCTCGCGCGGTCTCGGCGAGGCGATGGTCGGCATCAACGTCTCCGACCTCGCCGCACCGCACCGCCTCGCCGAGCGCGGCTGGTAACACGGAGTGCAGAAGCCGACCGTCGGCGTCCTCGCCCTGCAGGGCGACTTCCGCGAACACCTCGCGGTCCTGCGCGGCCTGGGCGCCGACGCCGTGCCTGTCCGCCGCCCCGAGGAGCTCTCGGCGGTGGCGGGCCTCGTCATCCCCGGCGGCGAGTCCAGCGTCATGGACAAGCTCTCGCGGGCGTTCGGGCTCGCCGAACCATTGAAGGAAGCGATCGCCGACGGGCTGCCGGTCTACGGCACCTGCGCCGGGCTGATCATGCTCGCGGACCGGATCGTGGACGGCATTGCCGGCCAGCAGAGCCTCGGCGGGCTGGACGTGGCGGTGCGTCGCAACGCGTTCGGGTCGCAGGTGGACTCGTTCGAGACCGACCTGGACATCCCGGCGGTGGGCGAGACGCCGATGCACGCCGTGTTCATCCGGGCACCGATCGTCGAGACGGTGGGGGAGAAGGCGACCGCGCTCGCCCGCGTCGATGGCGGCCGGGTGGTCGCGGTGGAGCAGGGCAACCTGCTCGGCACCTCGTTCCACCCGGAGATCACCGGCGACACGCGCTTCCACGAGTACTTCCTGGCGAAGGTACGCTCGCGGGTGTGAGTCAGCGCGCCCCCCGGTTCCCGTACGAGTCCCAGTGGGGCGACGAGCGCTGCAACGCGGCCGTCGTGCTGCGGAGCGAGCCGCCGGGGCGGTTCCACGACTGGTCGCTGGACGGCTACGCGTCGGAGGCGGAGTACGAGTACTGGGCGTCGCACGTGTGCGGCCTCGCCTGCCTCCGCTCCGTGCTGCGCGCGTGGCGGCCGGAGCGGAGGATCGTCCCGATGGCCGAGCTCATCCGCGGCGCGGTCGCCGCCGGCGCACTTGTGCCACGCCCGGACACGGTGGACGGCCTCTACTACCGGCCGTTCCTCGCCTGGATCGCGGCCGACTACGGCATCCAGGGCGAGGTGTTCGAGGGGGCGGACGTCGCAGGCTGGCTGCCGCGGGTGGGGGAGGACGCGGTGGTGATGGCCTCGGTCTCGCCGGAGGTCCGCTGGCCGGAGCGCCCGAACGAGCGCCGCGGCGGTCACCTGGTGCTGGTACACGAGGTGGATGCGGACGGTCGCGCCGTGTTCCACAACCCGTCCGGGATCGGGTCGACGGCGGCGTCCGCCGCGCTTCCGCCCGACGTGTTCGAGCGGTTCCACCCTGGTCGCGGGATGCTGTTGCACCGCTGACCCCGAGGGTCCGGCCGGCGTCCGCCGCCGTGTCGTCGCCCCCGCGCCGGGGTCGCCCGCTGCCGGGCCGACGGGTGCCGAGGCATTACTATGGACAGGTTCAAGACGTAACTCGAGGGAGCACCAGTGTCCGGGCATTCCAAGTGGGCCACGACCAAGCACAAGAAGGCGGTGATCGACGCCCGCCGCGCGAAGTCGTTCGCCAAGCTCATCAAGAACATCGAGGTGGCCGCGAAGATCGGTGGCGCCGACCTGTCGGGCAACCCGACCCTGGTCGATGCCGTTCAGAAGGCGAAGAAGACTTCTGTCCCGAACGACAACATCGACCGCGCCATCAAGCGTGGAGCCGGCCTCACCGGTGAGTCCATCGACTACACGACGATCATGTACGAGGGCTACGGCCCGGGCGGCGTCGCCCTGCTGATCGAGTGCCTCACCGAGAACAAGAACCGCGCCGCCGCCGAGGTCCGCACCGCGATGACCCGCAACGGCGGCACCATGGCCGACCCCGGCAGCGTCGCGTACAACTTCCACCGCAAGGGCGTCATCGTGGTCCCGCACGCCGACGGCGTCGACGAGGACACCGTCCTCGCCGCCGTGCTCGACGCGGGCGCCGAGGACGTGACCGACCGTGGTGAGAGCTTCGAGGTCGTCACCGAGGCGACCGACCTCGTCGCCGCCCGCACGGCGCTCCAGGACGCCGGGATCGACTACGACTCGGCCGACGCGGAGTTCGTCGCGACGGTGAACGTCGAGGCGGACGCCGAGGTCGCTCGCAAGGTGTTCCGGCTGATCGACGCGCTCGAGGACTCGGATGACGTCCAGAACGTGTACACGAACCTCGACCTGAGCGCCGAGGTGCAGGCTCAGCTCGCGGACGACGACGACTAGAAGGTCGCGATGACGGTCCGGGTGCTCGGTATCGACCCGGGTCTCACGCGCTGCGGCGTCGGGATCGTCGACGTGCGCTCCGACCGCCGCGCGGCGTTGGTCGCGGTCACGGTGATCCGCACCCCGCCGGACATGCCGCTCGAGCAGCGGCTGCTGACGGTGGGGACCGGCATCGACGAGCTGATCGACGCCCACGGCCCCGCGGTCGTGGCGATCGAGCGCGTGTTCGCCCAGCACAACCTCCGGACCGTGATGGGCACCGCGCAGGTCAGTGGCGTCGCGCTGCACGCGGCCGCCCGGCGCGGCCTGCCCGTGGCGCTGCACACGCCGAGCGAGGTGAAGGCGGCCATCACCGGCTACGGCTCGGCGGACAAGAAGCAGGTGCAGGCGATGGTCGCGCGCATCCTGGGCCTCGCCGAAGCGCCGAAACCCGCGGACGCGGCGGATGCGCTGGCGATCGCGATCTGCCACGCGTGGCGCGGCGGCCCCGTCGCCGCGCCGGCGCAGGCCGGTTCTGCGGACACCTCGCTCACGCCGGCGCAGGCGGCGTGGCGCGCCGCGGAACGCTCCAGCCGGACGTCGGCGGCGACACGTAGGCTTGCCAGGTGATCTCCTCCCTCCGCGGCACCGTCCTCTCCGCGAGCGGCGGCACCGCCGTGATCGAGGTGGGCGGCGTCGGCTTCGCCGTGCAGCTCACCCCCGATCACGTGCTGTCCCTCCGCGTCGGCGACGAAGCGTTCGTGCACACCTCCCTCATCGTCCGCGAGGACGCCCTGCAGCTCTTCGGCTTCGCCGACCTCGAGCAGCTGCAGGTCTTCGAGCTCCTGAACGGCGTGTCCGGCGTCGGCCCGAAGTCCGCCATCGGCGTGCTGTCTGTGCTCAGCCCCGACCAGATCGCCTCGGCGGTCGCCGCCGACGACGACGCGCCGTTCCGCAAGGTCTCCGGCATCGGGCCGAAGACCGCGAAGCTGATCGTGGTCTCGCTGACCGGCAAACTGGTCGCCGCGCGCACCGCACCCGCCCGTGCGACGAAGGCGAGCGGCCGTGGATCGTCGGTGACCGACAGCGTGCTCGTCGCGCTCGTCGGCCTCGGCTGGCCCGAGAAGATCGCCGCGGAGGCCGTCGCCGAGGTCGTCGCGGACACCGATGAGACGGCCCGGGACAGCGTCCAGGCGCTGCTGCGGCTGACGCTCGCCCACCTCGGTCCGGCTAAGCAGGGTGCGCGATGAGCGAGGACCTCACCGCCCCCGAGCTGGAGTCGGAGTCCGAGCTCGCGTTCGAGGGAGCGCTGCGACCGCGGACTCTCGCCGAGTTCGTCGGCCAGGCCAAGGTCCGTGGGCAGCTTCAGCTGCTCCTGACCGCGGCGAAGATGCAGGACCGCACGGCGGACCACATCCTGCTCGCCGGCCCTCCCGGCCTCGGCAAGACCACCCTCGCCATGATCGTCGCGCAGGAGAGCGGCCGTCCGCTCCGGCTCTCCAGCGGCCCCGCCATCCAGCACGCCGGCGACCTCGCCGCCCTGCTCTCCTCCTTGACGCCGGGGGAGGTGCTCTTCATCGACGAGATCCACCGGATGGCCCGTTCTGCCGAGGAGATGCTCTACCTCGCCATGGAGGACTTCCGCATCGACATCATGGTCGGCAAGGGCGCGGGCGCCACCTCCATCCCTCTCGATCTCGCACCCTTCACCCTCGTCGGCGCGACCACCCGCTCCGGCCTGCTCCCGAACCCGCTCCGCGATCGCTTCGGCTTCACCGCGCACCTGGAGTTCTACGACGAGTCCGAGCTCACCCAGGTCCTCGCCCGTGCCGCGACGATGCTCGAGTTCGAGATCGACAAGGCGGCCCTGGCCGAGATCGCCGGCCGCTGCCGCGGCACCCCGCGCATCGCCAACCGCCTGCTGCGGCGGGTGCGCGACTATGCCCTCGTGCACGGCGGCGGCGCCGACATCGCGGCGGTGCGCGCGGCGCTGGAGCTGTACGACGTCGACGCTCTCGGCCTCGACCGGCTCGACCGAGCGGTGCTGCACGCCATCCTCGAACGTTTCGAGGGCGGCCCGGTCGGTCTGAACACCCTGGCCGTGTCCGTCGGCGAGGAGGCGGAGACCATCGAGTCGGTGGTCGAGCCGTTCCTGGTTCGCATCGGTCTGCTGTCCCGGACTCCGCGCGGGCGGGTGGCGACACCGTCGGCGTGGCGGCACTTCGGGCTCTCCGGCCCCCAGCAGGCGGTCTCACAGCAACCATCACTGATGGATGACCTATAATTTCACGAAGCCATTCGGCTTGTTCCCACACTTCACCGGAAGGTTCGGCAGACTTCATGCCCATTGACCCGTTGACCATTGTGATGGTCGTCATCCTGGCGGCCCTCGTGTTCTTCATGTTCCGCAACAGCCGCAAGCGGCAGAGGGAGCAGGCGGAGACCCGCTCGAAGATGCAGCCCGGCGCTGAGGTCATGACGAACTTCGGTCTGTACGGAACTCTCGTCTCCGTCGACGAGGACGACAACACCGCGCTCATCGAGACCGCTCCCGGCCACGTCGTGAAGGTGCACCGCCAGGTGCTCGCCCGCGTCGTCGAGCCGAAGACCCCGGAGGTCGTCGAGGACGACGCCGCCTCCGCGACGGCTGCTGCCCCGCAGCTCAACGAGGACACCGCGATCCACCACGACCAGCCCGAATTCGGCGAGCGACTCGACGACGCGTCGAAGAAGCCCGGCGCCAAGAGCGACGACTGATAGCATCCTCCTCTGTGCTCCGCGCGCCGCTGTGGCGCGTGGACGCTCGTAGAAAGCTGAGTTCCTAGGTGGCAAAGTCGACCCCGGTCAAAAAGGCCTGGCGTTCTCTGACGTGGCTCGGCGTCATCGTGGTTGTCCTTCTGGGCACACTGACGGCCGGGGTCCTCTTCAGTAACGCCACGTGGCTGCCCAAGCTGGCCCTCGACCTCGAGGGCGGCACCCAGATCATCCTGGCGCCGCAGGTGCAGAACGGTCAGTCGATCGAGCAGCAGCAGCTCGACCAGGCCGTGTCGATCATCCGCCAGCGGATCGACGCCTCGGGGGTGTCCGAGGCCCAGATCTCGACCGAGGGCTCGCGCAACATCGTCGTGTCGCTGCCCGGCAAGCCGGACGAGGCGACGCTGAACCGCGTCAAGTCGAGCGCACGCCTCGACTTCCGTCCCGTGCTGGTCTCCGGCAGCCCGAGCAACGAGGTGGTGGGAGCGGACGGCAAGTCGACCCCGGCGCCGACGCCGGCCCCCGGCCTGCAGTCGACGCCGTCCACGAGCCCGACCAACGGAAGCGACCTCGCCTGGGTGACGCCCAAGCTGCAGGCCGAGTTCGAGGCGTTCTCGTGCTCGGAGGCGAAGAACCAGGATCTCTCCTCGGCCCCGACGGACCAGCCGCTCATCACCTGTGACGACCAGAACCAGGCCAAGTACCTGCTCGGGCCGGTCGAGGTGAAGGGTCAGGACATCAAGGACGCCAGCGCGGGTCTTGTGCAGACCTCGCAGGGCGTCACGACCGGCCAGTGGGCGGTCAACATCGTCTTCAACGGCACGGGCACGAAGCTGTTCTCGGACGTGACCACCCGTCTGGTCGCTCTGCAGGGCGCTCAGAACCAGTTCGCCATCGTGCTCGACGGCAAGGTCATCTCGGCACCGACCACGCAGGCGGCGATCACCGACGGCCGCCCGCAGATCACCGGCAACTTCACCGAGTCGAGCGCCAAGGCCCTCGCCGACCAGCTCAAGTTCGGCGCCCTGCCGTTCAGCTTCAAGGTGCAGAGCCAGGACACGATCTCGGCGACGCTCGGTACGTCCCAGCTGCTCAGCGGTCTCATCGCCGGTCTGATCGGTCTGATCCTCGTCGCGATCTACACGTTCTTCCAGTACCGCCTGCTCGGCTTCGTGACGATCGTCTCGCTCGTGGTGGCCGGTGTGCTCACCTGGCTGACGATCTCCCTGCTGTCGTGGCACTACGACTACCGGCTCTCCCTCGCCGGCGTCGCGGGCCTCATCGTCGCGATCGGATTCACGGCGGACTCGTTCATCGTGTACTTCGAACGAATACGAGACGAGTTGCGCGACGGCAGATCCCTGGAAGGCGCGGTCGAGGCGGGCTGGGGTCGCGCGCGGCGCACGATCTACGCGTCGAAGGCGACCAACCTCCTCGCGGCGATCGTCCTCTACGTGCTCGCCGCCGCGAACGTCCGCGGCTTCGCGTTCACGCTGGGCCTGACGACCATCATCGACGTGGTCGTTGTGCTGCTGTTCACTCATCCGACGCTCCAGCTGTTGGCACGCACGCGGTTCTTCTCCAGCGGGCACCCGCTCTCCGGTCTCGACCCGCAGGCGCTCGGCGCCGTGTACCGCGGCGCCGCGCAGTTCCGCAGCCCGTCCTCGTCGACGAGCGTCAGCGCAGGCAAGGCCGCCCGCAGCGGCAAGGAGGCGGCACGCCGCCAGACGATCGCCGAGCGCAAAGCGGCGGAGCTCGCCGCAGCGTCGACGTCCTCGGATCGCTCGACCGAGGGGAAGGACTCCTGATGGCCAGCCGTCTCACCAGGTTCGGCAACGACCTCTACACCGGCGCCCGCTCGTTCGACTTCGTCGGCAAGCGGAAGATCTGGTACACGATCGCGATCATCCTCGTGGTGCTCTCGATCCTCGTGCCGATCGTCAAGGGCGGGTTCAACTTCTCCATCGAGTTCCGCGGCGGTTCGCAGTTCCAGATCACGAACGTCGAGAACACGAACACGACCAAGGCGCAGAACGCGGTGGCGAGCGTCGTGCCCGACGCCGTCTCGCACGTGAGCGTCGTCGGCCGCAATGCCGTGCAGGTGCAGACCGACCAGCTCTCCGAGTCGCAGACCAAGGAGGTCGCGGACGCCCTGGCGAAGACGTACGGTGTCGACGCCAGCGACGTCTCCTCGACGTTCATCGGCCCGTCCTGGGGTGCGGACGTGACCCAGCAGTCGATCCAGGGTCTCGTGGTCTTCCTGCTGCTCGCGTTCATCGCGATGGCGCTGTACTTCCGGACCTGGAAGATGTCGGCGGCGGCGATCATCTCGCTGTTCCACGACCTGATCATCACTGCCGGGATATACGCCCTGGTGGGCTTCGAGGTCTCGCCCGCGACGATGATCGGCTTCCTGACGATCCTCGGCTACTCGCTGTACGACACCGTCGTGGTGTTCGACAAGATCCGAGAGAACACCCGGGAGGAGATGGATCTGACCCGGCGCACGTTCGCCGAGTCGGTGAACCTCGCGGTGAACCAGACGCTCGTGCGTTCGATCAACACAGCGGTGGTCGCCGTCCTGCCGGTCGCTTCCATCCTGTTCATCGGTGCCTACGCACTGGGAGCGGCGACGCTGCGTGACATCTCGCTCGCTCTGCTCATCGGCATCATCGTCGGTACCTACTCGACGATCTTCCTTGCCGCGCCGATGTACTCGCAGTTCCGCGAGGGCGAGGCCGCGATCAGGAAGCACGACCAGAAGGTCCGCTCGATCCGGCCGAAGGCCGCCAAGCCGCCCGTCGCGGCGGTCGGCGCCGAGTAGCCGGCCACGGCGGAATAGCGAGGGCGCGTGGGCGGTTCTTATCTGTCGGAAGACGAGGTGAGCGCCGCCCGTGCGCATGAGCTCGTCGAGTCGGGTTCGGCCTGGCTGCTCGATGTCCGCGAGGGCTACGAGTGGGAGGCCGGGCACGCCCCGGCCGCCCATCACATCCCGCTCTCGGAGATCGAGGCGCGGCAGCACGAGTTGCCAGAAGCGGAGCAGATCCTGGTGATCTGCCACACCGGCGCTCGCTCGCGGATGGTCACCGGCGCCCTGAACCGCGCCGATTACCCCGCGGCGAACGTGGCCGGCGGTATGGACGCCTGGGAGGCGTCCGGCGCCCCGGTCGCGCGTTCCGACGGATCGCCGGGGGCGGTCGTCTGACGGGTCCCGCCGTCCCCTGTGTGCAGGCGGCGGCATCCGGACCGGCGATAATGGACGACAGGAGGCGCGCAGATGGTTGATACTTCGACACCGCAGTCCGCTTCGCTGCGCCGCCTCGTGCCCCGGATCTTCTCTCGCGCTCAGCCGGCCGGCGCGGTCGACACCCTGATCCGTACGGTCCGCATGCACCATCCCAAGGCGGACCTGTCCCTCATCGAGCGCGCGTACGCGGTGGCCGAGCGCGCTCACAACGGCCAGAAGCGCCGCTCCGGCGAACCGTACATCACGCATCCTGTCGCCGTCGCTCAGATCATCGCGGATCTGGGCATCGGGGCGAAGACCATCGCGGCCGCCCTGCTCCACGACACCGTCGAGGACACCGAATACACCCTCGACGAGCTTCGCGACCAGTTCGGCGACGAGATCGCGATGCTGGTAGACGGCGTCACCAAGCTCGACAAGGTGAAGTACGGCGACAGCGCGCAGGCGGAGACCGTGCGCAAGATGATCGTCGCGATGTCGAAGGACATCCGCGTGCTGATCATCAAGCTCGCCGACCGGCTGCACAACGCTCGCACCTGGGGCTTCGTGCCGGCCGCGAACGCCGCCCGCAAGGCGACCGAGACGCTCGAGATCTACGCGCCGCTGGCGCACAGGCTCGGCATCCAGGCCATCAAGTGGGAGCTCGAAGACCTGTCGTTCGCGGTGCTCTACCCGAAGCTGTACGCGGAGATCGAGAGCCTGGTCAAGCAGCGCACACCCGAGCGTGAGCGACTGGTGCAGCAGGTGATCGCCTCGATCAACGAGGACCTCAAGTCCGCGAAGATCCGCGGGAAGGTCGTCGGCCGGCCCAAGCAGTACTACTCCATTTATCAGAAGATGGTCGTGCGCGGTCGCGAGTTCGACGACATCTACGACCTGGTCGGCATCCGCGTCCTCGTGACGACGGTGCGCGACTGCTACGCCGTGCTCGGCCAGATCCACGCCCGGTGGACGCCGATGCCCGGTCGGTTCAAGGACTACATCGCGACGCCGAAGTTCAACCTCTACCAGTCGCTGCACACCACCGTGATCGGGCCTCAGGGCCGCCCCGTCGAGATCCAGATCCGCACCGAGGAGATGCACCAGCGCGCCGAGTTCGGTGTGGCGGCGCACTGGAAGTACAAGGAGCAGACGACCGGGAAGAGCGCCGGGGGACCGTCCAAGGTCGACACCGACCTCGCCTGGCTCGCCCACATCTCCGATTGGCAGGCCGAGACCGCAGACCCGTCCGAGTTCCTGGACTCGCTTCGGTTCGAGATCGGCGCCAAAGAGGTCTACGTCTTCACGCCGAAGGGCCGGGTGATCGGTCTGCCCGCCGGTGCGACACCGGTGGACTTCGCGTACGCGGTGCACACGGAGGTCGGCCACCGCACGATGGGCGCCAAGGTGAACGGTCGCCTTGTGCCGCTGGAGAGCACGCTTGCCACGGGCGACGTCGTGGAGATCTTCACCTCGAAGAACCCGGACTCCGGCCCGAGCCAGGACTGGCTGAACTTCGTCAAGAGCCCCCGCGCTCGGAACAAGATCCGCCAGTGGTTCACCAAGGAGCGCCGCGACGAGGCGATCGAGCAGGGCAAGGATGCGATCGCCCGGGCGATGCGCAAGCAGAACCTGCCGCTGCAGAAGCTGATGACGCAGGATGCGCTCGTCGAGGTCGCCTCCTCGCTCAAGCATCCCGACGTCTCGTCGTTGTACGCGGCGGTCGGGGAAGGCCACATCTCCACCCAGTCCGTCATCGAGAAGATCGTCGCCTCGCTGCAGAGCGAGGTCGAGTCGGATGGCGAGCTGGACATCCCGGTCAAGGGCCGTGGCAAGCAGCTGCGGAACAGCGACTCGGGCGTGCTCGTGCGCGGGGCCCCGGACATCCTGGTGAAGCTCGCGAAGTGCTGCACCCCGGTTCCCGGTGACCCGATCGTCGGGTTCGTGACCCGTGGGCAGGGCGTCTCGGTGCACCAGGCCAGCTGTCACAACGTGCAGTCCCTGCTGCAGGAACCCGACCGGATGATCGACGTCGAGTGGGCGCCGAGTTCCAAGAGCGTGTTCCTGGTGCAGATCCAGGTCGAGGCCCTCGACCGCTCGGGGCTGCTCTCTGACGTGACGCGGGTGCTGTCGGAGCACCACGTGAACATCCTTTCCGCGACGGTCACCACCTCGAGCGACCGGCTGGCGCTCAGCCGGTTCGTGTTCGAGATGGGGGACACCACCCACCTCGACCGCGTGCTGAACGCGGTCCGTCGCATCGACGGCGTCTACGACGTCTACCGCGTCAGCGGCGGCTGACCGGGCGGTCACGGCAGGACCGCCCGCTCGACCTGCGCCACCCGTCCGAGTGCGCGCTTCACGCCGTTGCGCCGTGAGGAGGCCAGCCGCTCGGTCAGCGCCGTGACGCTCGCGCCTGCGATGGCGAGCAGGTGGGCAGCCTCCTGTGCGTCACGCCGACCGAACCGCGGCAGCGTGAGAAGCAGATCGGCGGCGGTACGCAGCGGTGAGGTCACGCGCACACCGGCGAGCGAGACGGCATCGCCGAGGGCGACATCGTGCTGGTGCGCATCCACACCGTCGGGCAGGCGGCCACGGCGCTTCGGGTCGATGCAGACCTGCGCCTGTGGAGGCGGCTCCGCCCGGACGCCGTGAATCCACGCCGCCGTCCCGCGATCGGCGATCGCCGGCCCGGCGCCGAGCTCGGCGAACGCGCGGGCGCGCAGACCGGGGGAGTCCGCCACGTCGAGCGGGGCGAAGGCGTCCCCGACGCGGAACGCCTGACCGTCGAGCACGAGCGCGAAGAGCTCGGCGATGGGCATGACGCTCCTGTCGAGGAGCGCGGGAGTTGCGGGATTCGCTTTCGTCATGCCCTCAGCCTCCCCGGCGCGAACGTGCTGAGGGGATGGCTGAGGGAATCGGTGGAAAGGTCCCGGGACGAACCGGGCTGTGGAGAAGGGCTACTTCAGCGCGTCGAGCCAGATCTTGCGGGCATCGAGCGCCTCCTGGGCCGCCTTCACCTTCGCGGCATCACCAGTGGCCTGGGCCTCGGCGAGCTCCTGCTCCAGTTTGGCGATCGCCGCGTTGAGCTGGCTGGCCAGCCCCTCCGAGCGCGCCTTCTTCTCGGGGTCGTTCTTCTCCCAGTGCTCCTCGTCGAGACGGCGGACGGCCGCCTCGACCTTGCGCAGCCGGTCCTCGATGGGGCGCACCTGCTCGCGGGGCACGCGTCCGATCGCGTCCCAGCGCTCCTGGATGGAGAGCAGGGCGGCGCGTGCGGTCTCGCGGTTCTTCTCGTGCAGGAGCGGCTCCGCCTCCTCGA